>DATEKC010000082.1:0-31867 GCA_035277665.1 Terriglobia bacterium
TATCAAACTCCGGCGGAGTTCGCGGCGCAAGCGGCGGCGCGAGGGGCGTCTCCCCCCACGCCCCTCGCTCTCCCAAAACCAGAGCTACCACAAAGCTCAGAACTCATATTATGATTTGGACCAAGAACGGGGAGCAGGTCACAACCTCCTGGGCATCCTTGAAATTTGTTCCGGTCCCACGCGGCTCAAAACGTGATGTGGGGATATCAGCTAAGGAATCAGTACGCTTCGCACATAGTAGTTGTACGTATAAATTGAATACGATCTTTAACGAATTGTAATGAAGTTTTGCCACACTTATATTCAAACTTTAGCACTCATAGAGGGCTGGAGTGATTGCCGGACATTGGGGCCCCACCGTTGCGGTTTTGCATTCGAAAAGGGTTAGATATGGCAGAGAAAAATATAGCAACCTTGAGCCTCCTCTCCACTTCTGCGAACTTGGAAAATGCCGCAGAGAATTTAGTGAAGAAGGGTTTCGCGATGCAGCTTTTTCTGTGCATTTGCTAAAAAACATCGGGCCAAAAGATTTAATTACTATGAAATCCATAAGAGTTTCTGAAGATGCCACCATGGGTGCGGCCTCTCGGATGGTCATTTGCGGTTTGGTGGCGGGGGTTTGCCATTATCGGCATTCCGGCAATTCATAGGACAATGTCGCTATTTGCCGCTGGCCTGATAATGAGCGCGTTTGCTGGAGCAGTGGATGCGGGAGTAGCAGTTGGGGTCGGCGGAGCTCTCATCGACCTGGGAACCCCGGAATCCGAAGCCAATCGCTTCGGGGGGGGGCGTATCCTGATGGGCGGAGTCTTCCGTACTGTTCACTTTATTGAAACATTCAGGTCGGCACAGGGTGTTGTGAAATTTGGAGCACTAGGACTTTACTTCTAAAAAAGAGGAACTTGACATGAACTGGACTCGTGTTGAAAGAAAGTGGAACCAAGTCAAAGGGCCGGCAAAAACAAACTGGGCCAAGCTGACAGATAAGGATCTAGATCAGGTTGCTGGAAGGAAAGACAAGCTGATCGACCTGCTACAGGAGCGTTATGGCATCGCCAGGGTTGAAGCCGTAAAGGAAGTTGATACCTGGATCAGAGTCATGCACGCGCGGCTCCGGGATAGAGGATGGAGTCCTCAAGTATCAGCCGACGGCCGCTGAGGGCATCGCTTAAAACTGCCTCTTGCTCGCGTAGGCTTCTTTCTCGGCCTTTGTCCATGTAAGCAGATCGCTCGTGCAGTGGGGCGGTAACTGCCTCCAGGCTTGTGCAACGGGCGCCCTCATAATTGCCCCAAGATACTTGCATGGAAATCAGGATGAATTAGGTCTCAATACCCAGTTCCTTGATTGCGGCCCCGGCGCCGGACAGGTTTGCAAGTCGCATCTCGGAGTACTTCCGCGAAAGGATGACTCCCGGCGCACCAGCATTGAAAGCAGCCTTCACGGCGTTACGAACGTCCGAAGGCTGCGTCTTTTTTTGTCCCCGGCCGGTGGGGATATCAATATCTATCCCGGGATAGATCAATGTCCCCTCAGACATTCCAGACGTATCCTGCGCATTTGCGGGGCCGGCAAGATCGGTATTGGGAGGGGCTGTTTGTACTCTGGCCGATTGAACATCGGCAAGCGCCCGCTTTGTTTCCCGGCAAACATAATCTGAAGAGAACCCCGCGGCGGGAAGTTTGTCTAACGGCGCCTCGCCTTTGTATCCCAGGATGTCGTAGTAAAACTCCAACACGGATTGCGCAGGAACATCGTGCCAAATGGTTGAATGGACCCCGTCGATATAGCGGGCCATGCGCGGGCCCGCACAATTGTTGTACATGCAGATTTTCAGAATGTCGGCGTATGGACTCAGCTTTCGATAGTCCTGCTCGGCGCGATAAAAGGGGTTGAAGGAATTCAGGTGCATTACATGGAATCCGGCTTCAAGGTTATTGTTTATGCTTTTGACCGCGCCGTAGATTTCCCCGTAAACTTCACGCTGGCTGTCTGTCCAAAATTTTTCCCAGGCCAGGATCTCAGGGTATTCCAGCAGCAGCCGCCAGAAGGTGACAAAGTAACCGTCACTTGGCCTTGGCTCTATCCATGCAGCCCGCACCCAGCGGTCGAGTTCCATGAGCCCCTGCCGGGCCCGCTCCACGTTGATGCCTTGCCGTTCTCCTTTTCGCGTGCAGTAGTTGCAAAAGCATGTCAGGACGGCCTGCCCGTGGTCAGCGTCAATGGCATTATTCAAAGATCCCTGTCGTTCACAGCACCACATAACTCCGTCGACGTCGTAGGACTTGGTCCAGTCTTCGACCATTGAGATGAGAAAATTCCGAAGGTAAGGATTATTAAGGCACGACTGGTCGGTCTTGCGTCCATAGACGTCGACCTCGGCGATTTTTTCAAAATTGTCCAGTAAACGAGGATTGTAAACATCCTCAAACCAGCAAATGGATTTCATTCCGCGCTTTTTGGCCTTGGGAACAACTTCGCCCAGAACGTCAAAGTTGCCCAGTTCCGGTGCCCGGAAATTCTTGAAGATTGTCTCCGCGTAAAATTCCGGGTGAACCTCCGCATAGTCTCCCCCATGGAAAGTGTCCGTGTCATACTTCTGGACTCCATGGTCGGGAAGGGGGTGGCCCGGAACCTGCCTTCCCTCAATACCTCGCCCATAGCTGAAAACCGCGATCAGCAGCGTGTTAACCCCAGCCCGTTCCTGGACCGTATCCAGAACTTTATCAACCCCTTCGTCGCTGAAGGAAACCGCGGGAATCTGAATGGCCACAGCTTTTTTGTTTGATTTCGATGCTCCGCTCTCGGCTTCCTGCACCCCGGCAGATTCAGCCGCCCGGCTTAAACCTGCGTGCCCTCCGACAGCCGCAACTGAGGCCGCCGCAACGCTTTTGAGAAAAGTGCGCCGCGACGGGTCCTTTGTATTACTCCCTGAATTGCCTGCCAGCTCGCCGCTTGTATCGGTCTCGCGATTTCGCATTGCTTCGTCTTTCAATCTCATCCCTCCATATTTCCTCATGGTGCCGGCCCTCAGCCGGCCTTCCCGTTACTTCAAACCACTGTTGCCTTCATAATCTTTGATTAACGTTTGCACGAAGCGTCAGTGTACTATCATCATTCACCTTCTGATGGCAAGCCCATCTTACCGGATATCGCATGCCCTTCACTTCGATTTCGGATTTGAGCCGGAGTCCCTCCCATTTTGTTCCTTTGGGGAGCACCAACTGAGCCTGGCGTATCTTTCCCGGCAGCGGAAATCCAGGATCCAGACAACCGCTCCGCAGCACCGTTCCTTCCGGGGTTTCGACGCTCACCCGCAACACACCGGGAACACCCGCAATTCCGTCATTGGCAAAGCCGACAATCAGACCTGTGTATCCAATGTCCTCGTAGCTCCAGATAAACGACGGTCTCACGCGGTACCCGATTCGCCTGTTGATCCGGTTGAACCACTCAGGGAACGCCTTGTACCAGCTCGCCAGGTTCGTGGCGCTGATGTCGTGAAAATTCCACAGAGACCAGTAGTTGGCGCCGATGTCCATGACGTGGGCGATGATGTTATCCGTAGGCGAAATGCCCTCTTCCCGCCGCGCGGATTGCGGTGAGCTTCCCGGAATGCCCTGTTCAAGCAACGCAGCAATCCAGGGTGGCCGGTTACTCAACTCCTCAATCTGCTCATTCTCGATAAAGATTGTGTCGCTGCGGATCCAGTTGTTGCTGCGCACTGTGCGGTCGAGAACTTCCGAGTTCCCCACACGGCTGAAGTCCGGCTGGGTGTTGGTGAGCAAAGGAGTCTTCGTAAAATGCTCGAGTTGGACTTGCAGCATATTCATCCAGGTCCGCTCGGCCGTTTGATCGTCCGGGAAGGGAGTGTTGGTGAATGGCCATGTATGGCCTTCGCCCCAGAAGCCGTACATGAACGTATCCATGAATTCAATCAGTGGGCTTCCATTAAATTTTTCCGCCAGCAAGCCAATCAATTCGTTGAAAGATTGCTGGAAAAACGGATGGTCAAATCGTGGCTGATAGTGCGCGTTCGGATTATTCTCCCGGTTCTTGCCAGGCCATGTGGCGCCGGTCAGCTTCACCATCGGTACTTTGTCCAGAACGAATTGAGGCAGGGCGGGTTCGTGGTAGTCGGGAGCGCTCATCTGGATCCGGAAGCCGATGCGCTTGTCATACTTCTTTGCCAGGCTGAAGACAAGTTTCAGGTAATCGGGAAAATCAAGGGGTCCCGGACGTGACTGAATTTCCCTCCAGGTCGGGCGGATGTAGAGCTTCTGTCCGAGGGGAAACCGAACAAGATCTTCAATAGCCTGCGGGATGTTGTCTGACTTGATCTCTGCAGTTCCCATGTCCGCCGTGATGTAGGTTACGAGGCCCTTGCCATAGCCGGGCACGACGGCATCGGACGGCGTCGTAGTCATCACTACCTCGTCGTTGGGAATCAAGGCCTCAGGAGGGTATTGCGGAAACGGCCCCTGGTTCAGCCTATCCTGGACCATTGGGCCTGACCCAAAATCGTACTTGCCCCAATTGTGAGCAGGAACAATGCCGCGCGCTGTTCCCACCCCAACACCTGCGGCGGTGGCAAGAACGCTGCCGTTCTTCAGGAAATCTCTGCGATTCATTTGAATAATGGCCTCCTTCTGCCATGCGGCATGGAAACGTCGAAATCGAGCTATAACTTAGACGCAGATGCACTTTCTAATGGAATTGCGATCCCAGCAGCTTCATACAGGCATAAATAATTTTGAACAAGGTCAGGTTTACGCTGCGATATGTTCATTTCCGCCGCGCGAGACTCTTACGAAACGCAGCAAGCCCGTTGTTAGTTCACCCAAAAACTCGACTGTCCACCCTCCCATCGATGGCGGAAAACTTTCGGATCCATTGGACTATTCTTTCTGGCTTGGATGGGGCGCGCCGGCAAGAGTTGCTGTGCCTTTCTTTTCTTCTGTTTTCAATTGCTGAAAAAGGCGCATCTGTTCCATTCCTTCCGCGCGCCGGCCAAGACGAAGATATGCTCGGGCTAAGGCATAATGAGCGCCGCTTGGCTTCGGGTCGAGCTTCACGGCCAGTTCGAGTTCAGGCAAGGCTTTTTCGGTCTGCCCTTTTGTCAGGGCGAGGTTGCCCAGCAGGTAATGGGCTTCTGCCAGAGAGTTGTCAAGTGCAATAGCCTTCTTTAAAAGAGCGACCGCATGGGCTTCCGTCTTGCTTCCCGTTGTGCCTCGATAAACCAGCAGCATTCGCCCGTACTGCAGGTAGAGGTTTGCGTCGTTGGGGAAATAGCCGATTGCCTTTTCGAACGTTGCTTCCGCTTCATCAAGTCTCCCGTCATCAACCTGGGCGGAGGCAAGTCCGAGCAGCGATTCCTTATCCTTTGGATTCAGTTCCACAGCATGTGCGTAAGTTTTTTCGGCAGCTTTCAGCTCACCCAGCTTGTATTGGGCAAGACCGAGAAACCGGTAAGACTTATACGAATTGGGCGCTACCTCGACAGCTTTTCGAGCAGCTACCAGCGCCCCATTGTAACGATTATCGTGGAGCAACATGACCCCTACGTCCAGGTAGTTGGTCTCGCGTGACGAGTCAAGGTCAACAGCCCTGTCCATATGTGCCACTGCTTCCTTGATATGGCCCTGCTTGAATTCGCACCATGCAAGGAGGTCTTCGATGTCTGAGGTTTCATACCCGGTTTGGATCAGACCCTGAAGAGTGGCCTGGCTTTCCTTAATGTGGCCGGCGTGGTACTGGGTGAGGGCGATGTTGTAATTGAGGTTCGCCTTGTCTGGATAGGTTGTCGCGACTGACCGGAATAAATCTTCCGCCAGGGCAAAATCTCCCGCTTGGTCGGCAACCTGCCCGCCGAGAAAAATCCCTTCAGGTCCAGCGGAACGAGTCTTGAGCTCCAGCAGGACGTTCCGCGCCTTCTCAGCTTTTCCAGTCTTAAAATAGCAGCGAGCCAGCGCCACCTGAGCCTTAGAGTGTTTCTCGACTTCCTGAGGTACGGATTCCAGAAGATCGCGGGCACGCTGATAGTCCTTGAGTTCTTCGTCCACCATCCCCAGCAGGAGGATTGATGTGGCCTCGTGTGGCTCGGCCTTCAATATCCGCTCAAGATTCTTGCGTGCTGCCTGAAAATGTCCCATCTGGAATTGGTTTGAGGCGAGGTTCCGGCGGGTTTGCAGGTCCAGAGGGTTGAGCTTAAGCGCCTTTTCCAGATAGGAGGTTGATTCCGGCAGCTTCTGCTCCATGCCCAGAACCGCTCCGAGGAAACCCAGATAGGCGGGGTTATCCGGAGCCAGTTTCACCGCCTGGCGCAGCTCCATCTCAGCGTTTTCCAAATCACCTTGTTGGACCAAAGAGCTTGCTCTTGTTGCATGCTGCTGCGCGTCAGAAAAACTCTCAGATGCACTCTGCGCCGGACGTGCCACGAGGCAGATGCAGACCGCAAGACAGACACAGAGAAGACGCGTGGTTGGCAGTATTCTCATTCCGAGCCTCTGACCAGATATTAGAATAGCGGGGATTGTTTTCAGGTCAAAGACACTTCTCAGGAAACGTTTGGCAGAGGGGCAGAATGCATGAAATGACACGGCCTTAATTCAGGGAAAAAAGGGCTTGGCCACGGCAAATGGCCAAGCCCCACTGGTCCGTCAAAATACGAAATGTATTCCGATTTGTCCGTGCCGAGGTTGGTTTTCCTGATAAAAAATACCGCCGAATCCGGAAGCACCAAAGCCGGTTCCATCGTTCGTATTGGCCGCAGGCGCCCCGAAGCGAGGGTTATTCAAGGAGTTGAAGAAATCGCCTCGCACTTCAATGTACATACTCTCCTTGATCCGAAACTGTTTGGCGATAGACAGATCGAGGTTAGCGATGCCCGGAACTCGACAGTTCGACAGGTAACGTGGCGCAGTGCCGTCTATCTGATCTGCCGGGTGCGAGAAGGCGTTGTTGTTAAAGTAACTTGCCGTTCCATTGGCAATCGCGTCGAGGTTCGCGCCGCTGCACGGATTGCCAATCAGATTGGGGCGCTGATGGCCGTCGGCCACGAGCAGGTTCGAGTCATCCACAGAGATCGGCTGCCCGGTCTGGAAAGTGACGAACGGGGTAAGTTTCCATCCACCAACAACTCCATCGAGCACTCTATTCATATTTTGGCCGAATTGCTGCCCGCGCCCGACTGGCAAGTCATAGATCACTGCAAAGGTCAGCCGCTGCGGGGTGTCATTAGCGCTGACGCTCTTCTCCAGCGCGAGATTGGTGTAGTCCTGCGGAGAACCGACGAACCCGATGCCAGCACCACCGCCACCGCCGATCCAGGCATTGCCTCCTGCATCGGAGTTGTCGAGGAACTTCGAGAACGTGTAGTTACCCACAAATGACAACCCCTTCGCTGCCCGTTTTTCAAAACGCACCTGGAGAGCATGGTAGCTGCTGTTGGCAACAAAAAGCGGGAAGCCCGTGAATCCTCCGTCATATTGCGGGAAAGGACGCAGAAGGTTGATTTGGGGAATCGTCGGATCATTGTAGATGGACCCTGGAGCATTGAAGATAGCCTGGGGTCCCTGATAGAGGTAATAGAAGGGATTGGCCACCAGGTTCTGCAGTCCTGCGGTTCCGTACTTTACCCGGTTCGCCGCGTTGATAAAATCGCGGTTCTCCGTGGAGTAGTTCCACGGCATATGCGTGCCGCGGTTACCCACGTAGTCCACTTCCAACATCGTATTCCCCCACTGGTGCTGGATGCCCATGTTCCACTGGTAAATCTCGCTCGTTCGGAAGGTATCGCTCCCATGGTTTTCGGCGTAGTAACCCCAGAGGCTGAGTGGCCCATATTTCCCCTGCTGGGGAAGGTTGAAGCCAAGGGGAAAAGGATTTTCCATGGTGGCGCGCTGGGTGATTCCGCCATCCAGGGATGAGGGAGAGCTTGCATCGGACTGCCAGGCGCCTCCGCCGTATTGCCAGTTGGTGGCGAAGCTCATCCCGTGGTACAAGCCCGCGCCTGCGTGAATAACCGTGTTGCCGGTTAGCCGGTAAGCAAAGCTCAGGCGCGGCCCGATGTCGTAAATAGAAGCGTTCGCGTGCCGATGGTGGGGTCCGGCCAGAATCATGGTCCCCATAAGCGGCCCGACGCCTGGAACGGTGATTCCAGACGGGCACGAGAAACAGGTGAACATATTGCGATCTTGACGCTCGCTATATGGAACTGTCCATTCCCATCGCAGTCCCGCCCCAATTGTCAGGCGGGAAGTCGCCTTCCAGTCGTCCTGCACAAACGCCGCGCCGACCGACGATTTGTTGGACACGTGAGGACGCAGGGCGAAGCCACCGTTGCCATACCAGCCCAGCAGCAACGAGGCCGCGCTGCTGCCCTGGGAAAAGTCAGGGGTGAAAACATTCTGCATGGTCTGCGCCTGCCCGAACGAAAACGATCCGGCGGTCGTGTCCGGCTGGAAGAAGTTGTTCAGGAAGATCCTTTCCTCACCGCCGAACTTGATGCTGTGGTTGCCGTACATTTTAGTTGCCACGGAGTCAAACATATATTGAGTATCGCCTTCCACGGTGTCCGTGCAGCAGCCATTGTTGTTAGCGAGAGTTGCATAGTTATCGAGCGCGATGGTGGGGAAATGTGGTTCGCGGTACCAGACGTTGTCGATCATGCTCGCCGGGAAGCCGATTTTCAAGGGATCGACTGTATCAATAACGTGCATGGGATAGTTATCACGGACTACCCCCACCCGGTTGACCCACAGGAGCGTTGGGGACACCGTCCAGGTGTCCTCCAAAGCCACGTCGTGCGTGATGGACTTCGAAACTGATGGAGTGAGAAAGTCATCGGGAACGTTATCCACGGCGTGACTCATGCTAAACCGGCCCGTCAGGCGATTGGCTGCGGAGAAGTTCTGGTCGATCTTGAGGTCCATCTGCCAGGATGGATTCGTTTCAATCAGCTTATCGGAGAAATTCCCCAGATGCGCAGGACCTACGCCGGCGTCCGTCGGCTTTGGGTAAAGGTTAATCACTTGGGCGGCGATGGGGTCGACGCACGTTGGCTTGGGAGAGCAGACGTTTGTGGCGCCCATAGGGATCACGTTGTTAGCAAACGGCTGGCGCACATAATCTCCGCTTCCATCAGGTGCAACCTGATAGGGATTGAATATCTGCCTCAGGCTTCCGTCATCATTGAATGATTGTGAGAAGTCTCCCTGCCGCTCGAGCATGGTCGGAACCGTCTTATTCACAACGACGGGGGAGTTGTTGCGAAACCGCTCATAGTCGAAGAAGAAGAAGGTCTTGTCCTTCCTGATGGGCCCGCCGACAGACCCTCCGTACTGGTCGTGAGTGTACTGGCCCTTGGTGCCGCCGCCCTGGTTGGTGAAGAAGTCGTTTGCGTCGAAACTCGGCCGGCGGAAAAACCAGTAGCCGCTCCCGTGGAACTTGTTGGTGCCAGATTTTGTGACGATGTTAACCACCGTGCCGCCGTTGTTACCGTACTCGGCGGACATATTGTTATTCTGAAGCCTGAATTCCTGCAGTGCGTCCACGTCGGGCATGTATCCGACATCGGTGTTGCCGCCCTCGCCGCCTTCAGGCCGCGTCGCGAGCACACCGTCCAGGCGGAATTCCGCCGTGCCGTAGCGCTGCCCGTTCGAAGCAAACACCGTTCCGCCCAGCATATTGACCGAGGCGCCTGAGACCTGCGTGACGCCTCCGGAAAGAAAGGAGAGATTCGCGATATTGCGATCCATCAACGGCAAACTCTGGATGTACTGATTGTTCACCGTTGTGCCCAATGCCGCGCTCACAGTGTTCAGAAGCGGCGCTGCGCCCTTTACTTCCACGGTTTGCTGCGTGCTTCCGACCTGCAATGTAACGTCCTGGTCTGTTTGGGCTCCGATGCGAAGCTCGATGGATGGAATAACCGACGTTTTGAAACCTGTCTTTTCCACCTTCAGGGTATAATCGCCTGGCTTGAGATAGTTAAAGATGTACAGGCCGGAATTGTCGGTTTGTGTCTTGGTCTGTACCTGTGTCGCTATAGCGGTGGCGGTCACGGTTGCATCCGGAATAACGGCTCCGGATGGATCTTTGACTGTTCCGCGCATCAATGCGGTGTCCGTGCCCTGGGCCCGGACGGCAACAGGGTGCCCAGCCCAAACAGCCGAAACGGCCAATATGCAGATGGCTAAAGTTGAGTTGGAAACAAGGTTCCGAACTTTATTAAAGAACCTTACTATTTTGCTGCCACCACCCGTTAAAGCGGAACTTGCTGGCATTCATCCCTCCTTACTGAAGTACCCCGACGAAAATCAAAAAACAAAAGCTAGAAACCAGTCAGCCCATCCTTTGCGCGACCCAAGGCGTCTATGCTCTTAAAATGCGGTCAGTAACCCCTATATGGGAGCACTTTTAACCTGAAAAGCTAGGGTTGTCAAGTTATTTCTTCAATTCATTTCGAATATGAAAACAAACGCAAGGGAGGGAAACCTTTCGTTTTTAGGCGTGCTGGCACCGGTTTGCCCTCAAGCCTCGCAGTGTCTGGAGGGAAACGGAAAGCAAACGTAAGTCGAACCGGGTTGATGTGTCTGGCCGAGCCCCTTTCAAATAGTGAAAAAGTTTGATTAGTCTCCCTTGTTTCTTGCGGTACTTATTCGACCCAAACCACTGATCCTTTGTCTATTTGGGGAACAACCACGCGAAGCTTCCCCATGCTTTGTTCAACTGGAAGCTTGTGGACCTGCCCGAGGAATGGCAACACAAAGGCGTTGCTTCCCGCGTTCGGCGGCAAGAATATCTCAATATTCTCCTCTGGAATCTGGGTTGCCCTCTTTCGCGGTTGAAGGCCTTTGAAGTTGGCAATAAAGACGTGCATCCTGCCCCCGACCATGGCTGTCTGGCTGGTCACAAACGGCGATGCCGTGACCTTTACAGATTGGTTGGATTGGAGACCCTTGATGACGTTCTCATCAAAACGATGCCGGAGTGATTGGAAAGATCGGCCCGAGGTAACCCCAAGAGAGGCAGCCTGGCTGAATTCTTTACCCAAAGTTTGCCAGTAGGTTCGGCCGGGGCATTCAGGAAGGTAGATATAAGCGGGTCCTGCAGAGCTTCTGGAGTTGTGTGCCGGATTCCGGATTCCCAGAAACTGATGTAACGGATTCGACTGCCGGGCCGCTCCCGTTTCATCAAGTTGTCCGGCCTGCCCTGAAACAATCAGCGTTTTGCCGGACTCGGCATGGGATTCCAGAGCAGCAAGCTCCGTGTTGCTCAGGCAACGCGCATCAGGCAAGACGAGCGCCGGGCCGCGAAAATCCGCCAGCGTTCGCGGCGTCACGATCTGGAACTCATGGTGCGAATGCATGAGCAACGCCATCACTCCGAGGTATGAATCAAGGAAATCTTCCGACAAGTAGTCCCGTGTACGTGGCGAAAAGTAGACGCCGATCGGGTGAATGGGCGTCCGGGGATTGTAGAACGTCTTTTCGTGTTGTTCGATCCAGGCAAAAATCTTTTTCCGCATGGCGATATCGTTCGAACCCGACATCACGTGACCGTGGACGTCCCAGCAATTCGTTCCCGCCATCAGCTGGGAGGCAAACAGATTTTGCATCTCCTCGCCGGGGCTGACGCCTTTTTCGCCGTCCCAGGAATAGCTGAGCATCCAGGTGGGCTTGTCTTCTGCAAAGGCGCGGAAGCTGTACATGCCAATCATCCAATGCAGCCAGTTGAGCGGCGTTTTTTTCGAGGCATTGCCGGAGCCACTCCAACTGTACTCGTGCGCGATTACGTCGATGACGTCGTAAAGCTGGTAAACGTCAGAGCCGACCCTGGCGGCCGTGAACTCAATGCCCGGGTAGATCTCGGCAATGGTCACGGCTTTGGGATTCACAGACTTGACGTTGTCGCCGATTTCCTTCATGAATTCGGTAATTGTCGTGATGCGGAAATCGACCCAACGGCGAAAATTGGGATCGGAGAAATCCCCGAGCTTCAGGTCCTTCATGGCATTCAACCCGGTGCGTTTCCTGAACTCCGCCACGGTGTACTTGTCAAAGCTGGCCCAGGTATTTTCCCAGCCGGTGAAATGGGTCATCCAGTAAGGGATGTCTACGTAGATGCCGTCGATGCCGGTGGCGGCAATCTGGCGTACGTGTTCCATGTAAATCCGGCGCCATTCGGGAGGGTAGGGACTGACCCAGACATCCTCGTCGCCCTTACGGATCCAGAATGCCTTTCCTCCACCAAACATCGCCGGCTCGCCGGTGATCTTCCTTTGAACCCAGTCCGGGTGGTCCTTGTAGAGAGAGTGCTGCACGTTGGCGGCGTTGGCGGTGATGCATTCGAGCCCGGCGATGTAGACAAAAGCATAGTTCCCGATGGCGTGCGCCCTCTCGGCCACAGCCTTGATGGCTTTCAGCTTTTCGGCGGGATCGAGAAAACTCTCATAGCGGCCCTCGATGTCATTGTCAGTCTCGATCCCGAAGACGTGCGTCTCTTCGACATCCTGAATAATCTGGTCAATGTTGTCGAGCTTCAGCGGGTGGCCGGAGATGCGGACGTAGTGCGTCCAGGGCAATGTGGTTGTTGCAGGAGATTGGCTGGCACGCAATTTCCACGGCTCGCACAGGATTAAAGTCATTCCGGCCAGTTGTGCCTGAAAGAACTCGCGTCGAGTAAGCATCGTTACTCACCTCCTGGGCCACGCATCTTAACAGCAACGGCGGGCTGTTACCAGCCCCGCAACCTGGCAGCGGTGATCCATGATAAGATGGCGCCGTTCTGATGGAGTGGAAAATTATCGTCCTGATCATGCGCGGCATCGCATTCTTCCCCTGACTTCATCGCCGGCGCTTTAAGCGTTACTTTTTTTGGAGGCCGAATAAGATGAAATATTGCGCGATCATCATCCTGTTGTTGGGTGTCCCCCTTGCTTATGGCGCACAACGGAAGGTCGACCCCACTTGGCTGCACCGGAACATTTCAGACGTCTCGGAAAAAGCGATGGATATCACCACCCCGAGCTGTCATTACAAGCCTCTGTTTGGCGCAGGCGATTTGGAAACCAGAACCGTCCGTAGCGTTGCCCGGTTCGGCGAAGTGACTGTTGATCCGGGCGGCCATTGCAAGGAGATTTCCTATCCTGCCGAGGAGCAGATCTATTTTGTTTTGGCCGGCCACGGGACCCTGAGTTACGGCAAGGGAAAATCTTCTGTGAAGAAAGATGATTTCATGTACCTCCCGCCGCGGGTCCGCCACGGCCTGGCGAACCCATCGAGCGCGCCGCTTCATTTTGTCATCATGGGATTCAAAATTCCTCACGGCACGCCGATATCCGAGCCGCCCAAACTCCAGATTGCGAATGCCCACGACGTCAAGCTGCAAATCGACGCTGGCCACCCGGCCTCGACCCAATACAGGCTGCTGCTCGGAAACAAAAAGGGCACCAATGACAGGCTGGATTGCGGCATTGTCGTGACCAGCCTCTTCATGATGGAATTTGCGCCCGGCGGGACGAACTTTCCTCACCACCACGAAATGGCCGAGGAGATCTATCTGGTGCTGGATGGGCACGGTGACATCGCTGCCGGTGGAGGAGAAAACGGGATCCAAGGATTGCACCCCAGCGGGCCCGGAGACGCCTGGTTCTTCCGGCTGAATTCTACTGTTGGTTTTTATAACCGGGGCAAAACCAGAGCACACATCCTGGCGGTACGCTCGTGGTATCCTTTTGGATCACGCGATTACGAGAATTAGACATTCAAAATTAATCGAGGTGAAATAGGCAGGCCGAACTGGACATTTTTCGATTTCGGCGGGCAAGCAGCATTTCGGCTCTGAGTCTCACGAGTGGACCTCCGCCCTGTTTCGAGTTTTGCAGCGAAAATTGTTACTTAACGTTCAGCGCTGCTCTCTTTCTTGATCGTTCACGCTCACATCCTTCATTCGCGTCTTCGATCGCAGCGGAGTTGGGTTGTACCGAGGCATTCCTTAATTGCCAGAACCACCGGCCTCGAAAAGCGGTGGAAGCTGGTGCGTGGTGCGATACGCCATCCCGATCTCAC
Organism: Terriglobia bacterium; assembly: GCA_035277665.1. Taxonomy (GTDB): domain Bacteria; phylum Acidobacteriota; class Terriglobia; order UBA7540; family UBA7540; genus SCRD01. The sequence goes on from DATEKC010000082.1 coordinate 14,071, forward strand.
GGATGCGCTCGTCCGCCCGGCGCCATCGGTTATACTCTGTGTCGTAGCGGTTCAAGATGTTTTCCAGGAAATAGGGCCGATTCTCCCCCTGCCAGAGGTCTTTGTATTCTCTCCGGAGCTCGAAGGTCTTATGCATCATGTCTGTCATCGGTCCGCTGATTTGGCGTAAGCTGCGGAAACCCATGTTGCGACTCCCGGCATTCGCCTGAGCTTCGGCGTAGCGGTCCGCAATTACCTTTGAATAGATGGCTTTTTGCCCGAGGAAATCGAATCTTCTGGCGGAAAAATCAACGTAATTCAGCATGTCAGCATTGCGGCGTGCCTCGACGCGATGCCCGCGGACGCTCGCGATCACGTTTTCTGCCAGCAGGCGGATATGGTGAGCCGTTGGCTGCCACCCGGAGTAAAACTTCTGACCCTGTGGACTCATGGCATCCATCCAGGTCAGACTGTCGTTGCCGTCCCGGTGAATGGCGCTTCGCAACGCTTCGTGGATCTGCGTGAGCGTGTACACTTCATCGGCAAAGTCGTGGCCGTCCGCCCGGTAAAAAGTCCAGTCCCAGGCGTTTGAGAATTGCTGGTCGTCCACTGTGGTCTGCCAGCTCTGCGCGGCGCCGTAGGCAAGCCCGTACCACGTAAAGTTAATCATGCCCTCCCCATCATCCATCCACGTCGTATTCAGAACACCGGTTGCACCCAGGTTTTTCCCGTCGGTCACGAATTGGCGGATGTTGGGGATCGCTTCAGAATAATCCGGGAAGATGCGGCTCCAGTTGTTCACGCCCGGCGCCACCCAGGTTTCAAGCCCTACATCCCGGAAGGGCTTAATTTCATTTACGAACGACTTTCGCGGCGCGTAATCCCACGGCACGGCGATCATGTCCTTAGGCAGGTCCTTCAAATCCTCCGGATGGCGGACGCCCATGTCTCCCCAGAAAAGAATCTTGCGGTGGTAGGGCTTGAGGACGTCGTCAATCTTGCGCAGGTAATCGACGTATACTTTCGAGTAGCCTTCCTTGTCGACGAGGTCCTTGGTCCGCCCCTGGCCGAGTTCAAATGTTTCATCGGCGCCGATATGGAAAAACGGGCCCGGAAAATACTTGTTGAGGTCGGCGAACATCTTTTCAATGAACTGATACGACTCCTGGACGGTCGGTGATAGCACAGTTCCATAAGGGCGCTCCGCCATGTCCTGGTATCGTTCATTCTCGAGCAACAGGTGCAGGTGGCCGAAAGATTCCTGCTCCGGCGTCACGGTCATGTGGTACTTCTCCGCGTAGGCGACGATCTCGTTCACTTCCTGCGGACTCAGCGCGCCGCCCGGTTCGCCTGCCAGCGGAAGGCTGGGGTATTCAAACATGTTTTCCATGTAGGGCGAATAGAGGTTAATCTTGTATTGCGCAAGCAGATCAATCTCACGCTTGATGGAGTCAAGTGTTGGGAACGGGCCTCGGCTGATGTCGATGCTCACTCCCCGCCAGCGCATCGCCGGCCAATCCACAATCGTGACAGCCGGGCAATGCGCGGAGCCGCTGGTCTGGCCGGGGTGAAACAACTGCCGCAGGGTCTGCACACCGTAAAACACGCCGGCGGCGGACTTGGCCACCACGTCCGCCTCGCGGCTGCTCACCACCAGGACGTAACCTTCTTCATCGGCCTTGGCGGGAAACTTGACGCCCGCGCGGGCGAGGATGCGGTCCCCTTCGCTCGTGTCTGTTCGCGCCAGAGCGATGCGCGGAGACCCAGACGCCCGGTCCTTAACAGTGGTCTCAACGCCGTCAATAGATTTCAGGTCTTGTGCCAGCAAGCTGGCGGCAAAGTGGTCGTCGACGTCCTTGCTGCTGACGTCGATCGTCACATGGTTCCTGGCGACCAATTCTCCCGTGCCCTCGCGGACCTGCTGCGGGTAAGGTGAAAGGGGCAATTCAGCCGCGAAGAGCGGCGCACAGCCAATGCAGATGAAGAGTAGAAAAGCGAAGCGGCGGGTGATCAAGACAGTTTCCTCCTGGGAGTTTAACCGGAAGGCTACGATTGTGTCCGGTGAAACGGACACCATACACCCAGCCGCCATCCGAATGCAAACGAGGCGGGGTTTAGCGCGACAGTGCAGATTTTACCCGGTGTGCCATAATCAGACACAAATTTGAATCGAATCTAACGCATTGCAAAAAGTTCCTTATTATCAATAACTTACAAATATCAAAATTTTAAGAAGAAAATCCCATACGTCCCATTTGGGCCGTTCCGGGCGATATGTAGCCTAGTAAACGAGGCAAGAAGCGGTCCGGGGCATTTTGAACGCGCAGTGGACCTTTCAACGCCCAGGGCCGCCGCCAGGCGGCTTCTGAGTGCTGGCTGGCAAGTGTTTAACCGGCGCGCGCCAGCGTTTTGTAGCGGCGGCTTTACGCCGCCATCCGGGCCCGAACGTGGCGAGATAAACCTGCCGCTACGGCAGCGCCCCGCGCATCTACGGAAACATTGCACACGTCATTCTGATGCCGGTTTCCGGGAGAAGAATCTGCTTTTTTCTGCCTGGCGGGAAGAGCAGATTTCTCGTCGTCTTTCAGCTCCTCGAAATGACCAGGGGGCGGTAGGGGCTTCTCGGAATGACGGGCATGAGCGGTTTCGTCGGGGAACCCTCCGCGCTCCCGCCGGTTGTGACAAGTCAAATCCGCGCGCCGTATGCGTCACCCGCGGAGTGGGCGAGGCTGTGGCCCTTTCATCATGGGTCTCTCATCTGTCATCCTGAGCGGAGTGAAGGAACCCGGTATTTGTCTTCAAAACCAAAATGCGGGGATTCTTCACTGCGTTCAGAATGACGGAGGCGCGTACCTCGCGGTACCTGCGGGATGGCGCAGACGCTTGGTTTGTAGTGTCTGCGTAGTCCCGCAGGGACTGGTCTGGGCGAGCGGCAAAGCCCAAAATGCCGGGCTTCAGGGCGGCACTTCAGGGGCTGAAAGCCCCCAAGGTGGCGGGCAGGCGGAATGTCGGAGCTGAAGCTCCGACCTCCTGGTCGCGGCGGGCTTCGGCCCGCATTTCTCAATTGGATGATTGAATCAATTGCCATTGAGTGATTGAAGGAATAGAGCCCTCGTAGCGCCGCACTTCAACCCGGCACGCTTTTCATCCTTCATCCTTCACACTTCATCCTTTCGTTGCTTTCGACCTCCTGGTCGCGGCGCTCTTCTTCGTCGCTGCGCTCCTCAGAATGACGGCGCGGGGGGGCGCTGCGCTGGCATCCTGCGCCCGTTCGCCCTCCCTCCTGAGACCTGCAGCCGTCATCCTGAGCGGAGTGAAGGAACCCGGTATTTGTCTTCAAGACCAAAATACGGGGATTCTTCACTGCGTTCAGAATCACGTGGCTGGGCAAGGGCGTAGCGTTGTCATCCTGAGCGTGATCGGGTGGCGGCGTAAAGCCGCCGCTACAAGCGCTCAATCGCTAATCGCTCAATCGCGAATTTCTTCGACTGCTCCCTCACCCGGCCGCCATGCGCGGGCACTCTCCGTAGGACTTCAGATTCAAGATTTAAGATTCCAGAACAAAGAACCGGCATCACTGAACATTGAGGCCTGGCCGTCCTGAGGCCACGGCGAAGGGTCGCGACAGGACTGTGTAAACGCATGACGCACCGAATGCAAAAGAAATTTTCGAATAAGCGGGGAGAGGGAAGAGTATGAAGTGTGAAGGATGAAAAAGGCTGTGGTTAGTGATGAGTGGTGAGTGCATTTTAGAAGGGTTTAGGGGGAACACCCCTCACCCGCCGTCGTTCCTCCGGCACTCTCTCCCCAAGGTAGAGGGCCTGGGATTCAGAAGATTAAGCAGATGAAAAAGGCAGTGGTGAGTGACAAGCAGTTAGTGTATCGTTGACTGAACATTGAGGGAGAAAACGGGACAGGACAAGCGGTGCGGGGTGAGGATTTATCTTCCCATCATAAAAGCGGCGAGTGGCCGGTTGATCGATGATTTGAACTTCAGGAGGCACAGGTGAGATCTTTCGAGAGACGCATGCTGATGGTTTGCCTCTCCGTTTTTGTGCTGCTGGTGTCCGGCATTGCGATGGGGCAGGAGGGCGCGGGCGGCGCGGCGCAGGAGTGGCGGGTGGCGGGGCACGATCCGGGCGCGATGCGATATTCGCCGCTCGATCAGATCAACCGTGGCAACGTCGCGCGCCTGCAGAGAGCGTGGACGTACAACGTTCCCACCACGCCGAACAGCTGGCTGGAGGCTTTCGAAAACACGCCGCTGATGGTGGATGACGCGCTCTACTTCGCCACGCAGACGGGGATGGCCATCTCGCTCGATGCCGAAACGGGCCGGCAGCTCTGGACCTTCAATCCTTATGGAGCGGAAAGCAGCAAGCTGCGTCCGCTGCCCAATCGCGGCATGGCTTACTGGAAAGGCCAGTCGCCCGAAACCTGTGACAGCCGCGGCAATGGCGATGACAGCCGCATCATCTACGCGACGCCCACCTCCCGCCTTTTTGAGCTGGACCCGGCCACCGGCAAACCCTGCAAAGGATTTGGCGAGGGCGGATCGATCGACCTGCGGAAAGGCGTGGGCGACAAATTTCCAAAACTCCAATACGATCTGACGTCGCCGCCGGTGATTTACAAGGACCTGATCATCGTGGGCTCGGAGGTGCAGGAGTATCCATCCAAGGGCAACAACGGAGCCGTGCGCGCCTTCAACGTGCGCACGGGGGAGCTGGCGTGGACCTTCCACACCCTTCCGCTGCCGGGCGAATTCGGGCACGACACCTGGCAGGGCGACAGTTGGAAGGACCGCTCGGGCGTGAACGCCTGGCCGCCCTTGAGCGTTGACGCTGAGAACGGCCTGGTCTTTCTGCCCGTCTGCTCGCCTTCCTATGATTTTTACGGCGCCGACCGCAAAGGAAACACGCTGTTCGCCAATTCGCTGGTGGCGCTGAAGGCGGACACCGGCAAACTGGCGTGGTACTACCAGATGGTCCATCACGACATCTGGGACATGGACGTGGGCTCGCAGCCCTCGCTGGTGACCCTTCATCGCGACGGGAAAGAGATTCCCGCCGTGGTGGTGGTGGCCAAGGAAGGGCTCGTCTTCGTGTTCAACCGGCTCACCGGCAAACCGATCTACCCGATTGAAGAACGCCCCGTGCCGCAGACCGAAGTGCCCGGCGAAGCCACCAGCCCCACCCAGCCGTTCCCCGCCGTGATTCCTCCCCTGGCCACCATCGAGGTGACGCGCGATGACATCAGCAACGTGACGCCGGAATCACACAAATATTGCATGGAAAATTTCGGCTCGGCGATGCCGGGGGGGCTTTTCCATCCCTGGGGGCTCGACACCACGGTGATTCTTCCGGGGACCATGGGAGGCACCGACTGGGGCGGCGTTTCGTTCGATCCTACGACGGGCTACCTCTACGCCAACATCACCAACCTGGGCGCCGTGGGCCTGATGAAGAAGCAGCCCGCAGGCGCTCCGGAAGCGTACGCGAGAACCAGCAAGCTGGGCAGCTATGCGCGCTTTGCGGACGATCATCATTACCCCTGCCAGAAGCCTCCCTGGGGCACCATGAACGCCGTCGATTTGAACACCGGCAAAATTGCCTGGAGCGTGACGCTGGGAGTGGTGGACGCGCTCGAGGCAAAGGGCGTTCCCAAAACGGGAATTTACAATCTGGGAGGTTCCGTCGTCACGGCCGGCGGGCTGGTGTTCATTGCCGCCACGGCCGATCGCCGCTTCCGCGCCTTTGACGCCCAGACCGGAAAGGAACTGTGGGTGAGCAAGCTGGAAGCCAACGGCTATGCAACGCCGCTGACTTATCTGGGAAAGAAAACCGGCAAGCAGTTTGTGGTGCTGGCGGTTGGGCCCAGCTCGCGCTTCAGCACCGGCGCGTCGGCTCCCACGGTGATTGCGGCGTACACGCTATTCCCCGCAGGCGAAACCAGCCCGGCGCAGGCAAAGCTGGCGACCGAGACCCGACTGCCTGTTGAGTTGGGTGTCATACCGTCAGGAGTTGGGCGCGAGCCTGCGGACATCACGCCGCAGCCCGCGGCGCCGGCGCAGCCCATTCCTTTCAGCCACAAACTGCATGCAGGCGTCGGCCTGCAATGCCAGACCTGCCACGCGCTCGACACCGACGGCAAGCTGATGCAGATTCCCAACGCCAACAAGTGCATGGGCTGCCATCAGGGCATAGCGACGAACCGCCCGGCCATCCAGAAGCTGGCCAGCCTGCAAAAAGCGGGAGGCGGCATTCCGTGGGTGCGCGTCTATCATCTGCCGGACTTCGTTTTCTTCAGCCATCAGAAGCACATCGCCGCGAAAGTGGATTGCGCGGTGTGCCACGGCGCGGTGCGCACGATGGACGCCATGCGGCAGGCGAAAGACGTCTCGATGATGACGTGCGTCAACTGCCACAATCTGCGCAAAGCCACGGTGGCCTGCGGGCAGTGCCACAACATCGGATATTAGCAGGCTGTCGAAATATTCCGTAGAGAGGCGTAGCGGCGGGTTCACCCCGCCATTAATGCTCTCATAGTGATCTGGCAGCGTGAAGCCGCCGCTACAGTGCTTTTCAACAGGTTGTTAGAAAAATGACGCTCGATCGGCGCACCGTTCTCAAAAGCCTCGTTGCCGGAGTGGCCACGGCCGGCGGCCTGCCGGTGCCATCCGCCGGCGCCGCGAGCGATGCCGGCGCGGCTTCGGGAGCCGGTGCGCGTTTCAGAATCTGGGACGTTCACACGCACCTCGATGGCGTGGAAGGCGATACGCCGGAAGCGCGCATGGCGGTGCTGGTGCGGCACATGGACCGGCTGGGCATCGAGCGCATCATCCTCTCGCAGGGATACGACCAGTACATCCGCTACCCCACTCCCGAACAGGTGCGGATTGAAAACGACCGCGTGATGCGCGCCGTGCGGCATTTTCCCGGCCGCGCGTATGGCGCCGTCTATCTGAGCCCGACGGACGTGAAGTTTTGTCTCGAGGAATTCGACCGCTGCGTGCGCGATGGGCCGATGATCAGCGTGGGAGAGATCGAGGCCGACGTGCGGTGCAATTCTCCGGCGCTCGATCCGATCGTCGAGCGGGCGATCGCGCTGAAGACGCCGATCCTGCAGCACACCTGGATCAAATCGACCGGAAGCGATCCTGGCGAATCCACGCCCTACGACCTTGTCGAACTCGCCAAGCGCCACCCGCAGGCGCAGTTTATCTGCGGGCACACGGGCGGCACATGGGAACTGGGCATTCGCGCCATCCGCGACGTCAAGAATATCTGCGCGGAAATCGCGGGCTCGGACCCGACTTCCGGCTTCGTTGAAATGGCCGTGCGCGAGCTGGGCGCGGAGCGCGTGGTTTACGGCAGCGATGCCGGAGGGCGCAGCTTTGCCTCGCAGATGGCCAAGGTGATCGGCGCGGAAATTCCCGACTCGGCAAAGGGATTGATTCTCGGCGGAAACCTGCGCCGCCTGCTGCAGGCGAGCCTGGAAGCAAAAGGGCTGAAATCATGATCGACACCAACGTCAGCCTGTTTCGCTGGCCGTTCCGGCGGCTGATTGGCGACGAACAGGCGGAGCTGGTGGCGCGCCTGCGCAAAAAGGGAGTGACGCAGGCCTGGGCCGCGAGTTTTGAAGGTTTGTTCTGCCGCGATGTGGCGGGCGTGAACTCGCGCCTCGCTGCGGCCTGCCGCGAGCACGGGCGCGATTTTCTCGTCCCGTTCGGCTGCATCAATCCGAAGCTGCCGGCCTGGGAAGAAGATTTGCGCCGCTGCCAGGAAGTCCATCGCATGCCGGGAATCCGTCTGCACCCGAATTACCAGAACTACAAGCTGGATGATCCCGCGTTTGCCGAGCTAATTTCAGCAGCGGCAAACCGCGGGCTGCTCGTGCAGATTGCGCTTTCCATGGAAGACCCGCGCACGCAATTCCTGCTGATGCAGGTGCCGCCGGTGGATCCCACGCCGCTGGCCGATCTGCTGCCACGATTTCCGAAACTGCGCCTGCTGCTTCTCAACGCGGGATATTGGGGCGGGGCAACAACTCCGCATATCAGCACGCTCAAGCAGGCCGGCAATGTCTGGTTCGACATCGCCATGAACGAGCGCGTGGGCGGCCTCGAGCGGCTGATCGAACAAACTTCACCCTCACGCGTTGTCTTTGGTTCGCACTATCCCTTTTTCTATTTTGAGTCCGCGCTGCTCAAAGTCCGGGGCGCCGGCCTCTCGCACGATGAGGAACTGGCCATCACCGAAGGCAACGCCCGAGCGCTTTTGGGTAGCCAATCATAGCGCTCCAGGATAAAGCGTATGATGAAACGCCTTGTCATCATCACGCTCGTCTTCATCAGTTCAACGAGTCTGGTTACTGTCTCCTCAATTGCGCAAACGGGCTCTGGGGCTGGGCAAGTAATCCCCGCGAAGCGCTCCATTAGCGGCACGGTTCAATATGCCGACACGCGCGAGCCTATTGCTGACGCCCACGTGTTCGTTTCGACACGGAATGGATATGTCAGCGCAGAAACCGACATTCTTGGCCGCTACACGCTGGAGGGGCTGGCTCCGGGAGAATACCTGATTTACGCCTATCCCAAGGACGGAGGACCTCCCCTTGGGTCCAAGGATGTCTTTTTGAGTTCGGACCGGGACCTTACGTCAGCGGATTTCATCATCCAGCGCTTCGCCAGTATTGCAGGAATTGTTCAGGATGAAAACGGTAAACCGCTCTCAGGAATGGCCGTTTATCTTATTGCCTCCAGGTATATGTACGGCGCCTTGCAACGACTACAGGCCGGCTCGGCGATTACGGGCCCGGAAGGTAAGTACACGTTCAGGTACGTTCGTTCGGGCCAGAACTATTACGTGTTTACTCAAAAGTGGCTGGAGACGCTTAGCGCAGTATCAACCGAGCCGTCCGATCCCAGGTTGCGCAAGCCCATACCGTCCCCGACCTATTACGGAGACTCACCGTCCATTGAAGGCGCTTTGCCGGTCATGGTGAATTCAGGCGAGCGCCGGGAAGAAGTCTATGTTCGTGTCCCCAGCACGACTCCCTACTGCGTCGATGGTGTCCTGGGCATCAAAGGCGCGCCCGGCGCAGTTCACTTTGAGATTATGGATTTGCAGGCGCCATTCGACCTGCCCGGTACGGAGGGCATGAGTCTCAGGCCACCGAGCGGCACCACGGGTCCCGATGGAAGGATTCGTGTTTGCGGCCTACATCCTGGACCATACAAGCTCACGGTGATGCAGAAACCTCACGATGCGCACATCAGTCCTGCTTTTTTCGGGAGTACGGAATTTACCATTTCCGACAGTGATGTGAACGATATCAAGGTGGAGGCTCAGCCGCGCATGTCGCTTCATGGTGAGGTGGTATGGGACCATCCAAGCCCTACAGAGTCCTTCGGGCCGCAAAAGTTCATCGAGTTGGAACTTCGTCCGCTGACATGGTCCGAAGATCTCTGGGAGGCTGAATATCCGCGGCTGAGAGCGGAATCCTCGGTCCCGGGCAAATTTTCTTTCCAGGACATTCTGGCCGGCGATTACGCCGTTCTCACGCCGTCCCTGCCACCCGGCGTTTATATCAAAGACATCACTTTCGCCGGCGAGAGTGTTCTGATCAGAACGCTCCACCTGGCAGGCGCTTCCGGCGACACGCGGCTCCGTGTGACGGTAGCCGACGATTGCGGGCTTCTCACTGTCCGCGTGCTCGACAAAGACGATAATCCGGCCCCCGGGTCGTATGTGACAGTGCTGCCCGCAGACTCCCTCCCGCCGGCTTTGCTGGCAGCCAGAATGATTTCTGCTCAGACGAATGACAAGGGACTGTTTACTTCAGGATGCCTGGAGCCCGGGAAGTATAACGTCATCTCGACCGCCGCGCCCGCGGAACCGACACTGGAAGACCTCGGCAGAATATTGAAGGCCCGCTCTTCTTCGAATGAGGTTGAGCTCAGCGCAAACGCTGTTCTGCAAATTCAATCCCGCCTCATCGATCATTGACCGGCATGAAGGTTATCGCGGCTACGGGCAGGCCAAAACGAAGTTTGGGTCTAGCTACTTCAACAACTCGCTGATGTACGCGTCGTCCTGGGCGTTGGCCAGGTCGGTGGTGTCGCCCAAAACGTAGCGGTACTGATAGGCAGGCCCGAGCGCGACAACCTGCCGCAGCCAGTTGGTGGGATCGGTCCACATCACCTGCCGTTGGCCCATGGCTTTGACGAGATCGTTCAGGTCCCAGTGGAGAACAAAACCAGGGATCACCGCGTCCCACAGGTCGGCGGCCATCGAGTGGTCGAGCGCCGAGCCCAGGCTGTGCGGCGTCCTATCAATCCATATTTTGCCAAGGCGCGGATCGACGGCGGCAGCAAGCAGCAGCCAGACGCCGCTGACACCGCGGGCGGCGGCGCGAATGGAACCGGAGTCGACGTCCGAACGGGCCGCCAGCAGATCAACGCCGCGCAGGATGTCATGCGCGCGCATGGCCGGCAGATTCAGGCCAATCAGGTTGGCCTGCACGTCGGTGACGTAATCTCCCGCAAACGGCCCCTCGTGGACTTGCAACTGTGAGCGGCGCGGCTGCATCTCGAGCACCACGCGGCCCGCTTTGGCCATGCGTTCGGCGATGGCGGCCGTGGACATCAGGCCAAATGTATTGTCGCCGCTGAGCACCAGCATGGCGGGTTTCTTTCCGGCGGTGGACGGGACGTGCAGAGTGGCGCTGAGCCAGATGCCGGGAGCGCTTTCAAACCTGAGGCGCTCGATTTCTCCGGCGGCATTGCTCGATTTGTCCACAACTTCAACCTTGGGCGCAGTGTGGTCAGTGGGAATTTTGAGCTGCTGCAGCCTGGCCAGCATCTCAGGAATTGTTCCAGGCTTTTTTCGCGCCTCAAATTCCGCGCGGAGAATCTGGTAAAGCTTTTTGCTGCCGGGCTGGTTCTCAACATTGCCGCTCGCCGTAACCTGAAGCTGATGGTTGGTGTACATTTTGACGGGCTGCTCGTGGTAATCGCCCTGCCCGTTTTTGAGATAGCGAATCATCCACTTGTAAACAGCTTCGCGCGCCACAAGCGGCATGCCGTGCGAGCCCGGCCCCACCATAAATCCCACTTTGTCCTGCGCGCCGTAAAGCGCATACCAGTTACGCACTTCGTCGTAGACCAAGCGCACGCCCGAGTGGCTGAAGTGATATTCATCGTGTTCGGTGGACTGCAGCAGCCAGGGCGTGGGCGCCGAGAGTTCCACGAAATCGGCGGTGTCCAGGCCGCTCACCAGAAAGCGCGGCAGCAGCATTTCCACGTCCGGGCCCGAGGTGGCAAACAGCGTCTGGAAAGAGCTCGGGTAGCAGGCCGGAATCACCACCTTGACTCGCGGATCGAGCCCGCCCAGAAACGTCGTCAACGCGCCGCCGCCCGAACATCCCGCGGCGCCGATGCGCGAGGCGTCCACGTCGGGCCGGCTGAAAAGATAATCGAGCGAGCGCATGGCGTCAAAGATAAAGTAACGCGCCAATCCCTGGCCGAGCAGCATGGTTTGCGCGCCCATCTGGATGTGCTCGGGAACGGACCATCCGGCGAGCGGCGCGTCCAGTTGCTGGCTGTAAGTTTGCTCTCTTTCGCCCTGGCCGATGGGATCGAAGCACAGAACAACGAAGCCCTTCATCGCCAGGTTGGCGGCCATGCGCTGGTCTTCGGGCTTGCCCTCCTGCGTGTGGCCGGCCTGCAGCAGCACGGCGGGATAACGCCCCGGCCGGTTCGGACGGTAAACGTTGGCGGTGACGTAAAGGCCCGGCAGACTTTCGTAGATCACCTTTTCGATGGTGTAGGAACTGGCGCGAATCTGGCTGGTGACTCGAGCGTCCAATGAACCTTTGTAATGCGGCAGGTCGCCCATGTCATCCAGCATTTGCTTCCGTACCCACTGCTCGCGGCGTTCCGCGTCAGCTTTCGTGTGGATTTCGCTGACAGCTTTCGCCCGCTGCTGGAGCTCGTGCTGGGCGATCCCGTTCATCCAGTCGATGAGAGCATCGCGCGGCTTTTCCTGCGCCGCGAGCGAAGGAGCGCACAGCAAAACGGCAAGCACTGCTACCACCACAGGATTCTTGTTCATTTTTTTACTCGCGGAGTTGTTCATGAGGCACGACGTTATACAAGCTTTTAATACCCAGACCAGACGGCCCGCTGCTGTAGCGGCGGCTTTACGCCGCCATCAGGGTTGCACGTGGCGAGGTAAACTCGCCGCTACGCACGACCATCTGTATTCACACGTGGCGGGATAAACCCGCCGCTACGCCCTCTCTGCGGGATTTTTCAACAGCCAGCCAAGAATCCTATGCCGGGCGAGGCTTTGAGTCAACGTGCCGCCGTTGATGGATTGTAGCCCGGGCGATGAAGTGTTATCGTCAGTGCTCTGGTTTCAAATGCAAACGCATAGTATCTGCCCAGGGAGAGTGTGATGTTCAATATGAAATTCGGCGACGGCCGTTTTCGTCTTTATCCTGCTTATATCTATGTCCTGCTGGGCCTGAGCGTGCTGCTCAGCCCGGCGTGCGAAAAAAAGGCGCCGGCGGGCCCGGCCATCCGCGTGCCCACCTTTACGCGGTCATTCACCACAGCCGGAAAAGAATACAACTACACGATGGTGGGCAAAGACCCTGCGCAGGGCGGCGCCACCACGATTCCCACGGTGCTCGTGCCGGTGTCGCTGGTGTTTGAAGCGCCGGCAGGCGAGGCGGGGAAGAAGATGGAGACAAGCGCCGCGCCCGACGTGCAGAAAGTGGTGCAGTCGCCGGTTTTCCAGAAGCACGCCTTTGCCATCGGTACGATGCAGTACGGCGACGCCATGCAGCGCGCGCAGTTTTACAAAGTGGCCGCGGCGAACCATTGGCACACGCTGCTCGGCCAGCCTCGGGTGACTTCGCCATTGCAGATCACGATTCCGCCCGCCGAGGGATACCTGTTGACGTCAAAAAAGACCGGGCATTCGCTGGGCGTTGCGGACCTCGATTACGTGCGGAAGGAACTGTTCAAGGGCCTCGCGCAAACGCAGGCCAGGCCGAAGGATCTGGTGATCGCGCTCGCGAAGAACACGGAATTTTATGAACTGAACGACGCGACGGTCTGCTGCACCTGGGGCGCGCACGGCGTGCAGCAGGTTGGCGCGTCGAAGGCGCTGCAACCGTTTGTGCTGAGCACCTATCTCGACCCGGGCGTTGTGCCAGATTATTCCGACGTGCAGCCGCTCACCCAGCAAATTTCCGCCTGGCTGAACGACCCGCTCAACGGCTACAAGGAAAACGTTTTCCCGCCCTGGCAATGGCCGGACGCACAGCGCGGCTGCGGCGGCCGCGGCATCGGGAGCCGCTACCGCTTTGCGCTGCCCACCGACAGCCTGCCGGGATCGAATTCCACGGTGGTGCAGACGAAGGCGGGTGAATACCATCTTGAGAACGTGGCGCTGCTGCCATGGTATACGCAGAACGCCAGGCCGGACAGCTATCAGGGCGCTTACAGCTTTCCTGACGCCAGCGTGCTGAAGTCTCCCGCTGCGCCCTGCGCGCCGCGGGGCGAGCGCATGGAGGCCACTCCGACGGCAACGCCGCTGGCCAATCCACATCCGCCCAACGGCCACCAGTTGATCGGCTACTGGGTGGGCTATTCGCGCCAGCAGACGATTCCGCTGCGGGACGTTTCTCCACAATGGGACGTCATCATCGTGGCCTTCGCCTCGCCGGTGAAGGGCTCGACCGCAGAGCTGCATTTTGAAACGCCGGCCGGTTATACCCAGGAGCAGTTCAGGGACGAAATCGCCGCCATGAAGCGCCAGGGGAAAAAAGTTCTCATCTCGCTGGGCGGCGGCGGCGCGGTGGTGACGTTGAACACTCCGGAAGAATTGAAAAAATTTGTGGACAGCGTCGGGAGCATCGTTGCGGATTACGGCTTCGACGGCGTCGATCTCGATCTTGAAACGCCGTCGCTGGTCCTCAATCCGGGCGACACGGACTTCCGGCATCCGACCACGCCCTGCGTGGTGAATCTGATTGATGCCATGCGGCAGCTTCGCAAGCGCTTTGGACCGAAGTTCATGCTGGCCGAAGTTCCTGAAGGCCCGCAGGTGCCGGCGGGGTACGTGACGTATGCGGGGCAGTTTGGCTCGTTCCTGCCGGTGATTTATGCCACGCGCGACATGCTTTCATTTGTAGACGTGCAGGATTACAACACGCCGCCGCTCGAAGGCATGGACGGAAATTACTACATGCCGGAAACGGCCGATTACTACACGGCCATGACTGAGATGCTGGTCCACGGCTTCCACGTGGGAGGGAATCCTGATTCGTATTTCCCGCCGCTGCCTCCCGGCAAGGTGGCCGTCGGGTTCTGGGTGGGGCATTCCCGGCTCGACCCGATCCAGAAATCCGTGCGCTACCTGATTACGGGCAAACCTTTTGCCGGCGGCGAATACAAGCTGCAGCGAAGCGGTGGCTACCGCGATTTCAACGGCGTCATGTTCTGGAACATCCAGGACGACCGCGCGGCCAATTACCAGATGTCCAACGCCATCGGCCCGCTGCTGCACGGCCTGCCGCGGTAGTTGCCGCTTCGTTAAGAGACTGTAGCGGCGGCTTTACGCCGCCAACCCGCATTGAAAGCATTGACCCATGGCGGGATGAACCCGCCGCTACGCCGCCAACCCGCATTGAAAGCATTGGCCCATGGCGGGATGAACCCGCCGCTATGCCACCGGCGCGGGCCGGGAAGGCCAGGCGGCCACGCTGCGCATTGGTTTCTCTTGTTATACTGAATTGATGCGGGGTGAAAGGCAGTCTCGAGGGGATTGCCGGCCGCCCTGGCGGGGTTTCCAATAGAGCCGGGAAAGGGAAGAGCTGATCGCATGAGTGGAAGCGAAGGCCGTGCCAATCCGCTGGAAGGCATTCTGAGCGAGCGCATTGTGCTGCTTGACGGTGCCATGGGCACCATGATCCAGGCCCATAAACTCGCCGAGGCGGACTATCGTGGCCAGCAGTTTGCCGGGCATTCGCGCGACCTGCGCCTGAACAACGATCTGCTCAACATCACGCAGCCGCACATCATCGAGGAAATTCACCGGCAATATCTCGAGGCCGGCGCCGACATCATTGAGACGAACACCTTCAACTCCACCGCGATTTCCATGGCGGAATACGGACTGGAAAAGCACGTCCATGAGCTGAACCTGGCCGGCGCGGCGGTGGCGCGGCGCGCGGTGGAAAAGTTTACTGCCGAAAATCCGCAGCGTCGCTGCTTTGTGGCAGGTTCGCTGGGTCCCACCAGCCGGACCGCTTCGATTTCGCAGGACGTTGCGAATCCCGCCTCGCGCGGCACCAGCTTTGAGCAGTTGCGCTCGGCTTACTATGACCAGGCGCGCGCGCTTGCGGAAGGCGGCGTCGATCTGCTGCTGGTGGAGACCGTCTTTGACACGCTGAACGCCAAGGCGGCGCTGTTTGCCATCGAGCAGTACTTCGAGGAATCGGGCCGGCGCCTGCCATTAATGGTTTCCGTAACCATCGTGGACCAGAGCGGGCGCACGCTTTCGGGCCAGACCATCGAAGCTTTCTGGAATTCCATTTCGCACATTCCGCTGCTGAGCGTGGGCATCAACTGCGCGCTGGGTGCAAAGCAGATGCGGCCCTACATCGAGGAGCTTTCGCAGATTGCGCCCGTCCACATCAGTTGCCATCCAAACGCGGGCCTGCCCAACGCCTTTGGCGGTTTTGACGAGACGCCGGAGAGCATGGCGCGCGATCTTGGCGAGTTTGCCGCCAACGGCTGGCTGAACATCGTGGGCGGCTGCTGCGGCACAACGCCCGCGCACATCCGGGCGATTGCGGAGGCGGTGCAGAGCGCGAAGCCCCACACCATCGCGAAGCCCGCCCGCGCCACGCGCCTGAGCGGGCTTGAACCGCTCACCTTCCGGCCCGACATGAATTTTGTGAACGTGGGCGAGCGGACCAACGTGACGGGCTCGCCGAAGTTCGCCAAGCTCATCCTGAACGGCGAGTTTGAAGAAGCGCTGGCCGTGGCCCGCCAGCAGGTGGAGGCAGGCGCACAGATTATCGACATCAACATGGACGAGGGCATGCTGGAATCTGAGCAGGCCATGGCCACGTTCCTGAATTACGTGGCCTCGGAGCCGGACATTGCGCGCGTGCCCATCATGGTTGACAGCTCGAAGTGGAGCGTGATCGAGGCGGGACTGCGGGCGGTGCAGGGCAAGGGTGTGGTGAACTCCATCAGCCTGAAGGAAGGCGAAGAAGTCTTCAAAAAGCAGGCGCGACTGGTGCGCCGATATGGCGCCGCGGTGATTGTGATGGCGTTCGACGAGCGCGGCCAGGCCGACACCGCGGAGCGCAAGGTTGAAATCTCCACGCGGGCCTACCGCATTCTGACCGAGGAAGTGGGCTTCCCTCCGGAAGACATTATTTTTGACCCCAACATTCTCACCATCGCCACCGGCATGGAAGAACATGCCAATTACGCGGTGAATTATATCGAGGCCACGCGCCAGATCAAGGCTGCGCTGCCGCACGCGAAGGTGAGTGGCGGAGTCAGCAACCTTTCATTTTCATTTCGCGGCAACAACACTGTTCGCGAGGCGATGCACACGGCGTTTCTTTACCATGCCATCCAGGCCGGCATGGACATGGGCATCGTTAACGCGGGCCAGTTGGGCATCTATGAAGAAATCCCCAAAGATTTGCTGGAACTGGTGGAGGACGTCATCCTCAACCGCCGCCCCGACGCCACCGAGCGCCTGCTGGCCTTCGCTGACTCCGTGAAGCAGACGGGCAAGCGCGAAGTGGAAGAAGACGCCTGGCGCAAGGGCACGGTGGAAGAACGGCTGTCGCACGCGCTGGTGAAAGGCATTGTGGAGCACATTGAGGCTGACACGGAAGAGGCGCGACAGAAATACGACAGCCCTTTGGAAGTGATCGAAGGGCCGCTGATGGCGGGCATGAACGTGGTGGGTGACCTGTTCGGCTCCGGGCGGATGTTTCTGCCGCAGGTGGTGAAAAGCGCGCGCGTGATGAAGAAGTCCGTGGCCTATCTGCTTCCCTATCTGGAAGCGGAAAAGCGCCTGACCGGCGGCGCCAAGGCGGCCGGAAAGATCGTGATGGCCACGGTGAAGGGCGACGTGCACGACATCGGCAAGAACATCGTGGCGGTGGTGCTGGGCTGCAACAACTACGAAGTAGTTGACCTGGGCGTGATGGTGCCGTGCGAGAAGATCCTGAAGACGGCGCGGGAGACCGGCGCCGACATGGTGGGCCTGAGCGGGCTGATCACTCCCTCGCTCGATGAGATGGTGCACGTGGCGCGGGAGATGGAACGCGAGGGCTTCAAGCTCCCGCTGCTGATTGGCGGCGCCACCACCAGCCGTGCGCACACGGCGGTGAAGATTGCGCCGGCTTATGGGCAGCCCGTGGTCCACGTCCTGGATGCTTCGCGCGCGGTGGGCGTGGTGGGGCGCCTGGCCGGCGAGGAATCGAAGCGCGCCTTCATCGCGGAAAACCGAAGCGAGCAGGAAAAACTGCGGCAAGTTCACGGCGCGCCGAAATCGCAGAAGCTGCGCACGCTTGATGAGGCGCGGCAGCGGCGGCTGCCAGTGGACTGGCGTGGCTACACGCCGCCCCGGCCCTCCTTCACGGGAATTCGCGCCTGCAGCCCGGTGCCGCTGGAAGAGATTGTTCCTTATATTGACTGGACGCCTCTCTTCCACGTCTGGGAACTGCGCGGCATTTATCCCCGCATTTTCGAACAGCCGGAAGTGGGCGC
>DATEKC010000083.1:0-5011 GCA_035277665.1 Terriglobia bacterium
TGCTGGTCCATCCGGGAACCGGTTTGCGCCAGTCGAAGCCCGGCGCACGGCGCGCTACGGTGGCATTGTCCACCCAGTAGATATTGTGAGCATCGGTGTAGAGCAGATTCCACCTTGGCATCAGATGGAGCGCCAGCACCGATTTAAATTGCTGGAGATTTCGCGCCTTCATCAGACGATAAAGGTTGGTGGAGTAGTTGACGCCGTCAAAGTTCGGGAGTTTTACGGAATAAGCCCGATGGTTCTTTTCATCCACCTTGACGATAGGGCCGTGCAAAGTGTAATAGCAGGCGAGGGTGACGCTCCGCATGCCGTCGGGACCTTTGACTCTGAAGGTCTGCTTCATCACTTTGATCTTCTTCCACTGGCCGTCGTAGAGATATTCCAGCGGGTCTTTTGGGTTGAGCTTTTCCACGTACACATCGGAGATGTTCGGGAAATTCCAGGTCGCTGACCACGTGATGCGGTCGTTAAATCCGTCGAGGAAGAAGGGGCTGCCAAACCAGCTGATTCCGCCGGCATCCAGCTTGCCCGGCGTTATCAGTTGGGCCTCGTAATTCTGAAAGCGGTTGGCCCAGGGCATGTGGGTCTCCTCGAAGTGAATCACATGCCCATCGGTTGTTCTGTCCTGCGAAACAGCGAACTGATCGGAGCCGAAACTGGGGAAATGCTCAGGCAGATTCGTCAGCTTGACCAGGGCCTCGTTGATGCTGTAAAAACGGAAATAATTGCTCCGCTCCTCGGCCTCAATAACCTCGGCAGTGATGGGCTGGATCCAACTTGGGATGCTCGCCCGATGTTCGGCGATGTATTCGTTCACTCCTCTTGCGAATCCGTCCAGCACCTTGTAAGTCTGGGGATCGATTTTCTTGCGGTTGTCGACAACTCCCTGATAAGTGCGCAAAAGACGCTGCAGATAATCGCCATCCCACCGGTATTCATAGGGAATAAAGTGCAGGTATCCCTGCCCCAGAGCTCGGCCGCCCAGCACTTCACCAAGACGCCCTTCGGCATCCATATATTGAAGCATCATCTTTTCGAGATGATCCTGGGCCTGGGCATAGCCGTATCCAAAAAAGGTGGCCTCTTCGGTATCGCCCACAATGTGCGGGACCCCAAAATGGTCACGATAAATGGTGACATGATCAGCGAGCGGGTCGCGTGCGAAAGCAAGACCGGAGCTGAGACACATCAGCACAATACAGAAAACCAACAAGCACTTCGAATTGCAGATCGAGCGCATCGTCTGCCTCCATGAATTTGCGAAAAGGGCGTGCCGAAGCGGAAGCAAAAAGATACCTGAGCGCCCGCCGTCTGTCTACGTAATATGCTTCTCGAAATCCGCCGTGCCCGGCAAGGGAAAGTTTGGAGGGAAGCGTCAGAGCACGCGGTACTTCTCAATGGTTTTCTCGTCCACTTCAACGCCGAGCCCGGGCCCCTGGGGAACGGCGACGAAACCGTCTTTCATCCGGATGGGATTCCTGCAGATTTCGCGGCTGAGCGGGCCTTGCGTAACGTTGAATTCCAAAAAGACGGAGCGGCGCATGAATGCGTTGAGATGGAGCGAAGCAGCCGTGAGCAGGTCGGAGATCCAGGCATGCGGAACACAAAGACGGTTGTGAAGCTCGGCCATGTGGACAATTTTGCGCGCGACTGTCAAGCCCCCGCAGCGCGAAATGTCCGGTTGCACAATGTCAACCTTTCCGCGCTCGATCAGCGTCTGGAAGCCCCATTCGGTTGATTCCTGCTCGCCGCAGGCAATCAGGACGTCAACCGCATCCGCCAACTGCGCGTAGCCGTCGTAATCTTCCGGGTGCAGCATCTCTTCCAGAAAGAAAGGACGGAAGGGTTCAAGGCGGCGGGCGATATCAATGGCTTCTTTGGGCGTGCGATGGACCCGCCAGCCGGTATCGACCAGCAGATAGGTTTTATCACCCAGCGCCCGGCGCGCCGCCTCCACCAAACGAACATCGCGGTCAGGATCTTCGCCGAAAACGCCCCAGCCGAATTTAACGGCCGTAAAGCCCTGGTCGAGATAATGCTTCGAGGCTTCTTCCATGGCGTCGGGCGTCGGGCGAAAGAGCGTGCTTGCGTAGGCCCGGACCTTATCGCGATAACCTCCGCCCAGCAGTTTGTAGACGGGCTGGCCCGTTGCCTTGCCGATGATGTCCCACAGCGCAATGTCAATGCCGGACATCACCTGGATGGCCGCGCCGCGCCGGCCGTAGTACACCGTGCCCAGGTACATCTTGTACCAGAGCCGGTCTACTTCGAATGGGTCTTCGCCGAGGAGGACGGACCGGAGGCCTTCAAAGCCGGGGGTTGCGCCTTCGCTCGGCGCGTCAACAATCGCCTTCGCGACGTGCGGCTGCGTTTCCATGTCGGAGTAGCCCGTGATGCCCGCATCGGTGCTGACCCGGATCAAGCCGAGATACTTGATTCCATAGGCTTCTTCGGCGGTTTCCGGAGCCTCATAAGCGCCGGGCGATTCAAGGACCAATACTTCAACGTTTGTGATTTTCATGGGAACCGTTTCAGGCGGATTTGTGCTCTCTCAAATTCATTACTCGAGCCCCAGATAGGACAACGTGGGATTCGACGTAATCTTTCCGATCTCCTCCATAGACAGGCGCGGCAACTTTGTCCCTTCAGTGATCTGGTTGAAATGCTCCAAAGCATCCAGGGTGGCTTCAGGCGTAGTGAACGGATAGTCCGAACCGAAGAGAAGTTTATCCAGCACGCCGTATTCCCTGGCCGAAATCAGCGCATTATAAAACTGCCAGGGCCGGTAGTGGAGCGCCGAGATGTCCGCATAAAAGTTGGGCTGCTTGCGAATCAGCACAATGGTCTCATCAATCCAGGGATGCCCCATGTGCGCGATCACCATGCGAAGCTCGGGAAACTGCAAGGCAACGTCCTCGAGCAATATCGGGAGCGAATATTTTAATGGGGCCCGGCGGGGAAACGTGGTCCCCTGGTGGATCAGGATGGGGAGGCGACGGGCCTGGCAGAATTCATAGACTTCCATCATCTTTGGATCGGTGGGATGAATGTTCTGGTAGATGGGTCCCAGCTTGACACCGCGAAGCTTCAACTGGAGGGCTTTCTCCAACGTGGCGCGGACGTCGTCAACGTTGGGGTCCACACCCGCAAAGCCGATCACCTTGTCCGGATGACGGTTTTGATAATCGGCAATGTATTCGTTCGGAGAATCAATCCCGGAATGCAGAGCGCGCATTCCGAACACAATGACTTTGTCCACCGACTTCATGGCCGCCCAGTGCTTTTCAGGCGTGATATTCAAATCGAGCGGATGGTCGCGCGAACGCAGGTTCGCCTCATTCACAAATTCATCGGAAAGATGTCCGGGATAGGCAAAGACGTGAGAATGGCAGTCAACCAGCACAGTGCGTTCCTCCAGTTCAATCAGGATTACAGCTGCACATCTTTATTTACCCAGAAGGGTTTCAGCAGGCTCCAAAGCCTGGACGCAACCCGCCGAAGCCTCAACAGACATCATCCGGGGTTTGCCCGTCGGAAACCACGCCAGGAGATTCAGCGTAAACTTCCGCACGATCTGCGTCCGGCCGATTGCCGTGGCTCAAACGACTCCCTGCCCGGGAACACAACCGAACAAAACCTTATCGGTCGTGGAGTCAAAAATATCACGGTTCTACAAGCGCCCTCAATACGGCGGAGAAAATGCGTCCAAATGAATGAATGCTTCCAGATGCTGAGTCCCGCTTTCTATGGCTTGCCCCTTGTGTTTGGTATATCTTTCTATTCCGGCACAAACCCGGTAACGTTATGGCAATGGTCAGCGCTTGTCTTGCGCGAGGCAGGCGTGGTTCCCGCGCCTTTGCCTGATGCCGGGTTTTCGAGAGGTTTACGCTGCCGGATCCGCTCTACAGCAAGGAGTCTTGATCAAAATGCCGACTGTCATCTACGACCCTTCCCAAATCCCTTTTGACAGGCCTGGTAAGCATCACTACCAGGTCGCTTTTCACTTTGATTCGAGCTGGGGATACTCCCTGGTACCCCTCACCGTGATCAACGGAACCCGATCTGAGGCCCACGGCAAGCCGCCGCGCGGAGTCGCTGTTTTTGGCGGGACGCATGGCAATGAATGGGAAGGGCAGGTCGCCGTCAAACGGCTGTGCGCGGACCTAATCGCGGAGGAATTATCCGGGCGCGTGATTCTGATGCCTCAGTTGAGCGAAAGCGCTTGTCGGGCAAATACCAGGACGTCTCCACTGGACGGAGTAAATATGAACCGGGCGTTTCCCGGAAACGCGCGTGGATCCATTTCGTTCCGTATTTCGAATTTTGTGAAGTCGCAAATCTTCCCCCAGGTTGGGGTGGTGGTGGACATTCATTCCGGGGGAAGGGAAGGCGGCTTTGCGTTGTGTACATCGTTCCATCCCATTCCGGACCCCAACCAGCGAGCGGAGATCGCTCAGGTTGCCCAGCTTTTCGACACCCCTTTTGTCTTTGTCTACTCGAGCAACATGGCGTCCGGCCTCCTTTCCGATGAGGCGGAGGCGGAGGGCAAAATCACCATTGGCGGGGAATTTGGGCACGGCGAGTCAACGGATCCCAGGGGAACGCGCCATGCGTATGAAGGCGTCAAGAACGTTCTGCGGCATTACGGCATTTTGCCGGACAAAGTTGTCAAAATCGACCGTGACCGCCGCAGCCCGCCGAGAATAGTATCCGCCGCCAACCTCGAGGACTACGTCCCAAGCCCAAAGGATGGCATCTGGGAGCCACTGGTTGAGCTGGGGAGCGATGTGGGTCAGGGTGAACTCGTCGGGCGGATGCACGATTTTGGCGATCATTCCTCGGCGCCGTTCGAAGTCCGCGCCCATCGCGCCGGCGCGGTGGTCATGATGCATCTGGGAGCTGTTTGCAACAAGGGCGACACGCTCTACGTCATCGCGCAGGAAGCGCAATTCTGAACCGGCCAGTGCAATGAGGAACGGAACCTAATCAGATCGAGCGCGATACCGCT
>DATEKC010000084.1:0-6875 GCA_035277665.1 Terriglobia bacterium
GATCGATTGAAGGAAGGCAAGCGCCTTGGGGCCACGCACGGTGATCTCGCCCATGTGGCTGACGTCAAACAGCCCGGCCCGCGTCCGCACGGCCAGGTGTTCCTGGGTGATGCCCGTGTATTCGATGGGCATTTCCCAGCCGCCGAACTCCGTCATCCGCGCGCCCGCTGCTTTGTGGACAGAGTAGAGCGCCGTCCGCTTTGGCCCGGACTCTGCCGGCGTCGCCAAATCCAATCCTCCCTGATCAAATGCGTTGATGATACTGAAAGATGGAAGTTAACACGCCGGAACGTAAAGGGTCAAGGAAGTGGGAAGCATGTAATTAAACAGAGCCCGGCCGAAGAGTATTTATCCTTCATACTTCTCAATTCGGACTTCATAGCTGCCTTTTTTGCCGCTGGTTCAGGCCGTGTGGTATGGTTACAGGTTGATTGCAGAGGCGTCGCGGGCGGCGTGGGGCAGGCCTGCAATATCTTTTTGAATCCAACCATGGCCAGGAGAACCGAGGAACAGGCAGAGAAAGCGCCAAGGGAAGCCGGCAAGCTTTCCCACGCGCAGCCTTCGAGCGGCAGCCTGTTCGGCCTGTGCTTTGCCGCATGGCTGGTTCCCGGTCTTGGACACTTCCTGCAGGGCCGCAGGTGGCGGGGCCTGGTGCTTTTTCTGGCCATCGTGGGAATGTTCGTTTTCGGACTGGCGATGCAGGGTCAGTTCTTTGCCACTGGATCGGGTACCTATCTGCACACGCTGGGCTACTTTGCGGAGCTTTCCACCGGACTGCCCATGCCGGCGGCCACCTTCTTTGGCTATGGAGGCGGCGACACTTTTTTTATCTGCTCGGATTACGGTACGGCGTTTTTGATTTCCGCTGGCATGCTGAACATTCTGACGGTCCTTGATACGTACGATATCGCGCTGGGAAGAAAGGCTTAGCAGGTTGCTGAAAAGAGTTTTGCTCGTGTCATCCTGAGCGCAGCGAAGGATCTCTGTATTGCTTTTCGAACAAATACGGGGATGCTTCGCTTCACTCAGCATGACGGTGTTAACGCCTTTTGCTGAAGAGTAAATAATGGTCCTCTCTCATTTTGAAGCCCTGATGTTATTTTCCTTCCTCGTCTCCGTGGTGTTTGCGATTCTCAGCAAGCAAACGCTGCGGGAGCAGATGATTTACGGGGCCAAGGTTTTTGTGGCTTTCGTCGGCATCGCCTTGCTGCTCGGCTGGATTATGCTTCCCTTCGCCTGAGCCCGGATTCCCGCTTTCACCAAATCCCATCAATTCCCTATTCAAGTCCGATGGACCTGCCAGCCGACCGGTATCAATGAGGATTATTTTCCATCTTTCTCTTGAACTCTTTGCGAAATGCGATATTCTGCCCAAGCCCCTGCTGAAGGCTGAGATGATATGGATGATTTGAACGGATTAGCATCCGGCGCACCCTACACACCGGTCCCTTCCGTCGGCATCAGCAACACCCGGCGCTGGGTGGTGATGTGGCTGCTGTTCGCTGCATCGATCATCAACTATCTGGATCGAACAACCATCTCGTTTGCTCTGCCGCTGATCTCTCACGATCTCCACCTGGGCCCGGAGTCCAAGGGAGTTCTGCTCTCTGCATTCTTCTGGTCGTACACGTTGATGCAGATTCCCATCGGGCTCATGGCAGACCGCATGAATCTGTTGTGGGTGTACGCCGGAGCTTTTGCGTTATGGTCCGTGGCGCAAGGGCTCACGGGACTGGCCGGTACGTTGACGGTCCTCATCCTGCTTCGCGTGCTGCTGGGATTTGGCGAATCCATTTACCTCCCGGGCGGCACCAAGATTGTCAGCCTGATGTTCGGACGCCTGGAACGCGGCCTGCCTTCGGGCTTCTTTGATTCCGGCACCCGGTTCGGCCTGGTGCTGGGAGGGCTCGCCATTCCCTGGCTGCTGGTCCGTTACGGCTGGCGGGACGCTTTTGTGCTGGTTGGAATCCTGGGCCTCGTCTGGCTGGTACCCTGGTTTTTTGCTTTTCCCGCTTCGCTCGCAAACAGGGCAGAAAAGCAAGCTTTAGCTTCCAGCCGGCAAGGACAACCGCGCTTCAGGCTGGCGCACTTTGACCGCAACCTGCTGGGGGTGTGCCTGGGCTTTTTCTGTTTCGACTATTTCTGGTACCTGATGCTCACGTGGCTCCCGGATTATCTGTACGAAGCGAGGCACTTGAGCATCATCAAGGCGGGATTGTTTTCCGCCCTTCCCTATGCCGTCTTCGGTGTTTGCCAGCCGCTGGGAGGCTGGATTTCCGACCGCCTGATCAGCCGCGGCTGGGACCCAACCCGGACGCGGAAAGGTATCATCTCTTTCGGATTCATGTTTGGCCTGCTAATGATTCCCGCGGCGTTTGCTGAAAGCGCCAACGTGGCTGTCGCACTGATCGTCGGGGCGGGCCTGGTTGGACTCTCGACCGCCAATCTGCTGGTGATGGTGCAACTCTGCGCGCCGTCAGAAGAAATCGGGGTCTGGACCGGCTTCCTGAATTTTGCGGGAAACATCGGAGGCATTACGGCGCCCCTGATCACTGGCTTCCTGATTGCCTGGACCGGCTCGTTTGTTGCCGGTTTTGTGCTGGGGCCGGTGCTGCTGGTGAGCGGATTGCTGGCCTACTGGTTAGTTGTTGGCGAGCTCGAATCCCCGGCGGACTCGGAACCCGTCCCGAGCGCGGAACCCTGACGCGAAACTCGCCGTGCAGGCGCCGTGGCGGCGCGGTTGATTGCGCTTTACCCGAAATGACTGAAGGTAAAATAGACCAACATGATTCTTCCGCTCACTCCAGTCCGCCTGAAGCGCCATGCCGCCCGCATTTTCGGGAACAAGGAAGGCGTGGTCTGCGAAAACCTGCGGTTCACGTATCGCCAGTTTGATGAGCGCTGCGACCGGCTCTCAGCCGCGCTGCTCCGGCTGGGGCTTAAAAAAGGCGAGCGCGTGGCATTCCTGAGTTTCAACTGCCATCGGTTGCTGGAGGGTTACTACGGTGTTCCTCAAGTGGGCGCCATCCTGCTGCCGCTCAACATCCGTCTGGCGCCGGAAGAATTGGCTTATATCTTGAATGATGCCGAGCCCGCCTTGCTTTTCTTCGATCCCGAGTTCATCCCGCTGCTTGAAGCGCTGCGGCCGCGCATCCCGTCCGTCAGGCACTATGTTGCTCTTCGCAGCAGCCCGCCCGAGTGGGCGCATACCGATTCCTACGATGAGATTCTGGCGGAAGCAGAACCCGCTGCAATCGATTACCGCGAGATTGATGAAAACTCCGTGGCCGAGATTTTCTACACCAGCGGCACCACGGCCCATCCCAAGGGCGTGATGCTGACGCACCGCAATCTCTATCTCCACGCCTTTTACAAGCTGCAGGCGGATACCGAAACTGACAACGAAGTCGGCATTTACACGGTCCCGCTGTTTCACGTGAACAGTTGGGGAACGCCGCACTCCCTGACGCTGCTGGGCGGGAAGCATGTGATCATCAGAAAGTATGATCCTCTGACCGTGCTCCAACTGATCCAGGCCGAGCGGGTGTCGCAGATCCAGATGGTGCCCACCATGGTCACCGCTATGCTCAATCACCCCGATTTTTCTCGCTATGATGTCTCCAGTGTCAAAGTGCTGTTCGTCGGCGGGGCGCCTTGCAACACGGCGCTGATTCGCGAGATTGAAGAAAAAATTCCCGGCTGTGTGGCGAAGGGCGGCTACGGCTTGACGGAAACTTCCCCGGTTATTTCCATTGCCAGCATCAAAGATCATCTGGCGGGCGAGTCGCGCGAAGTTCTCGACCGCCGCAAAGCGACCGCCGGCTGCGCGCTGGCCGGCGCCGAAATCCGCGTTGTGGATATTGATGGCAACGACGTAAAGCCCGACAGGGGTGAAGTTGGCGAGGTGATTGTGCGCAGCGACGTGGTGATGGCCGGCTATTGGAAGCAGCCGGAAGCCACCGCTTATGCCATTCAGGACGATTGGTTCCACACCGGCGACCTGGCCACCATCGACGAAGAAGGTTATGTCCTGATCGTCGATCGCGCGAAGGACATGATCTTGAGTGGAGGCGAAAATATCGCCTCGGCGGAGATTGAGCGCGTCCTGGGCGGTCATCCGGCAGTTCTGGAATGCGCGGTGATCGCCGTCCCGGACGATAAGTGGGGCGAAGTCCCCAAGGCGCTTGTGGTGCTCAGGGCGGGGCAGAGCGCCACTGGGGCCGAAATCCTCGACCATTGTCGCTGCCACCTGGCCGGCTTCAAAGTTCCCAAATCATTGGAATTCCTCGAGAGTCTACCCAAAGGCGGCACCGGCAAGATCCTGAAAAAGGTGCTGCGGGAGCCCTACTGGGCGGGGCGCGAGCGCCGCGTGCAATGACCCGCCGGTCGTCGGGCGCTACACTGAGGCATGATCCATTTCGAAATCAAACGGGACGAACCGCTCAAGCCCTTCACCACTTTCAAAGTGGGAGGTCCCGCCGCTTTTTTTGCCGGCGCCGCCACGCGGGAAGATTTTCTTGCAGCGCTCCGGTTTGCCCGTGATGAGCGCCTGCCCGTTTTCGTGCTCGGCGGCGGAAGCAACATCCTGGTGAGCGACAATGGCTTCCCGGGGCTGGTGATTCATCCTGTGCAGCGCGGCGTCGCGATTGAGGCCACTGAAAATCAGAAAGTCATGCTGCGGGTTGAAGCGGCTGAAACCTGGGATGATGTGGTCGGCCGCGCGGTGGCGGAAGGGCTTTATGGCATTGAAAACCTTTCGCACATCCCCGGGCAGAGCGGCGCCGCCATCGTGCAGAACATCGGAGCTTACGGACAGCAGATCAGCGATGTCTTCGCCAGCGCGACCGTCATGGAGGCTCGGTCCGGCAAGGTGATGAAACTCAGCCCTGCCGATTGCGGATTCGGCTACCGGAAAAGTATTTTCAACTCCAGCGCGAGAAACGAGTTCATCATCCTGCAGCTCGAACTGGCGCTCAACCGGCACGGCACACCGGACCTTCGCTACCCCGACGTGCGCAATTTCTTCAACGAACGCGGAATCGAGAGTCCTTCCATCCAACAGGTCCGTGAGGGCGTCATCCAGATCCGCGATCGCAAATTCCCTTTCCCGCGTGAAGAGAAAGGCGGCAATGCCGGCTCTTTTTTCAAAAACCTCGTGCTGCACGAAGCTGAGTTTAAGGTTCTGCGGGATAACATCCGGCGCAATTTCTCCGCGGCGGAATCGGAGCGCCTCGAACAAATTCGCAAGCGCTCGGGCGGGGATGGGGCGGTGAAAGTTCCCACCGCGTTCCTGATTGAAATCTGCGGGCTGAAAGGATATCGCGAGGGCGGCGCGCGCGTGAATGAAACCCAGCCGCTGGTTTTGCTGAATGAGGGCGGCGCAACCGCCCGCGATGTAATGACGCTCGCTGGCTTTGTCCGTCGGACCGTTTACGTGCGCACTGGCATGACCATCGAGCTAGAGCCGGAGTTGGTAGGCTTTGCCCCGAAGGAAGTGGAAAAACACCTCGTGATTGAATAGGACCGCTTTACTCAGCACTGGCCTGATTCCTTCCCAACCTCGTATATCCGTCGCCAGCGGCGTGGTTGGAGCAAGCTTCCGCCTCAGGGACCTTCCAAAGATGCAACTGATGGCCTACTGGGGGCATCTCACCGCTGAACGTTGTTGTAACCCGCCCGGCGTGTTTGTCAGGCGAGCCGGAAGCCTGTTAGGCTGAAAACGTCAGCAATCAGGCCGGACTGGAGCCGATGCCAATCGCCCCCAAAGACTCGCCCGCACACGCGGCCTCGCCCGGAAGTGCCACAAGCCGCCGAGAAATCATTTCACGTTTCGTCGCCATCAGCGCGCTGGCGGGCCTTCTGCTGGGGATCTTTGAAGCCGCCCTTCTCAGAAGCTCGCCGGGCATCAGGTTCCTGCTGGTTCCCGACATCGGTTTCGTGGAATGGTTCCTGGCGCCGCTTGTCGACATGACCGGGTTCGCTGTCTGGGGCCTGGCGCTGGGTTTCCTCTCGGCACGCCGTCCTGGAAAGCACCGAATCGCCTTGCTTGCTGCAGCCGACGTCGCGGCCGTCGCGGCATTTGTGGCGCTGCGGATTCGCTGGCTTCACACCCGGATCGTCATTTCGGAATTCACTTTCCGCAGCGACGTTCTGATTCCGCTTGCCGCTTTCGCCGCAGGTTTTGCGGTGGTGCTAGCGGGTGCTTATCTTTTGTGGCGACCGGTTTCGCGCATTGCGGGGCGAGTGCGCTTCCCAGTGGTGCGTTTCCTGTCATGGGGACTTCTAGCGGCTGGAGTCGTTGCCTTTGGGGGCATCGCATATTCCTTCTGGCGGCCATTCCCATCGCCAGGTCTGGTACAGAGCGGCGACAAGCCTTCCGGGCAGCGCGCGAGGCCGAACGTTGTCTTCATTGTTCTCGATACGGTGCGGGCGGATCATCTTTCGTCCTACGGCTATTCGCGCCCCACCACGCCGAACCTGGATCGGCTGGCCCGTCGCGGTGTTCTGTTCGAGAATGCCATTTCGCCCAGCTCCTGGACGCTGGCTTCTCACGCCTCCATGTTCACCGGCCTGCTGCCTCATCAGAATGGGGCTGACTGGTGGCTGCCGCTGCCTCCCGGCCCGCGCACGCTTGCCGAGGCCCTGCGATCGAGCGGCTACCGGACGGCGGGCTTCGCTGCCAATTTTGACTATTGCCAGAAAGGCTGGGGCATCGGACGCGGCTTTGATATCTACCGTGACGACAGCGAATCATTGCAGCGCAATCTGGCCGGCACACTGCTGGGAACGGCGCTCATCCAGCCTGCCTACCAGAGTTTCTTCCGCTTTGACTATCTCGAGCGCCAGGACGCGCGTGAAACCAACAAGCAGGCTTT
>DATEKC010000085.1:0-6675 GCA_035277665.1 Terriglobia bacterium
CAGAGACAACAGCAGCGCAAAAAGAAAAACCGGGCCTCCGACGTGAATCGAGTTGATCCTGGTCACGTCAGGCGGCAGAAAAGGACGGAAGCTCCAGACGCTCCAGGCCGCTATCGCCACGCCGGCAATGCCGCCCAGCAATCCCAGCAAAGCGCTTTCGGTCAGCAATTGGCGCACAACGCGAGCGCGTCCTGCTCCCAGCGCCATTCGCATGGCAATCTCTCTGCCACGGGATGTGCCGCGGGAGAGAAGCAGGTTCGCCACGTTGGCGCAGGCAATCAGCAGCACCAGTCCAACCGCGCCCAGCAGAATAAGCAGTGCGGGCCTCACATTGCCGGCCACGAACTCCTGAAAAGATTCAACCCGGATCCCCGTGCCCGCGTCCTGTGTGGGAAACTCCCTGGCGAGCCGCGCGCCCAGCGTATTCATTTCCGCCCGGGCCTGCGTAATTGTAACGCCTGGCTTCAGCCGGCCAACGCCGCTCATCACCGGCACGCCCGGTTTCCGCATCAACGGTCCGAACACCGGGTCCTGCGCGATCGGAATCCATACTTCCTGCTGTACGGCTCCATCCGGATAGCGAAAGCTTGCCGGCAAAATTCCGACCACCGTGAACGGACGCATGTCGAGGTTGATGGATTGCCCAATAATCGCCGGGTTGGAGCCGAAACGGCTTCGCCAGAGATTTTCGCCCAGCACGGCTACCGGCGCGGCGCCCTGCCTGCCGTCGTCAGCCAGCAAGGCACGGCCCGCCAGCGGCTGCGCGCTTAGGAGCGGAAATAGCTCGGGCATCACGTCCGCGGTGTTCACAATGGTGGGCTCGCCTGCGCCGGTCAATGTGAGGTCGTGAAATGAATTCCCGGCAATCCGGCTGAATACGCGGTTCTGCTCGCGTATCTCGGTAAAGTCCCGGTAGGAGATTCCTCCCAGCGCGTCGGGCTGTTTCAGGGGAACATCGAACAGCAGCACGAGTTGATCGGGATGGGGATAGGATAGCGGCCGCAATAACACCGCATCCACAATGCTGAAGATCGCGGTGCTGGCGCCGATGCCAAGCGCCAGGGTGAGGACGGCCACGGCTGTGAAGCCGGGGCTTCGCCGAAGCTGCCGCAGGCCGTAGCGCAAATCCTGCAGGAGCGTTTCCAGCCAGAACCAGTTCCATATTTCACGGCTCTGTTCCTGCGCCTGGGTTACGTTGCCAAAGCGGCGCAGCGCCGCGTAGCGGGCTTCTTCCGCTGACATCCCCTGTTCGCGGTTCTCCTGCGCCTCCATCTCAAGATGGATTCGGACCTCTTCGTCAATTTCGCCGGCCAGCTTCCGCCCACGAAACAGCGCGCCGAACCTCGCAATGTGCCGCCGCCAGTTCATTTCCCTTCCTCAGCCTCGGCCGGCGCCAACACGCTCGTGACAGCCCGCACAAAGCGCTCCCAGCGTGATGTTTCGGCCGCCAGTTGCCGGCGCCCTGCCGCAGTGAGACGATAGAACTTTGCCCGCTGGTTGTTTCTGGAAACGCCCCATTCACCTTTGATCCAGCCTTCCTGCTGCAGCCGCTGGAGCGCTGGATAGAGCGACCCGTGTTCCACCCTGAGCATTTCGTCGGATATCCGCTCGATGGACTGGGCAATGCCATGCCCGTGCGCCGGCCCCCAGCGCAACGTGCGCAGAATTAACAAGTCGAGCGAACCGTAAACCAGTTCGAGACTATCCTGTGGGGATTGTTTTGCCATGGTAGAAGACAATCTACCACCATGGCGGTAGATTGTCTACTAAAAAACGGCGGGCTTGCCAGGTGTCGGCGTGACGTCTTCAGCCGCCTGTACGTTGGTTGGAAGGTGCCGGAAGATCACCGCCAAGTTGAGACACAAAATCTATCGCGCTCAGGAAGGTTTCTTCTCCATGCTCTTTTCCAACTGGAGCCGGCGGTAGGCTTCACTGCGGGAGATGCCACGTGCGCGCGCGATAACTTTCAGGGCACTGCGTTCATCGAGTCCTTCGCTCGCCCTGAGTTCTTCCACTTCCGCCTTAACGGACTTGCCATCGCCTTCGCTTTCGTGCGGTGCGGTACCCGGCCCCAGGATGACGGTCAATTCGCCCTTCGGCGGCGCCTTTTTGAGGAGATCGCGGACCTCCGTTACCGAGCCTCTAAGGAACTCCTCGTGGATCTTCGTCACTTCCCGCGCGATCACGGTTTCGCGCTCGCCGAGTATGTCTTGAATATCGCGAAGGCACTCAGCAATCCGGTGCGGCGCCTCATAAAGGACAATTGTATTCTTAAACAGGGCAAGCGCCGTCAGCGCCCGGCGGCGCGCGGATTTCCTGGACGGCAGAAATCCCGCAAAGATGAATTCATTCATGGGAAGGCCGGCGGCGGTGAGCGCCGCCACCATGGCAGATGGGCCTGGCACCGGCACCACCGGGACCCTGTGCCGCACGGCCAGATGCACCAGGCGAAAACCGGGGTCAGAAAGCACCGGCATGCCCGCATCGGAAACCAGGGAGATCACGCTTCCCTGCTCCATTTGAAGAACCAGTTCCGGCGCGCGGGTCATCTCATTATGTTCGTGGTAGCTGATGGTCCGGGTGAGAATTTCATAATGATTCAGAAGTTTTTGGGTCCGTCGCGTGTCCTCGCAGGCAATCAGGTCTGAGGCTTTCAGCGTGTTCAGCGCCCGGAGGGTTATGTCTTCCAGGTTGCCGATCGGCGTCCCCACAACGTAAAGCCTGCCGGCAGCGGGACGCAAGGAGGGGTAGCGGGCGGGAAGCATTGGGTTTTTCATGAGGATCGTCTCGATTCGGCACTTACGGCTGCACGCCGGACTCCAGTGTATCAATTGCACTGCGCAGGCACAACTTGTTCGTTATAAAAGCATATCGGTCCCGTTCCCTGCGCTTGAGGCCGGCAGGCATCGTGGGGAGCCGTGGCATTCCAACGCACAACAACTTTACCGAAACTGATCGCCATTGCTATAATGATCTTCGGAATGGTCAGGAGGTGACCGTGCCTCTCTACGAGTATCGATGTGAAAAGTGCGGCTCGCGAATTGAGAAAATTCAGAAGTTCAGTGATCCGCCATTGGCAACCTGTGAAAAGTGTGGCGGAGATCTGACGCGCCTGCTGTCCGCTCCGGCAATTCAGTTCAAAGGCAGCGGATGGTACGTGACAGACTACGCCCGGAAATCTTCGCCCGATAAGGGAGCCAAGTCCAACGGGGATTCTTCTGCAAAGCCTCCGGCAGCCGAGTCTTCCCCCGCCAAGAGCAAGCCCGCTGATTCCAAGGCATCCGCTAACAGCTAGAAGCACGGAAAATTTTGGTCGAAAAGGACGCAGCGCCTACAGGTGGGAGCGTCTTCCCGCAAAACGCCAAACTCGCCGGTTTATCCCTTTGGCCAGGCATTCAGCAACCGGCGCACCAGGACAAGCTCACCGAAGTGGTAGGCGTTGTGGTCCGCAACCAGCAGGGCCTCGCGCAAGATCGTCTGCCCCTCACCATGCGGTATGAGCGCATAAAGGTCTGTTGAGGGGCTGGAAACCAGGCGCTCCATCTCCTTCAGGTCATGCCGGAATGCTTTTACAGATTTCGTCCAGGCGGCCGCGCTGGGAGGGGCGTCGCCCTTCGGCCAGTAGCCAACTGGCCAGTCAGGAGAAACATGCCGGGGGTCCCTGCTGAATTCCAGGATGTCCCACTGCGCGATCCGCATGTGTTCCAGCAGTCGCCATGGCGTGTGAGGGATCTCCGAGGGTCTGGCTCCACGCAGCTTTGCGGGAAGTCCCGCGATGACAGAATCAAAATCAGCGTGGGCGCCGCCGCCTTGCAGCAGGTAGATTAGGTGCTTCCGTAGTTCATTCTGGTCGTCTTCCATGACATGCTTTACCACATGCGCACTGAACAAGCAGACGGAGACAATTGCGCGGGAAAGCCCCGGCTGCGCGGAATCGCTATAATTTCAAGGACTTAAGATATTTCCGAAACTGCCGGCCCATGCCGGGTTCTTTCAGCGCATACTCCACAGTGGCCTTCAAAAAACCAAGCTTATCACCTGCATCGTAACGCTTCCCATCAAAGACAAAGCCGTAGATGGGCTCATCCTTCAGCAGATTCTTGAGGGCGTCGGTCAACTGGATTTCGCCCCCTTTGCCCCGCCGCGTTGCGGCCAGCTTCCTGAAAATCCCGGGAGTAAGAATGTAGCGCCCGATAATCGCCATGTTAGATGGTGCGTCGGCCGGAGAAGGTTTTTCAACCAGGTCCCTCACCCGGAACAAGCGTCCATTCCAATTGGAATCGCGCACTGCGTCGGCAGCAACGATGCCGTAGCTGCCGGTGGTTGACTTCGGCACTCGTTCAATGGCCAGAATGCTGGCGTTGAGTTCGTTAAACACTTCGGTCATTTGCTTCAGGCACGGGACCCGGGCGTCAATCACATCGTCCGAGAGCACCACAGCAAAGGGCTCTTCGTCTACCAAGTCGCGTGACATCAGCACTGCGTGGCCCAGGCCTTTTGGGTATTTTTGCCGTAAATATACAACGTTGCAAAGAGATGAAATTTCCCGGACTTGTTTACGCAGCGTCCCCTTCCCGCGCCCCTCCAACTCGTGCTCGAGTTCGGCAGATACGTCAAAGTGATTTTCGATAGTGCTCTTGCCGCGCCCGGTTACAAAGATCGTCAGAGGAATCCCGGCAGCCGCTACTTCTTCCACCGCATATTGAACCAGAGGCTTGTCTACGACCGGCAACATCTCTTTGGGCTGGGCCTTGGTGGCGGGCAGGAACCGGGTGCCCAATCCCGCTACAGGCAACACAGCCTTGCGAACTTTCATGTCGTCTCCGTGAAGGTTGGGTTGAATCAAACTGTCAGCAACGTTCAGTCTATCGCCTTTCGCGCCGGACAGTCAAAAACCCGGCAACTGGTCAGATGTGTAGCTGGCAGGCAAGACCGCCCCGAGATATCGGCCATTCATGCGCCCGTCGCGCGCGTGATAAGATAAAATCCTATGCTTGTCCTGGGGATTGAATCGAGTTGCGATGAGACAGCCGCCGCCGTGGTTGCAGATGGCCGGCATATTCTGTCCAATGTGGTGGCGTCACAAATCAAGATCCACGAAAGGTTCGGCGGAGTTGTGCCGGAGCTTGCCTCGCGCGAGCACCTTAAGAAAATCTCGCCTGTGGTGGATGAGGCATGCGCGCGGGCAGGAACCTCGTTGGAGGAAATCGAAGCCATTGCTGTTACTGAAGGTCCCGGGCTGATCGGTTCGCTGCTGGTGGGCCTGGTGTACGGTAAGGCGCTGGCGCTTGCACTGCGCAAACCGCTGATCGGCGTGAACCATCTTGAGGGACACATCCACGCCGTCCTGCTCCACAACACGATAGAGCGCCAGGAAGGCAAGCCCGTTCCCGCTGCAGATTTCCCCAACACCACGCTCGTGGTTTCAGGCGGGCACACCATCCTGTATAGCGTGGACTCGGATACGCACGTGGAAGGCGGCTGCCCGTCATTCTCCTACAAAATGCTGGGGCAGACGCGAGATGACGCGGCCGGTGAAGCTTTTGACAAAGTAGCCAAGCTCCTGGCGCTGGGCTATCCGGGCGGCCCGGTCATCGACCGGCTGGCCCGTTACGGCCATCCGCGCAGTTCCGAATTCGGGCGCATCCGAATGAAGGGCAATCAGCTCGACTTCAGTTTCTCCGGGCTGAAGACCGCCGTGCTCTATCGCGTGCGTGGAACACCGCTGGCAGCCGAGGCCGAAGACCGGCGCGCCTGGCGTGAGGCCTCGCCCGATGCGCCGGCGCTGGAAGAACTTCGCGCGCATTGCTCTCAAGAAACGCTCGACCTCATCGCAAGTTTTCAGGAGGCCGTCGTCACCGATTTGATTGAACGCACGGTGTCCGCCGCAGCAGCGGCGCGAAACAATACCGTCTTTGTTTCGGGGGGCGTGGCCTGCAATTCGCGGCTGCGCGAACGGTTTGCGAAGGCAGGAGAAGAGCGTGGGTTCAACGTGTTCTTCCCTTCACTGGGCCTGTCGACTGACAACGCAGCCATGATCGCTGCCGCCGGTTACTACAAGCTGGCACGAGGCCTTCGCGACGACGCTTCACTGAACGCGCACGCATCCTTTTCCTTGGGCAGTCCCAGGGCATAAAAAGTCAGCAGCCTCTCCCGGTAACTTTGCACCATATTCCGACAGTTATCCCTACGGGCTCGAATGGCGCTCCGGCCACTTCCACTTGCAGCAACCCGGATATATTCTGTTAAGCTTTCGATTTGAGCTGACCCGGGAGTTGCAACTGACCGGCCCGGAACCGGGCCGGCCGTGAGAATCCGAATCTCTTCGTTGAAGCAAGCCTATGCGCATAGGAGTGGATACTGGTGGAACATTCACCGACTGCGTAGTTGCGGATGGGCGGGGCATCAGAATCATCAAGGTGTTTTCCGGCTCGCCCTCTTCACCGGAAGAAGCCAGCCTCGCGATCCTGGACGGCGTCGGCCGCCTGATCGGGCGTGAGACAAATGGCTCCATCGACATCATCCATGGCACAACCGTAAGCACCAACAGCCTGCTTGAACGGCGCGGCGCGCGGGTGACACTGGTTACCACGCGGGGATTTGAAGACCTGATTGAAATCGGCCGCCAGGCGCGGTCCCGACTGTATGACCTGGGCTTGCGCCGTGATCCGCCGC
>DATEKC010000086.1:0-7329 GCA_035277665.1 Terriglobia bacterium
GGGCAGGCCGCTTAGGAAACGCCGGAGTTAGCTCAATCTGACGCCTGTAGAAAAGCTCGCTCGGCTATCTGCTGCCACCTACAGGTTCATATTTCCGACTTTTGATGATTTCAATATACACCCGACAGCCGAGGGCATGGGCTTTAACGCTGTGGAACGGCGGACACTCCGGGCGCCTGGGGTGAAAAGCTCAAAGGATGCTGCTAGCTCGAAACTACGCTCTGGATGTAGCGGTGGTTTGCGGGGTTGGTTACTCTTGTTGCAGGGAAATGAATATCGATCTCGTACTGGTGGGACTGGTGCTAGTGATTCACCTGCTTTTCATCCTCTGGGTGATGAGCGGAGTATTCCTGGTGCGCCGCTACCCGCGGCTGAAATGGGTCCACATTGGATCGATTGTGTACAGCATTTTCATTGAAGTTGTTCCGTGGCCGCCCTGCCCGTTGACCGTGCTGGAACAAATGCTGGAGGAACGTGCTGGCATAGCGGCCTATCATGGGACATTCCTTGTACATTATCTTGACTTATTGATTTATCCGAATGTGCCACTGACCTTGCTTGTTTTTGTGGCAGTGACATTTTGTACGGGCAATCTGCTCTACTACGCTTTTGCCTGGCGAAATAGAAAGCTGAGGAGTCGGCGCTCCCCCAATAGATAATTCCAGAGCAGTAGCGCGGCTCGCCGCTGCTGAGAGATATGGACAAAGGGAAAGAAAAGATCGCAAGAGGTGCGAGACCTGCGACTTCCGTGCTAATCAATTTCGACGGTTTCGAAAACGGGATCTTGGAGGCCCTGGATCGAAGACCCGCCGGTGGTCTCAAGCTCCAGCACAATGATTTCATTTGCACCGGTCCGGAGCCATGGGGCAGGGCAGAAGAGCGTCTGCTGGGGACCGATTTTCCAGAAGCGGCCCAGGTGATGGTCATTGACCCAGACGTGCCCCTTGCCCCAGCCGCGCATATCCAGGAACGTGTCGCCCAGTTTTGCCAGTTGAAAACTGCCGCGATAGAACCGCGGGCCGCGCTTGGGCCTGGTTGAGAATTGCAATCGAGCCAGGTTGTCGAGGGGGATCGGAAAAATCTGCCAGCCTTTCAGCTCTATTCCGTCCAGTGTCACTTTTTCAGTGATTCCCTTGCGATCATTCACCATGTGCGGGCCGTAATTTATTCGGCCCATATTTTCAACGAGGATATCCATGGGTTGGGCGGGGGCCAGATTCACGTCGACGGCATTCTGTTTGAAGCGGCGGTCTAGTTCCGCCAGCTTGCTATCGCCCTGGTAGATCAAGGCGTAGTCGCTCATCCTGGTGATGCTCAAGCGTCCCTGGGTGGGGCGCTCGGGAGACCAGCGGTAAAGGATAAACCCGTAAGACTGCCCGACAGACTCCATTGACTTCGGCATGTCGGAGTTGATGGGATTGCCGAGCAGGCTGTCGAGCCTGGCGCTGTCGGTCAGGTCAAACCGGGGAATGGAGATCACCGGCAGCGGTGCCGGCAATGGAGGAATGGTTGTTGCAACCGAATGCTGGTGGATGAGCTTTTGCAAGTCAATATACTTGGCGCGCGGGCGGCCGGCCTCATCGAGCGGAGCATCGTAGTCGTAACTCGTAACATCCGGCTCGTAAGCCTGCCCGAAATTCGCTCCGTTCATAAAGCCGAACGACGTCCCGCCGTGGAACATGTAGAGGTTGAACGAAACCCCGTTTAAAAGCATCCATTCGACGCCTTGCATCAGGTTCTGAAGGTTGCCGTGGTGATGGATTTCACCCCAGTGGTCAAACCATCCGGGATAGAACTCAGCGCACATGCGCGGGACGTTGCGGCGAAAACGCCCAAAACTTTGAAACTGGGCGGCGGGGTCCGAATCGAAGTTGATAAACGAAAGAACATCCGGCAGCGTGCCGCCCGAAAGCATGCGGGTTGTGGGCCCGTCAGCGGTGAAGAGCGGCACGTCGAAGCCGGCGTCGATGATCATCTTCCGGATGGCTCGCATATAGGCGTGGTCGTCGCCGAAGGACCCGTACTCGTTTTCGACCTGGATCATGAGGATGGGGCCGCCGTGGGTGATCTGCAGCGGTGCAAGCTCCGCGCCGACGTGTTGCATGTAGCGCCGCGCGGCGCTGAGAAATCGCGGATCGGAGCTGCGGACGCTGATTCCGGGCGTGGCGAACAGCCACGCGGGAAAGCCTCCAAAGTCCCATTCCGCGCAACTGTAGGGCCCGGGACGAAGCATCACCCATAAACCTTCTTCCTGGGCCATGCGTATGAACGCTGCCGCGTCGTGGCGTCCCTTGAAATTAAACTCACCGGGTTGCGGCTCATGGAAGTTCCAGAACATGTAAGTGGACAAGGTATTCAGTCCCATGGACTTCAACTTCTTCAGTCGATCGCGCCAATACTCGCGGGGGATGCGCGCATAGTGCATCTCGCCGGAAAGGATCTGGAAGGGTTTGCCGTCCAGCAGGAATTGCTCGCCGCGCCAGCCGAAGGTGTGCGCCGCGTCTTTTGAGGAAGGTCCTATGGCTTTCTGCGCAGCACGCCGGAACAACGGACTCAATGCTTCCAGTCCGCCAGCAATAGCCGACATTCCCAGAAAATCTCTTCTGTTCAGCTTTCCTCTTGGGCTCACGCTATCCACGTCTCAGTCCTCCGCACTCCCTGTGAAGAAAGGTATGCGGGCTCGCGCCCGCGCCTGGCTCATTACTTTCGCATTATTCTGTTGCTGTATCATAATAACCGCGAAGTTAGTTGCAACCCAATACCAAAACGGCTTGAGCGGGAAGGAAAAATCAGATGAAGGCAACCGGAAAAAAGGACCACAAGACACTTCGAAGCAGCGCCTGGTTTGGCGGGAAAGACCGATGGGGTGTGGGCCACCGGGCCTGGCTGCGGGCCGAGGGTTTCAGCGAGACCGTGTTTCAGGGGAAGCCCGTGATCGGCATCTGTAATTCCTGGAGTGAATTGAATAATTGCAACGCGCACCTGCGCCAGGTGGCGGAGGCGGTGAAGCGCGGCGTCTGGGCAGCAGGCGGGTTCCCGCTGGAGTTCCCGACCATTTCTCTGGGCGAAATGCTGATGAAGCCAACCACCATGCTTTATCGCAATCTGATGGCCATGGACGTCGAGGAGTGCATTACCTCTTACCCGCTTGACGGCGTCGTGCTCCTGGCCGGCTGCGACAAGACGACTCCAGCGCAGCTGATGGGCGCGGCCAGCGCGGACATCCCGGCCATCATGGTGACCGGCGGGCCGATGCTGCGCGGTATGTGGCGCGGCCAGGAACTGGGGTCAGGAACGGACGTTCGGCGGCTTTGGGAAGAAGTTCGCGCCGGCCGGCTGAGCGAAGAGGAGTGGTGCGAGGTGGAATCTTGTGTCTCGCGGAGCGCGGGCCACTGCACAGTGATGGGCACGGCATCCACCATGGCCTGCGTGGCGGAAGGATTGGGCATGATGCTGCCGGGCTCGGCCGACATTCCTGCTTCGGATTCGCGCCGGCTTGCGATTGCGGAAAAGAGCGGTGCGCGCATTGTGGAGATGGTCCATGAGGACCTTCGGCCCACCCGCATTATGACGCGGCAGGCCATTGAGAACGCCATTCGTGTGGATATGGCCATCGGCGGCTCGACCAACGCCATCGTGCACCTGGTGGCGATTGCCGGGCGGCTGGGCATAGACCTGCCGCTCGAAAAGTTTGACGAGCTTTCACGATCCACTCCCGTAGTGGCAAACGTCCGGCCGTCGGGCCGTTACCTGATGGAAGATTTCAGCTATGCGGGCGGCATCGCGGCGCTGATGAAGGAAATCCTGCCGTTGCTGCATGGCAAGCATGTAACCGCCACGGGGAAAACGGTGGCGGAGAATCTGGCCCAGGCGGCCACATTTAACCGGGAGGTCATCAAGTCGCTTGACGAGCCTCTGCGGCCGGAGGGCGGCACGGCCATCCTGCGCGGCAATCTGGCGCCGGACGGGGCGGTAATCAAGCAGTCGGCCATCTCTCCGCATTTTGCAAAGCACAAGGGGCGCGCGGTGGTGTTTGAGAATAACCTCGACCTGATCAAGCGGCTTGACGATCCGAGCCTGGACGTGGATGACTCGAGTGTTCTGGTGCTCAAGGGCGCGGGACCAAAGGGCGGGCCGGGCATGCCCGAGTGGGGCCACCTGCCAATACCCCAGAAGCTTCTGAAGGCCGGCGTGCGTGATATTGTGCGTCTCAGTGATGCGCGCATAAGCGGCACGAGCTACGGCACGATGGTGGTCCACGTTGCGCCTGAAGCCGCAGCAGGCGGACCTCTTGCTGTGGTGAAAGATGGTGATTGGATTGAGCTGGATGTTCCTGGAAGACGTCTGGAATTAAAAGTATCCAATGCGGAATTAAAGAAACGCTTGAAGGCGTGGAAACCTCCCGCGCCGCATTACGCGCGAGGTTACGGCCGGATGTTTCTGGACCATATCCTTCAGGCGGACAAAGGATGCGACTTTGGTTTTCTGCAGGCAGTAAATGGGCCGGAAAGGGTTGCGCCGCCGGTGAAGTTCAAGAACCCGGGGATCTGACCGGAGCGCCGCATCCCCGGGCCTTACCGTCTGGCGATGTATTGCGGCCCGAATGATGAGGATGTGCAAGCTTCCAAGGGCAATGTGCCGCAAACGGAGATGAAACCGGAATTGAACGTTCAAACAATCTGGGCCTTTGTGGTAGTATATAAGGCCGTGCTAGTGAGCTAGCCAACGGTAGACACTGTTTTGCCAGTGGAAAAGGCGTCGGAGTTTTAAAGAAGCTGTGTACACTTTTCGTGCTAAATGGAAAGAAGTGACCGTCGTCTTGTGTGCTGTTGGGCTCGCCGCCATAGGTGCTGTTCTTCTTCTTCAGCGCGGTCATCCCCAAGCAGAGACAAATGCCGTGCATGTCCGGGCATCGGTGTTGCACTATCAGGCGCCACACGATCCCCCGTCACAACCTCTAAATCGAGAATTGTATAACGAGAAGCTGCGTGCGCTGGCGAACCTTTCCGCCCGACCCGGTTGTTCGCAAGCTCCCGATGCTTCCTCGATGCCGGAGGGTACCAGGATTTACCCGGCCGTGTCGGTATCCAGGTCGAGGCGGGTCGTTACGAAGGAGGCGGTGTTCCACCCGTGTCCACCGCCGCTCTGGCCCGTGCGCGCGCCCTATCCCGATGCCGGGGCAGTGCTGCCCTTTAAGCGAATCGTCGCATACTACGGCAATTTTTATTCCTCACGTATGGGTGTTCTAGGTGAGTACCCGCCGGACAAAGTGCTTTCCATGCTCGCATCGACGGTGAAAGCGTGGGCGGAGGCAGACCCCTCAACTCCGGTGGTGCCAGCCGTGGATTACATCGCAGTCGCCGCGCAGAACGTGCCCTGGAAGGATGGAAAATACCGGTTTCGCATGCCGTCGAAACAGATTGATAAAGCCATCAGCATGGGGGACCGCATCAATGGGCTGGTGTTTCTGGATGTGCAACCCGGCTGGAGCACCGTGGAGTCGGAAGTGCCGCTGCTTGCTTCATACCTCAAACTCCCAAACGTAGAGCTGGCGCTCGATCCGGAGTTTGCTCTGGTCGAAGGCAAGCGGCCCGGGACACGGGTCGGCACGATGAATGCCGCCGAAATCAATTATGCTGCGCGATTTCTGGCGAAGATCGTGCAAGAAAACCATCTGCCCCCGAAGATACTGGTGGTCCACCGCTTCACCGAGCGTATGGTGACGGACTTCCGCGCCATCAAGCCACTGCCGGAAGTTCAGATCGTGATGGACATGGACGGATTTGGGTCGCGGGTTTTGAAGACCTCCACGTACAAGTCTTACATCGCCCGGCAGCCTGTCCAGTTTACGGGATTCAAGCTGTTTTATAAAAATGACGTGAAAATCGGCGGGGCCCTCATGACACCGGCACAGGTGCTGAGCCTGTCTCCGCGGCCGAGCTTTATACTCTATCAGTAAGTGAGCGCCGGACTGAGACCCGATAAGGCCGTGGCGCTGGTTTGCAAAGTACGGGGCACATATTGCCCGACGAGCCGACGAAGCAGAAATTCCTCGCTCATTCAGCAATCATAGCAACTACGCTGCTGCCACATGCTCCGCCTGCTCGCGCGCCGCGCGAAGGATGTGGACCGGGTCACCTACCGGCATAAATTCCATAGCGACGTAGCGGTCGTACTTCAGCTCCACCATTTTTTTGTAGAGGTTGTTGTAATTGATTTCCCCCGTACCGGGCTGGTGGCGATGCGGCACGTCGGCGATGTGGAAAAGACCGACGAGATCGATGTTCTTCTCCATCTTCTCGATCAGGTTCCCTTCGGCGATCTGCTCGTGGTAGAAGTCGTAGAGAAACCGCACCTGGGGGTGATTGACGGCCCGGATGATATCAAAGCCTTCTGCCACCGAGGTGAGGAAGTACTTGGGATTTTCTTCTGGATCGATATTCTCGACCAGGATCTCCACGTTTTTCCCTTCCACTCTTTCCGCTGCACGTTTCAATCCCTCGATGCAACTGGCGTGCTGATTGCCGTGTGTCAATCCCGGCACGACGTTGCCCGACATCACAATCAGGCGGGGGCATTCCAGTTTGTGGCAAACCGTAATCATATCTTCGAGGTCTTTGAGCATGGCCTCGCGCTCTGCCGGATCACCAACACCGTGATGCATTCCGGCCGTGGTGTCAAAGGTGATGCCGAGCTGATGCTTCTTGCGGTTGAACCGGTCGTAGTCGGAGTCTGACCAGGTTTCGAATTCACCCACGAGTTCCACATTGTGGAATCCGGCGTCGGAAAC
The DNA here is from genome assembly GCA_035277665.1 of Terriglobia bacterium. Lineage (GTDB taxonomy): Bacteria > Acidobacteriota > Terriglobia > UBA7540 > UBA7540 > SCRD01. The sequence goes on from DATEKC010000086.1 coordinate 6,791, forward strand.
CTTCTCCAGCCGCCGCTCGAATGGCATATTTCTGAAGACCGTCCAAAGCATGATCGAGATCTTGTAAGGAGCAGACGTAACTGCCGGCGGAGCGGCACCCGGCGAAGCGCCTTGCAAAAGGGACGGCGCGGCCAGAGTGCCCAGGCCTGCTCCGGCAAGCATTTGATTAAAGGTGCGACGATCCATCTGGACTCCCCTCGGAAGTTGAGAATGCATTCACACGTGAACCTGCCGCCGGCAGCAGCGGGATGCGCGCGCTCTACAAGGCGCCCTTCTGCATGGCGGCGATGACACCGCCTGATGATACCGAACGGCCGTACCGGACGCAAAGGGAATTCTACCGGCGCGCATGAACAGGACAGCCCTCTGGAGTAATAGAGCAAAGAATGAAGGATTGCACTTTCTTCTTGAACATCGGGCAGGAACGTGACATGTTGCTTTTTTCCATCCGGGGGTGCTCGACCAGATTTAATGGGTTTTCCAGAATTGGCATCGGGACGATACGGCCGGACCTGCGGAGAAAGGCATGTGTTGCGGCG
>DATEKC010000087.1:0-12480 GCA_035277665.1 Terriglobia bacterium
CCGCCCACGATATCCGGTGACGCGGCGCCCTCGCCGCCAGCAGCAGCCCCGCCGCCGTGGCTCCCCTGCGGAACGTAGGACACGGTATCGTTCGTCTCATCCCTCACTACCGCACCTTCACTGCCCAGTACCTCCTCGTCCGCATCGTAGTAGCTGCTGCCAAAACCGGAGTTCCAGGTAAAAAGTATCTTTTCCGGCAGTGCCATGGAAACATCCATCGTGTCAGGCACCTGCATCCCGGGCGAAAAATAGGTGCCGCCGGTCATGCTCACGCGCTCGGGAATCTGCAAATCCATCGCCTTGTACCAGAAGCCCACCTGGTGGACCATGTTTTCAAAAACGTTGCCGCCCGAATAGTCCCAGAAGAAGCGCCAATTCATATACCGGTTGGGATCGAAAGGATGAAAGGCAGCCTCTCCCTCAAACTGCTTCCACTCGATATGCTGGGCATCGCAATCGGAAGGTATGGGCCGCTTCCAACCGCCGTAGGGCGAATTGCGATACATGTGGGAATGGATGGCGGAAATTCTGCCCATCGGCTTGTTGTGGACCAGATCCCGCGCGCGCACCTGCGCCTGGCTGCTGGTGGATTGGATCCCAACCTGCACCACGCGGTCGGATGCCAGAAATGCGTGCCGCATGCGCCGGGCATGATCGGGATTGAACGCCATGGTCTTTTCCTGATAAACGTCCTTGCCCGCCTGGATGGCCGGGACAAAATTCAGCGCGTGCTGGTGTTGTGGAGTTGCAATCAGAACCGCGTCGATGCTCCTGTCATCCAGCAGGCGGCGGAAATCGGAATAGATCTTGACGCCGCGAGCGATGGCTTTTGCCTGGTCCCGCCGCCGCGAATAAATATCGGCCACTGCAACCGCCTCGGTGTTGGGAGCCTTGATAGCAGCCTTGAAAATGGCCTGCCCGCGCCCCCCGGCGCCGATCAGCCCAAACCGGATCCGGTCATTCGCGCCGAGGATCCGCCCGGCTGGAGTCAATCCTGACACCGCCATGGCGGCACCGCCTCCCAAAACTTGCTGCATAAATGTTCTACGATCCGACATCCTGCCTCCTGTTAGTACGCAATTAAAAATTTGAAAATATCAGGCCGTGCGCATCGCCGCGTTCGCTTCATGCGCGGGACCTGTGAAGCCGGCACCGTTGGCGGGCACAGAACTCTACCCAAACGCGGCCCTGCGTTCACAACTTCTCAACCTGCTGCCCCGATTTGAACCAGCCACATTTGGTACACCCAATAGCTGCCGCAAGTCAAGGATATGTTTGCCAGGACCTTCCCATTTTGTGAGCCGATGCCGCTGCGAATCATCTGCCGGCGCATTTTCCTGAATTCCAAACCGGGCGACGAGCTATTTTTAAGCGGTAAATGCGAAGCAGAGTCGCGTTTTCAAAGCAAAGCGGCCCGGTGGAAAGGGGCTAACGGGGGTAACTTTGCGGGGGAAAATCCTCGAGTTCGTTTTTTTCGCGGTCTGATTCCAAAGGACTTCTCGGGTTCGTTTTCGGGTTCGTTTTTTTCACAGGGGCGATTCTAAAGGACTTCTCGGGTTCGTTTTCGGGTTCGTTTCGGCTAACATATGTAGTCTTTTCCTTTGTTTTCAACAACTTCTCGGCTTCGTTTCCTAAAATAAGATATCTTTTTTTTATTTTTTGCCCTCGAGCCCGCCCCCAGAAAGCAAAGTCAGACTACCACACTAGGCCAGCATCTGTCAAGCCAAATCGGCGCGCTTGGGCTCCTCATGATGCCGGAAGGTACCCTGGTAGGCCGCTTGGATTGACTGGCCCGGGGCCCGTGATTCGCACACTTTGCAAGAAGCACAGTGCGTGCGCCAGTCGGTTGGAAGAATGGTCTTTGGTGGTTGGGAACAGTTCACAACCCCGGATGATTGCTCCAGGGGCTGAAGCCCATTGGTTGGAGGAGCCCCCGACGTCGGAGCTAAAGCTCCGACCTCCTAATGGAAAAGGCGCCGACCTGGTTTGGCGTGTTCAGGGGGTTGGACCCTCAGGCCCGACAGAAAACCGCGGGCTGGCGGCCGTGCCTGCTGTGACCATGAGGTCGGACCTTCAGGTTCGGCAAAAGGCGCAGGCCCCAACAGAGCGGGCTTCAGCCACTGAAAACGCGAAAACTCACACGACGCCCTTCCAGGGCATTCCATCGGCTCTTGGCCAGACGTCATTCTGTGGCCTGCTTCTGGTGGAAGAGCCTGCTTCTGGCTCCAATCTCTCGCTTGCCGGTTTGCCGGGGTTTCTGCGATCCGTCAAAAGCGTCCATACTTCCGATAGGCGTCCACCGGATGCACGCCCTCAAGAATTGCCCTGCGGACGTGGTTTTCGGTGTTCACCACTTCCTCCGACTTTTCGAGAACATCGAGCGTGATCTCCCTGGGGATCACGACCACGCCGTCCTTGTCGCCCACGATAAAATCGCCGCGGCGAACGGTCACCTGCCCTATCCTGATTTCCTGGCCGTAGGAGGCCAGTTTCCAGCGCCCCATCACGTCGGCCGGGGTCCGATAGCGGCAGAAAACCGGGAATCCCAGCTTGAGAATGTAATCGATATCGCGCGCGCCTCCGTCGATGACAGCGCCCCTGGCGCCGCGAAATTTGGCTGTCTCGGCAGACAGTTCGCCGATGTGCGCGCTGACGTTGTCATGAGGCTGGGAAATGATCACGTCACCGTTGCGCAGATCGCCGAGCATTTTGAGAATGGGCAGATAGACAACCTCGGGATCGGTGCTGGTGGTGGATTCACCTTCAACCGGCATGGCGAGGCCGGCCACCCGCTGGTCGATGGAAAGCGCCTGAATCGCGGATGGAAGCACCTGATGGTGATGGCCCATTTCGTCCAGCACATCGGAAATGGCCCCCGTATAGATCACTGAAAAACGCCGGCAAACATCATCGATGTTGAAATCGGCCATTAAATCATCCCCACTGGCTGTTCTTGTTTGGTTTTCTATCGCCTGCCACCACTGCCGGGCACACAGTCACAAATTATCCATTGTGCAGGACGCGTTTCAACTTCCCAAGGCGGCTGCCGGCGGCTCCCTGCCTGAAGTACGAACCAGCGAGGTAAGCAGCGCGCCCAGAATGAAGCCAATGCCCAGAGCAGCAAAACCATACTCAAAATTGCCAGTGCGCTTTTGGAGATACCCTACGATGACCGGACCAAAATAGCCACCCAGGTTGCCCAGGGCGTTGATCAGGCCCATCGCGGAGCCGCTGACCGACTGCGGCAGCGTTTCAGAAGGAATCGCCCAGAAGGCACCCAGCGCCCCGAACGATCCCGCTCCCACCACGGTAATGGCGACGAAAGAGAGAGCGAATGAATGCGAAGTGAGCAAAACACTGGCCAGCATGAACACGCCGCCCCACGCCAGCGCCCGGGAGACGTGCCGCTTTCTTTCCCGTGTTTTGTCGGAATGCTGCGAAACCCATACCATTCCAATGCCGGTAACGAAGAAGGGTATGGCGAAAAGGATGCCGACCGTCAGATCACTCAGCCGCTTCTCACTGTGAAGGACGCTGGGCAGCCAGAAGAGGTAGCCATAATTGCCGCTGTTCAGGGTGAAATAGATTAGCACCAGCAGCAGCACCTGCGGGCGAAGCAGCACCTTGAGAAACGGTTCCGGCTTTTCAGGGTTCAGCTCCGCTATTTCTGCTTTCAGCGTGGTTTCCAGGAACTCGCGCTCCTCACCCGAAATCCATTCGGCCTGGCGCGGCAGATCGGAGATAAATATGAGCCAGATAATCAGCCACAAAAAAGGCAGGGCGCCTTCGGAAATCAGCATGGCGCGCCAGCCCCAGCGGCCGAGAATCCAGCCGGAAATGGGAGATGAAATCACCACGGCCGTCGGCAGGCAGAGCATCCAGTAAGCGTTTGCGCGGGCGCGCTCCGTGCGGGGAAACCAGTGCGCCAGCAACACCAACGTGGCCGGCCATACACCGCCCTCAGCAATGCCGAGCACAAAACGCATCATCCAGAAACCTTCCCAGGTGTGCACGAACCCGCAGAGCACCGCGGCGACGCCCCAGCAAACCAGCAGGATGCTGATGAATTTTTTGGCGCTCCAATGCTCGGCCAGGTAGCCGCCCGGTATCTGCAGCAGGAGGTAGCCCCAGAAAAAGATACCGGCTGCGCTGCCCGCCTGGGCCGCATTCATGTGAAGCTCGCGGCTGATGTCGGGCAAGGCGAGGGAGATGTTCGTCCGGTCCACGAACGCGATCGTGTACATGATGAAGGCGACCGGAATGATGTGCTGCCAGCGCTTTTCAGGAATAGCCATGAGCGGCTGGATTATACCAGACTCCCACACATACTCAATTTACAAATGAATGGAGCCGGAGAAATGACGAGGGAGAAAGAGCGGCGGGATTTTTGGCCTGCACCCCGCGCAGCCGCAAAGCGACAATGTCTGCAGGTCACCGCCTTGCGTGCTGCTTCTCGTAACTTTCCATGCAGCTCTGCGAACAGAAGTGGAGCGTCTGGCCGTTTTCCACCAGGCGATGCGACACCTCAGTGGATACGAACATTCCGCATACGGGGTCGCGGGCCGTCCGGCCCTGGGATGGGTCAGGCGCCTTCTTTTGAGCGCCGGGACGCTGGCTCGCGCTATTCCTTTGCCCCCCGCCCAGAATACCGCGAATCGTTTTGGAAATGGCGAACACCATCCCGATCATAACGATCAGGTCCATGATGGCTTCAAGTAAACGTGCCACGTTAGATATGACGGCGCGCGGCCAGGGGAGGATGCCTATGATCGGCTAGGGCCTCATGGCGGAACTGACCCCTGCGTCGGCCGTGTCCAGCTTTCCCTTGATTTCCTTCAAGCCAGGATAATTTGGATTTTGCTGGTTGAGCTTGTTCCAATACTTCCTGGCAGCCTGCAAATCGTGGGTTCCCTCAAGGTTCACGACAATCATGTTGAACATCGTGGGTTGATGGCCGGGGTTCAGCGCAAGGGCTTTCTTATATTCAGTGAGGGCCTGCTGGGGCTGGCCGGTATAGAAATAACAAGTGCCCAGGTCTGTCGTCGCGTTGACATCTTTGGCATCGAGGCTAAGCGAACGCTGGTACCACGGAATGGCGAGGTTGTAATAGTGCTTGTCATAAAGGTAATTGGCCAACTGCAGAGGGACCCGAGAATCCTTAGGATTCTGCCTCGCACGTTGCTCGAGAGTCTCGATCATCTGCGCAACTTCCATCGGCGGGTGCCCTTTGGGAAGACCGGTTGCAGGGTCAACATCGGCCGCGCCGGCGGCGCCCATCGTCGCGGCTGTAGATGCACTGCTGCTGGCGGCAGCAGCAGCCACTGCAGGCACGCTGGTCTTCCCCTGCGATTTATAAATGAAACCTGCCAGAAAACCCACGCTGAAAAAAATGACCGCCGTTACAATCGTTTCGATTTTCACTTTATACCAATGCCTCAATTCTCAAACTTCTATCTGGAGAACTTTATAGTACGATATAAGGCTGGCCAATGGTAGCGGGAACGGGCCGTCCTTCTCTTTGCAAAGCCTCTGGAGGACGCGAGGGGCGGCCTTTGGCCTGCGCGTCGGAAGGAAAGTTGGGCCGGCCGGCGGCGCCTGGATCAGCGTCGCGTGGCGCGGTGCTCGTTCCATATCAAAACAGCGCGATGGCTGCAAAAGAAGCCAGCGCCAAGCGGAAGCGGGGCCAATCGTTTAGCGAAATTTCGAGTATTCATACCAGATGATTGTCAGATTGGGAGGTCCTATGCCAGAAGTTTATCGAAACCTTATCGCCGGCGAGTGGGTTGAATGCAAATCAAGAAAGACGTTCCCCAACATCAATCCGGCCAACACCGACGAAGTGCTGGGGGAATTTCAGGCGTCCGGCGCTGAAGAAATACAAATCGCCTGCGCCGAAGCCTCGAAGGCGCAGCCGGCCTGGGCGGCCCTCCCTGCCCCACGCCGCGGTGAATATCTGTTCAAAGCCGCCGAGCTGCTGGAATCCCGCCTCGACAAGGTTGCCGAGGACATGACCCGCGAGGAAGGCAAGACGCTGCCGGAAGCCAAAGGAGAAGTGAAGCGCGCCATCAACATCTTCCGCTATTTCGGCGGCGAGGGCGCGCGCTCATTCAGTTACCAGATTCCCTCCGAGCGCCCCAACGTTTTCTGTTATATGATGCGCAAGCCGCTCGGCGCGGTGGGGCTCATCACGCCCTGGAATTTTCCCAGCGCCATTCCCGCCTGGAAGATGGCGCCGGCGCTGGTGGCGGGCAATGCCATCGTGATCAAGCCGGCATCGCTGGCGCCGCTGAGCCCTTATCGGCTGGTGGAAGCGCTGGTCGAGGCGGGCATCCCGGCGGGCGTGGTAAATTTCGTCACTGGAAGCGGCAGCGGGGCCGGCAATGCGCTGGTGGAACATCCGGCCATTCGCGCCATCTCTTTTACGGGTTCATGCGACGTAGGCAACCGTCTCCACGAGAAGCTGGCCGGCCGAAAGGTCCGCGTGCAGCTCGAAATGGGCGGGAAGAATCCGACGATTGTGCTGAAGGATAGCGACCTCGATTACGCAGCCGATATTCTGATCAACGGCGCGTTCTTCTCCACCGGGCAGAAATGCACCGCCTGCAGCCGCGCCATCATCGAGAAGGACATCTACAAACCGCTGATTGAAAAGCTCGTGGCCAAAACCAAAGCTTTGAAGGTGGGCAACGGCGTCGAGCCGGGAATCCAGATTGGGCCCGCGGTGGATGAGAGGCAGCTCGAAACCGACCTGAAGTATATTGAAATCGCCAAAAAGGAAGGCGCCAAACTGCTCTGCGGAGGAAATCGCCTGACCGGAGGCATCTATGACAAAGGCTTCTTTGTCCAGCCAACGATTTTCGACGAGGTGAAGCCCGAGATGCGCATCGCCCAGGAAGAAGTCTTCGGGCCGGTGCTCGCGCTGATGGCGGCCGACAACTTTGAAGACGCCGTGAAACTAGCCAACGGCGTCCAGTTCGGGCTTTCGGCCTCGATTGTGTCGCGCGATCTTACCCGCGTCCACCAGTTCATCAACAGCATTGAGGCGGGGCTGATCACCATCAACTTGCCCACGGCGGGAGTGGAGTACCAGCTTCCGTTTGGAGGCACCAAGGAATCCAGCTTCGGCATGCGCGAGCAGGGCCCGCTGGCGCTCGACTTTTATACGGAGTCGCGCACGGTTTATATGAAATACACGCAATAAACAGCATCTGAGACGCCGCCAGGAGAATGCCATGAAGAAGACACAACAGTTTCTAGCCAAACTCAAGCTGCCGTTTGAAGACAATCATGCGCTGAAACCCACTTCCCTCAGGTTCAAGGACGGCGGGCAATTCCGCTTTGAGATTCCTAGCGTCGAAGGCCCGCGCGTTTTCCGCGAGGTGCTGGACGCAGCCAAGGACCTGAACGTTCCCATCCATCGCGTCAGCCAGGGCAGCGGCGTCATGCTGCTGACGAAGGCTGAAATTTCAGAGATGGCCCACATCGGCCACGACCAGCGCATCGAGGTCTGCCTTTTCGTCGGACCGCGCGCCACCTTCGAGACGGGCGCGCAGACGGCATCCGCCGCCGGAAAAGTAATCGGATTGCAGCATCGCGGCGCCGACCAACTGGTCTACGCCATTGAAGACGTAAAGCGCGCCTGCGACCTGGGCATTCGGAGCATCCTTCCGGCCGATCTCGGCCTCATCTGGGTGATCAATGAGATGAAGAAGAAAGGTGAGTTGCCCAAAAATCTGGTGGTCAAGAGTTCGGTCACCTTGCCGGCTGCCAATCCCGCAACGGCCCGGCTGTTTGAGCAGGCAGGCGTTTCCACGCTTAACATTCCTACTGACCTGGCGCCCGCGCAGATCGGCGCCATCCGCCAGGCGGTCGATATCCCCATTGACCTTTACATCGAGGTGCCCGATAATTTCGGGGGATTTATCCGGTATTACGAGATGCCCCAGATTATCCAGGTGGCGGCACCCAATTACTTCAAGTTCGGACTGCGCAACGCCCCGGACATCTATCCTTCCGGCCGCCACATTGAAGACCTGGCGGCGAAGATGGGCAGGGAGCGCGTCCGCCGCGCCCGCATCGCGCTCGACATGCTGGAGCAGTACGCTCCGCAGGCAAAAATGTCTCCTCTCGGATCAAAGGATTTGGGCATACCTGAGGTTTAACCAACTGCCCTGCTCCGCGAGACCACAAATGTGGTAAACTTCAGTCATGAAATACCTGCTTGCCATCGCGGTATTTCTGGCGGGCACGCTGCTTCCGCTCGCGTTGCGGGGACAATCTGTCATCCTGACTTCCGGGCCAGCCGCTTCCGGCGCCTGGGTGCAGCCGGCACCCTTTCTGGGCGGTCCGGCCGGCTTCCGCGACTTCGATGGTTTTCGCCCGGTAGCGTTTCCGCCCTTTTTTGGCTACCCATCGAGCTATCCCTTCACCTATTTCTATCCGAGCCTGTGGCCTCCGCTCGACGTGCAATACGAGCAGGCTTCGCGCATTGCGCACGGTGACGTAGAAGGCGAGGTCGCCGCCCAGCAAAAGGAGTATCTTTCCAGTCAGGTCAAGGCGCTGGCGGATGAAGTACAATCCCTTCGCCAGCAGCAGGCCTCGCCGAATTACGCGCCGGAGTCCATTGAACCATCTCGCAATGAGGGCCCCCAGCAGTTTGGTCGGGCGCCTCATCCCTCCGTCCGGCAGGAATTCCCGGCCACTGTTTTTGTCTTCCGTGACGGCCATGAAATGGAAGTGCGCGATTACGCCGTCTTCGGCGACACGCTGTGGGTTTTCAGCGAACAGGCAGCCCGCAAATTCCCGATGTCCGATTTCGATATTGCTGCCAGCCGCCAGGTGAATGAAGAACACGGGGTTGAGTTCCCGGTTTCCCGCCCCCGGCAACAGTGAGTTTCCTCCCTCATTGCGCAGCCAGGCAGATCCGCTTTACAATCCGTGCTTGCGTTCCTTGCCGGTTAAAAGCATAATCTTGCCTTTCCCGATCAATGGCCGCCCACAGTTAAAGGAGGATTCATATGTCATCAGACGACCAGCAATTGCAGCACGACCTTTTGTCCAAACCATCTCGACGTAACTTCCTGAAAAGCGCCGCGGCTTTAGCCATGGCCGGCCCCGCCCTTGCGTGCGGTCCCCAGGCCGAGGAGAAAACGACCGAGCAGGCAAAACCCTCAGGCAAACCCCGGCTGGTCTGCGTGGGAACGTACAGTTCACCCGAGGGCCCCGAAGGACACGCCGGCCACGGCCAGGGTATCTACCTTTTTGAAATGGACCCTGCTACCGGCAAACTTACCCAGCGTGGTCTGACGGATAATCCGAGGAATCCCTCCTGGCTTGCGCTCAATCCGGCTGGGACCTATCTATACTCCTGTGATGAAGCCCACCAGTTTCAGGGGAAAAAGGCCGGCGCAGTAAGCGCCTACTCGGTTGACCGTTCCAACGGACACCTTACGTTCCTCAACACCGTTAGTTCCGAGGGCGACGGGCCCGCGCACATCAGTGTCCACCCGTCCGGCCGTTACGTTTTTGTCGCCAACTACGGAGGAGGAAGTATCGCCGTCCTGCCCATCCAATCCGACGGCAAACTCGGGTCCGCCACCGACTTCCACCAGGATAAAGGGCCGCTCGGTCCCAAGCAGCCCACCAGCGCGCCCCCGGGAAGCTTTGCCTTCAGCGGGCATGACGCTCCCCACGCGCACATGATTGAATCCGACCCCAGTGGCAAGCGCATCATCTCCACAGACCTGGGCATGGACAAAATTCTGGTCTGGAATCTGGACCTTGAGAAAGGCAAGCTAACGCCTAACAATCCGCCTTCGGCCTCGACGCCTCCCGGCGATGGCCCGCGCCATTTTGTCTTTCATCCCAACGCACGGTGGTTCTATTGCATTCAGGAGGAAGGTTCCATCGTGGTGGTGTATGATTACGATGCCTCCAACGGCAGCCTGGCGCAGAAGCAGACCATCTCAACCCTGCCCAAAGGGTGTGTCGGCACCAACTTTACTTCCGAGATCCGCATTTCCCCCGACTCCAGATTCATTTACGGCGCCAACCGCCTGCACGACTCGATCGTGTGGTATTCCATTGGCGGCGATGGCCAATTGACTTATGGCGGGGAGGAATGGACGCACGGCGATTACCCGCGCAGCTTTACCATCGATCCCTCGGGCAATTTCCTCTATTGCTGTAACCAGCAAGCCGACTGCATCACCACTTTCCGCGTCAATAAGCAAACGGGCGCGCTCACTTTTACCGGCGAGTACGTTCCCGTGGGAACACCCGCCAACGTCGTTTTCCTGACGTAGAATTACAGCCTGGCGGCAGGTGGCAGGGCCCCGATCGCGGCCCTGCGCCTGTCTTCATGCTCCCTGACGGCCTGCTGGTTGCGGGTATCGCTGGCGCGAGCCCATCAGGGAAACAGCCTCTCTCTCGCGAACAATTTATTTTTTGGCCCTCCTGGGGCGAAAGAGCTGGATGAACAATCCGCCCATCGCGATCATGATGGCGCCCCACCACACCGGCGCGTGAAGGCTGGCCAGAACGGTGTTGGCCGGATGGGACCATTCCGCAAGCCCGCTCGCAAAAATCAGGATGCCGTAAATAAAAATCAATATTCCCGCAAAGAACCAGACAGGGATCATGCGGCGTTCTTCGCTCATACTATTGCTCTCCAGTTCTCAGTTTCAGTATGATTGCAGCGTTTTACATCAATTCCCACCCAGAGCTACCGGAAAATCCATTGCAAAATAAGAAATAGGACGAAGCAGACGCCCGCCCAGAAAACCGGGCGCCTGACGAGCGGCAGGTGGCCTTCGCTGGGAACATCGGTCAAGCCCATCACCAGGCCGCGCAATTCCGCTTCTGGCCTTGGCTGCGTCACCACCGTCACCACTCCGGACACAACCACAACGGCGACAAATGCCCAAACCGCCTGCCACATCTGCTGCGCCAAAGACTTGGCGCCGGCATAAAAGCAGAACCAGGCGACACGCTCCGGATGGCCCCGCATCAGCGCGAAAGTGGTGATCGCAGTGGTGATGCCGGCAAGAAGGCCCCAGAACCCCGCCTTCTTCGTAGCCCGCTTCCACAGCATTCCGATAATGACCGTGCCGAAGAGCGGAGCGATGAAAAAGCTGAACAGGGCCTGCACGTAATCCATCAGGCTCCCGAAGTGCGTCACAATGTAAGCAGCGCCGATACTGATGAGCAGCCCGATGATGGTGCACCAGCGGCCCATGGCAACATAGTGGCGATCGGTCGCGTCTTTCTTGATGAAAGGCCGGTAAAGATCGTAAGTCCACACCGTGGCAAACGCGCTGATGTTGCCCGCCATGCCGGACATGAAACCTGCAATCAGCGCTGTAATGCCCAGGCCAAGAAGCCCCGGACTCAGATAGCGCGCCATCATCAGCGGCAGGACCTGGTCATAGGTGTGCTGCCCGGCCGTTGCGACGTTGGCCGGAAAGAGATGAAACGGCAGCACAGCCAGTCCCAGCAGTCCGGGCAGGATCACGATGAACGGCACGGCCATCTTGAAGAAGGCGCCGATGACGGGCGCGGTTTTTGCGGAGCGAATATCTTTGGCGGCAATAACGCGCTGCACCACCAGGAAGTCAGTCGTCCAGTAACCCATTGAAAGCACCGCGCCGAGGCCGAACACGATGGCCACCCACTGCACGCCCATGGGGTTCTGCGAAGGGTGGACCATCGGCCCCCACATATGAGTAAAATCCCTTCCCGGGAAATTCTGGTGAATGCGCGCGACCATGCCTGACCAGCCGCCGGCTTCCACGAGTCCCAGGATAGGAATCAGCAACGCGCCCAGCCAGATCAGGAAAAACTGGATCACTTCATTGAAGATCGCGGAGAAAAGGCCGCCCAAGGCCACGTAGATGCCAACGGTCAAGGAAGAAACCCAGATGCTGAAATGAATGTTCCAGCCCAGGATCACCTGCATCACAACCGCCATTGCATACATGTTGACGCCTGACATGAGAATGGTCATGACGGCGAAGGTAATGGCGCTGAGCCCGCTGGTGGCGTGGCCGTAACGCAACTGGAGATATCCCGGGACGGAATGGGTTTTGCAAATGTAATAAAAAGGCATCATGATGAGCGCGAGAAACAACATGGCGGGAATCGCGCCCACCCAATACCAGTGCGCCGCCAGGATGCCATACTGGTATGCGTTGCCGGCCCATCCGAGCAGCTCGAGCGATCCGAGGTTCGCAGAAATGAAGGCCAGTCCGGCCACCCAGGCCGTCATTTCGCGCCCGGCAACGAAAAAGTCCTCGCCGCGCTTGGCGTAGTTCTTAAGGTAGAAACCAATGCCAAGCACCGCCGCAAAATAAATGATAATGATGGCCAGATCCACCGGGCTGAGGCTGACCATCCTTCCGGTGGCGGCGGCCGGCGCCAGCGCCAAACCATGCAATAAAACCCCGCAATGAATCATCTGTCACCCTTAATTTGGAGATCTAT
>DATEKC010000088.1:0-44610 GCA_035277665.1 Terriglobia bacterium
GCTGTCTACCACCGCGGGAAAGCTGTAGTGGTTCGTACTCAGAAAGGCTTTGATGGTCGCCGGCTCTTCATCATCCACGGCGAGGACAACCAGGCCTTTGTCCTGGTATTGCTCGTAAAGCTTCTGAAGCGTGGGCAATTCTTCCTTGCAGGGCGGGCACCACGTTGCCCAGAAGGCCAGCAGCACGAACTTGCCCCTGAAATCACTGAGCCGCACCTGATGGCCTTCAATATCGCGCAGCGCGAAATCCGCTGCCGCGGAGCCGATGATACTATTCTGCCGGGCCAGCCTTTGCGCAGGTACGGGCCTGGCCTGGAAGAGCACCAGCGCCATTGCCACAAACGCCGCCGGCCAGAAGGCTGTGGACCTGCCCGCCGCCGGCTTGCCGAATTCCCTGGGGGCCTTGTAGCGCTTCATTCATCCACCTGATTTGAGAGGCAGCCGGCGCCTCAGATTTTTTCAAGAGAGGCGTAGCGTTCCACCAGCTTCTTGCGGCCGTAGCCGGGAAAGCTGACGGTCACCTTGGTATCTTCGCCTTCCCCTTCCGAATCGAGAACGGTCCCGACACCGTATTTGGGATGCCGCACTTTTGAACCCTGGCGCCAGCGCGCCGGAGCCGCCGGCCGGGAGCGCGGAATCACAGGGGCCGAACCTGCACCCTTGAATGCCTGCCCGCGCTGGGAGAAAAACTTCTCAACGCCCTCGACGGAATTGACGGCGTTCCCCCAGGTGGTCCGCGGCCTGGAAGCAAACATCGTAGCATTCACCGGCTCGAGAAGCTCTTGCGGAACCTCAGCCAGGAAGCGCGAAGGCCGCGTGCCTTCCTGCGACATGCGGCCGTACGTCCGCCGCTCGCGCACCCAGGTGAGCACCAGGCGATCTTTGGCGCGGGTCATGCCCACGTAGCACAGCCGCCGTTCCTCTTCCAGCCCGGCATTGTCGTCGGCCGAAAGTTTGTGCGGAAAGAGTCCTTCCTCCATGCCCGCCAGGAAGACCACGTTGAACTCCAGCCCCTTGGCGCTGTGGAGCGTCATCAGAGTCACGCGGGCGCGCTCATCGTAATTGTCGGCGTCTGAAACCAGCGCGGCATGGTCCAGGAATTCAGCCAGCCGCTCGCCCCGCTCTTCGGCTTCCGCGGCCGCGTTCGCCAGTTCGCGCAGGTTCTCAACGCGGCTCTCCGCCGCCGGGTTATTCTCGGCGTCAAGGATTTCCACGTAGTGAGTGCGGTCGAGGATGGCACGGAAGAATTCGCTGAGTAAAAGCTTCTCCCGGTCCGCAGCCAGCCCGCTGATGAGCGCATGGAAGTCTTCCAGGGCTTTCCGCGCCCGGTTGGAGAGTGTTTCAGAACCCGCGGCCAGGGCCTGCTCCAGCGCCTCCCACAACGTCAGCCCGCGCTCTGCGGCCAGGGCCTGCAATTGCTCGATGGTGGTGCCTCCAATGCCGCGCGGAGGCGTATTGATGATGCGCTGCATGGCGGAACTGTCGCGCAGGTTGTTAGCCAGGCGCGCATAAGCCAGCGCGTCCTTGATTTCCGCGCGGTCATAAAAACTGGTGCCGCCCACTACGCGATACTCGATGCCGTTCCGGCGCAGCGCTTCTTCCAGCACCCGCGACTGCGCATTGGTGCGGTACAACACGCCCACGCTTTTCACCGGACCTTCGCCGAGCGCCTTCGTAATCTCATTGGCCACGAACCAGCCTTCTTCGTCGGCGTTGCGCGCCTCATAAAGTCCCACGAGCAACCCCGCGCCGCGATCGGTGCGCAGGGTTTTTCCCTTTCGGGCGACGTTGTGGCTCACCACCGCGGTGGCCGCGTCCAGAATCATCTGCGTCGAGCGGTAATTCTGTTCCAGGCGGATCATGGTCGTGCCGGGATAGTCCTGGTCAAAGTTCAGGATGTTGTCGATGTCCGCCCCGCGCCAGCGGTAGATGGACTGGTCCTCGTCACCCACCGCGCAGATGTTCTGCTGGGCGCGGGTGAGCTGGCGGATCAGCTCATACTGAATGCGATTGGTGTCCTGATACTCGTCCACCATCACGTAGCGGAAGCGCCGGTTGTATTCCTCCGCCACGTCGGCCGCATCGCCAAAAAGCGCCACTGATTTCAGCAGCAGGTCGTCAAAGTCCAGCGCGTTCGATTGCCGCAGCCTGCCTTCGTATGCCTTAAACAGGGTGGCCAGGTTGCGCGTGGAAGGATCATAAGCCTCGCCTTCCATCCTCTCCGGAGAGACGCCCCGGTTCTTGGCGGCGCTGATGCGCGCCAGCACGGAACGCGGCGACGTGATCCAATCGCTCAGCCCCAATTCCTGGGCCGCAACTTTCAGCGCGCGCTGCTGGTCATCCTCATCATAAATGGTGAAGTCGCGAGTGTATCCCAGGCAGCCGATATGCCGGCGCAGAACGCTGACGCAGAACGAATGGAACGTTGAAATGTGCGGCAGCACGCCCAGCCGTCCCTGCAACAATGCCGCCACGCGGTCCTTCATCTGGTCGGCGGCCTTATTGGTGAAAGTCACAGCCAGAATGTTTTCAGGCGGAATACCGCGCACTTCAACGAGGTAGGCGACGCGGTAGGTGATGACGCGCGTCTTGCCGCTGCCCGCTCCTGCCAGAATCAGCAGCGGGCCGTCGGTGTGCTCCACGGCGGCGCGTTGCTGGGCGTTCAGTTGTTCCAGTAATGAGGTCATTCCGGATCTATCAGGCAGGAAGTTCTCGCGGCGGTCCCCTCCTCGGCGCGGCCCCTGCGTTGCTCTTTGCTGCGGCGCGCTTCGCAATTTGGAAGGCTCGCCCAGCAAGAGGCGAAGACTCGATTGTACACGATGCAAGGCAGACTACCAAACGACAGCGCAGGGGTGGAACACTCTTGCATCACGAGGAGCCATGGGGGCCGTCTGCGAATGCCAGCCTCTGCATGCCCCATTGCGCTTAGTGGTCCATCTGTTCCCGGATAGCTGCCGGGTTGTCGAGGTCGGCGGAGCGCGGCAGCGTCTGGTGGTGGAGCGCGAAATATTTCGGATCACGCGCTTTCGCAGGATCGAAGATGCGCGAATCCTCACCCAGCGGCGTGTAAGGGCTGAAGTCGGGCTTAGCGGTAAAGCAATCAGCCAGGCTGGAGGCAGCGGCGTCGTATTGATTGATGGGCGGCAGGCCGAAGATCAGGTTAAATGTTTTCAGGATGCTGAGCATGCTGGTGTGAACGTGCCAGACGCTGCGCCGCGAATATGGGCTGATCACCAGCAGAAGGCTGCGATGGGCATCCACGTGGTCCTGGCCGTCCTGGGCATCATCCTCAGTCACAAAGACAGCCATGTTCTTCCAGAATGGGCTATGGGAAAACAATTCCACCAGCTTGCCCAGCGCCAAGTCATTATCGGCCACGTAGGAGGCGCGGTACGGATAGCCGTCCTTTGGCCGCGGCGCGGCTGTGTGGTCATCCGGCAGCCAGATGAACATGAACTGCGGCATCGGGTCCTTGCCGCTCAGATAGCGGGCATCGACCTCCTTCTTGAACTGCGCGAAGCGATACTGGTCCGGAATGGAAGTGTTGAAGGTGGGATAAGTCCTCGACGTGTTCTTGAACAAAACTTCCGGCATGGGCACGTTGGTTGCTTCGCGCACGCCCGTCGGTTCCGACCCCTCATCCTCCGTCTCCCCGGCCACTTCCAGGTTTTCACCGTAATTGCGAAAGGTGATGTTGTGGCGCGCCAGGTGGTTCCACAGCGAACCGGCTTGCAGAAAATCTTCAGGTCCGGGCGATGTGTTCCCGATTTCCAGCCGCCCCGGTACGTTCTGGTCCGGCACAAACGCGAACTGCTTGCCGTAGGCAGCCGGCCACGCGGATTCGAATTCGGTGTTGGGATAATTTCCCACCAACCAATGATGCCCGTCAACAGAAACATCGGAATCCACGTAGTAGTTGTCGCTCAGGCCAAAACGTTCTGCCAGGGCGTGATGGTTGGGTGAAACGCGGACGTGCTCGTAGGAGGGTTCGCCCTTCTCGCTCACCGTGGCATCGTCGCCGTAGTGTGCCAATGCGGGATCGCCATTCACGTTCTCGCCGCCCACCGATTTCAGGTCGCCGAAAACCTGGTCGAAGGTGCGGTTCTCCTTCACGATGAAGACCACGTATTTGATTTGCCGGCTCGCCTGGCCGGGCGGCGGAATGGGGAAATCCGCGGCCCGCGCCGGCCCTTCCTGTGTGATAAATCCGTTGTTTCGCAGCACCTGCTCCGTCATTTCCCCGAGCTTTGCCGTTTCTGGCGCCGGCATAATGGAAATGACGCCCTGGGTGATGTCGCCGATGTAATCGCCGGCAGGGCCTTCATGGAAATTCGGCCCGCCGTTCGGCCCTGCTCCAAAACCTTTGGCGTTGTCCACGTAAAGCGTATTGCCGTCCGGGCCCACCATCAAGCGGCCCGGAAACCATCCCGTGGGAACGTAGCCGAGCACCTTTTCCTGCTGCGTATCAACCACCGCCAACGCATTGATTCCCGCGCAGGCCACGTAGAGACGTGTGCCGTCCGGGCTGAGCGCCAGGCCGAAAGGCAGCAGGCCGCGCAAGCCGTCGACGCTCTTCGCGGGCTGCAGAACCAGCGTCTTTTCTTCCCGGCCGGTGTGCGCGTCGAGAATGCTGATGCTGTCCTGCGCAGAGTTGCTCACGTACACTTTGTCCGCTCCGGCCACGACCGCGCCGGGGCTCGAGCCGCCTACGGAGTTTGGGCCAACGGGAATGCCGGTGCGGGTCCGGGCCTTCACCACCGGGTGCGCGGGGTTGGCAATATCGAGCATGTAGACGGAATTCGATTGCGGAACGTTCGGGCTGCCCAGCCCCGGAATTTTTTTGCCGTCGACCACCGTGCCATCCTCAGCTTCTTTGGATGGAAACCCGAAGGGCGGAAAATCAAGCCCGGTATGCAGCGCATCCTCGGGGTTGTAGCCGGGCACCAGCGAATAGCGAAACATGCCGACGTTAGTCACATAAGCCGTCTTGCCGTCGGGGGAAAGCGCCATGCCGAAGGGCAGCCTGCCCACGGGCACGCTGGCAATCATGCGGCGCGAGTGGGTGTCAAAAACTACCATGCGGAAGTGCGCCAGGTCCAGCGCATAAAGGTCCCTGCCGTCGGGCGAAAGCTTCAGGTCGCCCGCCAGGCTGTGCTGGTAAGTCTTTCCCTGGTAGCGGCCGTCGAGGCTGAGAGTGCCCAGGTCGCGCCGCGTTTTCAAATCGAAAACGCCGATCTTGCCGTTGTTACCTTCGGAAAGATAGAGCGTGTGATTGTCGCGCGCAATGGCCACGCCCAGGTAGACGCTTTTCGGATCGGGCTCGGAACCGCGCGGCGGGTATCCCGGCGGAATCTGTTGCACTGTGGGTTCGTTTCCGGTGAGCCCGGAAATGATGGAGACGGAAAACGGCCACGTCCCGTTGTTGGAGGTCACCAGCGTTTTGCCGTCGGGCGAGAGCGCCAGCCCGTAAGGATGCGGCGCAACCTTCACCTCTACGCCCTGAGGCGTCAGCAGCCGGCCGTTGGGCAGTACCGTCTCGCTGCGCGGCGCGATCTCCGTAGGCCGATTACCCGCCGGCGCCACAAGTTCTGCAACCTGTGCCGGGCGCTTTTCGCATCCTGAAAAGACAAGCGCGCCCGAGATGAAAAAGACGAAAATCCCCAAACGAATCCCTGAAACCCGTATCAATTGCACGCTGGTTCTCCCTTGTGAAGCATGAAGTACGGAAAAATCTGCTGTGGCATGGCGCCCCACAGAATGAAGTCTTCCTGCACCCTGTTTGCTGAAGAAGGAACACTACAACAAGGGTTCTGCGGAAAGTACATCGGCAAGCGAGGCTGCCGGAAATGCCATGCGAAATGGCATTCCCGCGCCCCAAGATCAGTAAACAATCGTGAAGCTGCCGCTGGAATTGGTGTAAATGCCGGGCAGGCCCCACGCAGGAACGCCGGGAGCGTGGCCGACTTGGCCGAGGGGCTGGCCTGACTCGCTGAAGAGTTGCCACGCGAGCGAGCCACCCTGCTTCCAGCCGGTTCCTTCTGTCCAGGCCAGCAGCACCTGTCCGCGCGAGTTGGCGGCGACGGCGGGATGCTTGCGGTCATTGCTCTGGCCGGGCGCGGCATATGAAGACGACAGGTTGAAGGTCACGGGATCAATGGTGTCGAAGTAAACCTCGCCCGCCTTCTCCCATGCGGCCAGCACGTGCTCGCCGCCTTCACCCAGATAAGCCGTGCTCATGGGGCAGGCGTTCAGCTTCCAGGCCGAAACTTCTTTCGAACGGAAGGTATGGCCGCGGTCTGTTGAAACCAGCATCGTCATATTGCGATGGATGGACTCGGAGGCGGCGCGATAGAAAACGAAAAGCGTTCCACGCTGGTCAACGAACGCCCGCATACCGCAACAGCCGCAGGCGCCGAGCTCCGCGGGTGAAACCGGAACTTCGCGCGCGAAAGTCAGGCCGCCATCAGTTGAATGCGCCAGGTAAACGCGGCGGTCAGCTTCGCCGGGAGTCTTGCCCGTCGCGTGCCACACTACGTACACATCACCTTTTCTGTCGGCGGCAACCGAGAGCCCGCCATCGAGCCCCTTGGCGTAGCGCACCAGATTGCGCTGCGGCGTAAAGGCCGTGCCTGAATCATTGAGGCGTGAGAAGAACAGTGGAGTGGAATTGTCCGGCCCGCGCGGCTTTGCCGTGGAAGACCCGAACCAGACGACATAGACTTGCCCGCCCCGCCCGACTGCCATCTGCGGGCCGCGCACCGTACCCACAGCCAGAGCGCTCCCCGGCTGGCTGTTCACGCGGATGGGCTTTGAAAAAGCAGTTGCGCCTGGCGCCCGGCGGACGTATTCGATGTTGCCCTCGGAGGCGTCGCCCGTAAAATAGATCATGTGAAGTACGCCGCGCGAATCCAGCGCCGTCTGCGGCTGGATGCCGCCGGCTGGAGTTCGCAGGAGCTTCACCTGGGGGATTTGGGGGTTACGTGCGGTTTCCGAATACACAACCGCACTGGCCGTGATCAAGGCGATTACAACGGTCCACAGGACATTCGCACGAGATTTCATGGATAGGAACCTCCGGCCTGCTACTACTTCCTCGGCGGCTGCGAAGGCCGCATCTCGATGCGGCTGGCAAGCGCCGTATTTGGAAACTTGTAAAGGTCGACCACAGCCTTGGCGATGTCCTCGCCCGTCAGCTTCCACGAGGCGCTGGATTTCGATCCCGGCGCCGCGCCGAAGTCAGTGTCTACGCTGCCCGGCATGATGTAACTCACGCGGATGCCGTCGTGCCGCACGTCCTGCATCATGGCCTCGCTGAATCCGTTCAGCCCAAACTTGGAAGCATTATAAGCGCTGCCGCCCGCAAAGGGATTAACGCCCGCCAGGCTGGAAATATTGAAAATGTATCCGCCGCCGCGCTTGCGCAAAAGAGGAATGACTTCACGGCAGCAGTAAAACACTCCGGAGAGGTTCGTCTGGATGATTTCGTCCCACTCCTCGGGCGTCAATTGGTCCACCGGCTTGAAATAGCCCAAGCCGGCGTTGTTAATAAGAATATCAATGCCGCCAAATTTTTCCGCTGCTCCCTGCACGACCTTCCGGCAATCTTCGTAGCGCCGAACGTCTGCGGCCACGCCGCCCACATTGCCGTCGGACTGCTTCCTCATCGTCGCCAGCGCAGCTTTCAGGTGTTCCGCATTGCGCCCGCAGATAAAGACCTTGGCTCCTTCAGCCAGCAGCTTGCGCGCGATGCTGAGACCGATACCGCGCGTTCCGCCGGTCACGACCGCAACTTTGCCTCGAAGACTTTCTGCCATCCGTGCCTCCCGATTTTTTTTATGATAGCACCCATACGGAAGATTTGTGCCACAAGCCAGCCCGCAGGGCGCACCTTTCAGATGTTAAGCGGGGCGACTCGACTAAAGGCGAAACCGTTGCTGAAATCGAGGATGCCGGGGTTGGAAGAAACGAAAGCTGCGCAGATATGTTTTGCCTGCGGGCGTCCCGCGTGAACCCGAGGGCCGCGCTGATTACTGGCAACTCTCGCAGACGAAGGGGACAGTGGCGCCCTTCGATTGGCTGGCCTCAGCTATTTTGCCGGGTGAAGTGAGCACAAACATCAGCTCCGTGCCGGATTGCAGAACGACATCCTTGTGATGCTTGGCAAGCGAATGTATGAGGCCTGCAACCGCCCCGATGCCTGCACCGTAAAGCGCTCCGGTCCCACCTGCAGCCAATGTTCCCCCGGCGGCCCCAGCCGCAGCGCCGATGCCGGCCTCTTTGGCGGCCTGTGTCTTGCTCTTGCCCTTGCCCTCGATGGTACCTTCGTTGCCATTCACTTTGACGGGCGATCCGGCGTCGTCGGAGAGTTGCCCGGCGAAGGTGTATTCGCGGCCGTCCTGCAGAACGATCGCGTCGGCCACCAGGCGCATTTCCGCCTTGCCCTTCACGCGCCCCGGCGGTTTGACAAAAGTGACATGACCACGAAACATGCTGCCTGCGGGCACCACTTCGATGCCTTGGGCGAATATCGGGTCCTCAACCTTTGCGGTGAAGGTGTCGCCGGCACGGTCGGCAGAAGAACTCAGTGCGGAGATCAACTGGACGCTTACCCGGGTTCCAACCGGGAGTTCCGGCTTTGGCAAGTCGGAGGCGCTTAGAAGCGCCGGCGCTGCGAGGAGGGCCAGGATCAAACCCATCATCCTGCTTTTCATCAGGTTCATGTCTCCTCCCATTATGCGGCCCGCGAACAAGAGAAGCCTTCTCTCTTAGATTACCAGACCGGCAGGGTTGTTGCCTGGTGAAGCCGGCCCTTACGACGGAATTTCAGGAGGCACTTTTTGTCTCCTATATAGAAAGGCGAGAACCCTCAACTGAACAACCAGCGGGAGACGATTTCCGGCGCCGGCTCTACGCTGGGTGAACCGGTACATCCCTGAATCGTTTCCTCTCTCCTCTACAACCACCCTTCAAATCTGGCCCAGCAACTTCTCCCAGGCTATTCCAAGGTACTCATAGAAGGCCCGTTCGGCTTCAAGCAGGCCGTTAGCACCCGGGTAGTATTCATCCGGTGAGAATGGGCCGCCGGTTTTTGCCAGGAAGTCCGTGGGGGCGGCGATGGGATTCATCCCGAGTTTTCTAAACAGGCCCATGGCCCTGGGCATATGCGAGGCGGAAGTGACCAGAAGAAAAGGCGTTGCGCCTACAATCGGTTTGATGTATCGTGCCTCTTCTTCTGTGTTATGCGAGTTTTCCTCGAGAGTGATGTCGTGCTGTTGGATACCCGTCGACAACGCGATTTGATCCATCGTTTGCGCCGCGGCGGGCGGCCCTCCAGACAATATAAGCCTGCACGATTGCACCTTTCGGCAAAGGATCATGCCTTCCACCAGGCGAGCAACGCCGTCCACTGAAATATGACTGGCCATGTCGATGCGGGGATCAGGTGAATAGGCAACTCCCAGGACAACGACATAGGTGCTGCCCCCCGAGGCTCTTGCTGCAGCCTGCAGTGAAACCGGTGCAATCGGTTGATAGCGCTGTTCGAGTGTTCCGAGAAGAATGTTGGATACCGGGGTGCAGGCCAGCAAGAGCAGCAAGAGCGTGCCGACGGTTATGAAAACTCTACCGGACTTCTGCCTGCGCGTGAACCATAAGAGGACCAGTCCGACCAGCAGAAGCTCGCAGATGATGGGAACCGGGAAAAGCAATCGGGAGACAATCTTGACCAGCATCTTTTATTTCCAATCTGTTCAGCGGGCAACGCCGAAACTGGAAAGCCCAGGGGAGGGAATCCTGATCGCAGTTCCTTTTTCATTCCCCCGCACGATAATTTCGTTCCCTTCCGTCTCGATGGTTCGGATTTCGGAAAGCTCGCCCGGCATATGCGCCAGGAATGCCAGATAACGAACCGTCTTGCGGCCGCGCGCAGGAACAGTGGCATAAGTGGGAACCCCAAAGAGCGTTCCCATGCTCGCGTTCTCACGCCGAGTGACGGGAAGGGCAGTGGAGCCGAATTCCAGGCCTCGCGTTTCCGTCCGCTGCCTCCACGGAGGTCCTTCCAAGGCACGGTTTTCTTCCCACACAGCGACCCAGGGAAAGTCGTTTCGATTAAAACAGTATCCAATCAGGAGTCGATGCCGGAGATTGACCGCTGCCACGTATCCCAAACTGCTCCGCGGATCCAGCAGAACACCTGCAACAATTCCTGTGCCGGCGCGCAACAGTGTTTGCCGCAGGTCAACACTTCCTCCTTTCAGGCCGGGCGCAAAAGGCCAGCGGAAGCCGCGATTCGTCGCCAGAAGGCAAGTATTTCCTTTGTAGGGATGCGGAAAAGTCATACCCTTTGCCCCAGGCAGGGCCACCCGGCTGTCGCGTGCGGAAATGAATGGCGGCCCCAGGGTTACATGCTGGACCCAATGGAAGAAATGGTCTTTTCTGTTTTCATTGGTGACGGTCTCGGCAATATAAACGACCGGCGCGCCCCTCCGCAATTGCAAGGAGCGGCTGAAAGAGAGACCTGCTGCCGGCAGATGCGTGGACAAGGTGAGGGAAGTCTTCTGCCGGTCAGTCCGGGAATCGGTTTTCCGCCATTTCACCATGGGGGCCTCGCCGTGCTGCGAGAGACCCTGCCTGGTTTCAGCCTGGGTGGGAGGGCCGAAGTAATCCAGGCAGATATTGTGCCCGGCAATCCCCGACAGCAGTTTCCCTTCAAGCAGCGAGCCGTACACCCGCGCGTGCACGTTCTCCCGGTAATGGTAGGGTTCTATGGTTTTCCACGGCGGGACCCAGAGAGGGTTGAGATGAGAGAAGGGAGAAGCGTCTACCAATCTGAATTCAGCGATGTGACCCCCGCCAGTGAGCGTCACCAATTGCACGGAATCGTTTTTTAAAAGATAGGCCTTCCGGCCGCGCCAGACGGCCGGCACGCAACTCAGGCTGGATTTATGCGGCATGTACGTACCCCTCGAGTGTGATGTACGGTAAGGCTGGTCCTCAAAACTTGTGATGAAGCCCGTCGATCTTTGAACGGGGCCGGCGCCTGGGGCGAACGGAGGCGAGCCAGCTTTTGCCCGGCCTGGCGCCCGCGCTTACTCCGGCTCCTCGAACATACGCTGTTCCGGAACGACTACGACGATGCCCTCATCCGTCACATGGTACCGCTTGCGGTCTTCTTCCAGGTCGTAACCGATTTCCGTGTGCTCCGGCAGATCGATATGCCGGTCGATAATCGCCCGGCGGATGCGGGAATACCTTCCGATATTGACGTGTGAAAATAGGATGGAGCCTTCGATGTCCGTATAGCTGTTGACGCGAACGTTCGGTGAAATGATGGAGCGCGTCACGCGGCCACCGGAAATAATAGAACCGGAAGAAACCATGGAGTCCACCGCAATACCCATTCGACGGCCTTCCTGGGCAAAGACGAACTTAGCGGGTGGGTATTGCCTCTGATAGGTCCGGATAGGCCAGCTGGAATCGTACAGGTTAAAAACCGGCGAGATGGCAACTAAGTCCATATTTGCCTCATAGTAGGCTCCGAGTGTCCCGATGTCCCGCCAATACTGGGCCTCTTTCTTGTTCTCGTCCACAAAGTCGTATGCGTAGATGTTGCCCCGCTCCAGCAGTTTGGGAATGATGTCCTTGCCGAAATCGTGGTTGGAGTTGGGATCTTCAGCATCGTCAATCGTGCACTTGAGCAGGACGTCCCGATTGAAGCAGTAGATGCCCATGGACGCATAGCACTTATCCGGGTGGTGAGGCGATGGTTTGGGGTCGGGAGGCTTCTCCTGCCAGCCGACGATGCGATGTTGCGAGTCGAGTTCCACCACGCCGAAACGAGATGCTTCTCCAAGGTCGACTTCAATTACTCCCACGGTTGCTTCCGCGCCGGCGTCAATGTGCCGCTGGATCATCAACTGGTAATTCATTTTGTACACGTGGTCGCCGGAAAGGATCATGACGTACTTGCACGGCTCGCTGCCGATAGAATAGATGTTCTGGAAAATTGCGTCGGCCGTGCCGCGATACCAGTAATCGCCTACCCGCATCATCGGCGGCAGGATCTGGATGAACTCGCCCAGTTCGCCGGCCAGCATGCTCCAGCCCTCGCGAATATGCCGGTTGAGAGAAAGAGCCTTGTATTGGGTCAGGACAAAGATTCGGCGCAGGTCAGAGTTGATACAGTTGGACAGGGTGATATCGATGATGCGGTAGATGCCACCGAAGGTTACTGCGGGCTTGGCACGGTCACGGGTTAAAGGGTAGAGGCGTTCCCCGGCGCCTCCTGCCAGCAGGCAAACGATTGTGTCTGTGACCATGAGAAATGGTCTCCTCTCAACAGGATTGGAGCCCTGGATGGCCTTGCCGCATGGCCATGTCAAAGCCGAAGGCTGCTGCCGTACCCTCTTTGAGAAACTGGATTATATCAAAGGAACCTCTTCTCATCGACTGACCGTGGGATATTGATTTCGACTTGCCGGGTGCCTGTTACAAAACCCGCGGAAGAACCTGCCGCTGAACGAGTTATGATAGACTCGAGCTGTTCCCCATGTGTACTGGAGCGGGCATCATGCGTGATGGAAACGAACCCGGGCTGTCCAGTTACGCAATGCCTGTCTCGAAAAGCCTTGGCCGGCGCTACCCGGAACCGTCCCATCCTTACCGAAACGAGTATGAGCGCGACCGCGACCGGATTATTCACTCGCGCGCCTTCCGGCGGCTCGAAAATAAGACGCAGGTTTTTACGCGGCGCTATTCCGATCATTTTCGCAACCGCCTGACCCACACGCTCGAAGTGGCCCAAATCAGCCGCACGGTGGCCAAGGCGCTCAACCTGAACACGGACCTGGTGGAGGCCCTGGCCCTGGTACACGACGTTGGGCACCCTCCCTTTGGGCACGCGGGTGAATCGGAACTGGACCGCATGATGGAGCAACAGGGAGCCCGGTTCGATCACAATCTCCATGCGCTACGAATAGTCGAACAGTTCGAGCAGAAGTACGTTGACTTCCCAGGCTTGAACCTAACCTTTGAAGTTCGTGAAGGGATCGTCAAGCATTCACGCGATTACGATCCCGAGCATTACCCCGAGTTGAGCGAATACCGGCTGCACGAACGTCCGCCACTTGAGGCCCAGTTGATTGACGTGGCCGACGAGATTGCATATAACTGCGCCGACCTTGACGATGGTTATGAGGCCAAGCTGCTGACGCTGGAACAAATCCGGGACGGCGTGTCGCTTTTCGACCGTCTGCTTCGCCCTGTTGAGCGGGCGCATCCAAACGCCATGGAGAAGCTGAAATTCAATGAGGCCCTCAAAAAGCTTATGGATTTATTCGTTACGGACCTTATCGAAGCTTCGCGGGAGCGGCTAAAGCGATTGAAGCTGAGGAATGTCAGTGAGGTTCGGGCGGCACCAAAACGCGTCGTGGGGCCCGGTTCGCGGATATCACGGGAGGACCAGAAGCTGAAGGCTTTTCTGAGGGACAATCTTTATACGCACCGCGAAATCTACGCTGAACGCAAGAAAATCGTCCGCTGCGTGGCGCAGATGTTCGAATACTACATGGAACACCCCCGAAGCCTGCCGCGCTTTTATTTTTCCAAGACGAGAGAAGAGCCCACCCATCGAGTGGTTTGCGATTATATTGCCGGAATGACAGACAACTACCTGGCACAGTTGCACCAGAAATACATCAAAAGTTGAATCGTCAGCGATTGCGGAAAAAAATCATCGTCTTTGAATCGTCGTTGCAGGTTGTCCCCTGAATTTTTCTATCCTCCTTCCATGTTCCTAAAAAAGTATCTTGCAAATTCAATGCAATGCGCGATCGGGTACGGGAGCTTTCCAGAAGTAGTACCTCGATTCCTCCGCAGATCGTGAAATGCTTCTTTCGAGGGTGCCTGAGGGGGGATTCAATATGAGACCGTGGGACGAAAAGGGCTGCACTCATGAGAGATGAATTGCAGTGGGGCTAATTGTTGCGAAGTTCTCGTCTCGGTTTGGGAGGATGCTATAGTTTCTTAAGCGGCCGGATCAGACACCGCTGAGAGGAAAGAATTTGAGGAATTCATATCACAACCCGCGCGAAAGGTCGGGTTACGGCTGGATTTTCCTGCTTGTCGTTATTATCGTGGGCATCGTTGTTCTCGGCTGGAAGGCTTTCAGCCATGAAGCCCCCGTCATTAGACTCGTCGGCTCGACGAAAGGGATCAGCAGGAGGACGGCGTTTGAATTTACCGTCCAGGACAAGAAGTATCCACTGAAAAACGTCAGGTTGGATCTCCAGCAGGGAGGCAGGAAGTTTTCAGTCCCGCTGGTGAGCGAAATTCACAACGCCCCCGCCCCCTCCTGGTGGAAGTTCTGGGCCAGGCGACCGGCTTGGAGCAACGATTTTAAAGCTCAAATCGGGCAGGACAGTATTCCCGACCTGAAGGAGGGCCACGCCACATTGGACATTGTGGCCACGAATAACTCCTGGGGGAGGTTTTTCCGCGGCGGCAAGAGCGAACTCCAGCTCGAAATTCCGGTGCAATTTCACCCGCCGGAGATCCAAGTCCTCACCTCACAGGTTTACGTGAACCAGGGAGGCTGCGACCTCGTGCTTTTCAAAGTTTCTCCGGGAACAAAGGAATCGGGAATCCAAGTGGGGAAATACTTTTTCCGGAGCTGGCCGGTCAAGGAATCGCTGCCGGACACGCGGATGTGCCTGTTCGCCTACCCTTACAACGTGGATCCCAAAACGCCTGCCCAGGTGCTCGCGCGAGATGAAGTGGGTAATGAAGCAACGGCCGGCTTTCACTACAAGGTTTTTCCGCAGAAGTTCCGCGATGGCAAGATCAACCTGTCCGACATCTTTATGCAGCGCGTTGTTCCCGCAATTATGAGCCATGACCCCGACCTGAAAGATCAGGGCAGCCTTCTGAAAAATTATGTGATGATCAACCGGCAGCTTCGCATGATTGAATCACAGTTGCTGATGGCCTACGCGCAGAAAACGGCGCCGCATTTCCTGTGGGCGCAGCCATTCCTTCGGTTTCCGAACTCGAAGGTAGAGGCACACTTCGCCGACTTCAGGACGTACCTTTACAGCGGCCAGGTGGTGGACCATGAAACTCACCTCGGCTACGACCTGGCAGCCACCGCGCATTCGCCCGTTCCCGCCGCCAATGACGGCGTGGTGGTTTTTGCCCAATATTTTGGCATTTATGGGAACGCCATCCTCATTGACCACGGCTGTGGGCTGCAGACTCTTTACGGCCACCTGAGTTCGTTCGCCGTGAAACCTGGGGATCACGTCACACGCGGGCAAAGGATCGGGATCAGTGGCGAAACCGGCCTCGCCGGCGGCGACCACCTCCACTTTTCAGTTCTGCTTGATGGAGTCTTTGTAAACCCACTGGAGTGGTGGGACCCCCACTGGGTCCGTGATCGTATCACTGCCAAGCTTGAGCCTTATCGCTGAGCAAGTGAAGAGGGACGGGTACTAATCGGGTCTGCAACCGGACGAAGGCTTATAGTTCGGGCTCCGGCGCGACACGCCCCAGATAAAAGTCGAAGAACTTTTTCGGATCTGTGTGCAGGGCGACTGTAGCGTCTGGAGGTCCGTTATTTACAACGTGGGTGAAGCCGGCCACATCGACTTGAACATCCAGAGGCTTGGTCTCGCAAAGAGAGGGATCGATGAGCATCGCCACGGCCATGGGGTCAAAAAGAATTGGCGTTCGCTGGTTCCACAGGTTGTAAAGAGTTGCCAGCGCATCCGTCACGGGGGTGAGATGCGTGAAGACGCGATGGCGATCAGCTGTGTGAAGCTGGAGCATGGCCGTCACATCCAGCGGAACCATCAGGATGTGGACTCCCGAGCTGAACACTTTCTGTGCCGCCGCTGGATCTGCCGCAATATTGTATTCCGCCACTGGAGTCGGGTCGTCTCCATAGCCGTGGTAGATAGACCCGCCCATCATCGCAATCTCGCTGATTTTTTTGCTAATCGCCGGATCTTTCTGCAAGAGGGCCGCAATGTTGGTTAGCGGCCCGATCGCCACGACGGTGGTTTTTCCAGGCAGGCTGCGAAGCGTTGCATCCAGGAAGTTGACGGCGCTTCCTGGCCGCAGTTCCGGGCTGCTGAAATTCCTGGCCCAGCGTGTTTGTTCAATCGGAAGGGGTCTGCCTGGCTCGCCGGCCACAACCGGCACACTGCGCAGTCCGGCCTCCCACAACAGTTTGGCGGCCAGCCGCGCCCGCGCATGAGTATCTCCACTCACCGTTGTCACGCCCAGAAGTTTTAGCTCAGGGCTGTGCGCGACCAGGGCAAGGGCGAATGCATCATCAATGTCAGTGCCGATATCAGTGTCAACCAGGATGGGTGTCTTTTTGGGTGGAACAGCATGTAGAATCAACGGCCACATGAAGAGTAACAGCAAACCGATGGATTTTTTCATAAGTTCTCCCCCTCCTGTCTCAATCGGTTATTGCCTCAGCGCTTCTGCAACAGTGTCGAACTGAAGAACCGAAAGTCGCGCGCATTTTCCTGAAAGGTAAAGAGCTGTTTACTCTTCTTCTTCCTTGCCATGGCCTGCAGCCCGGGCCTCAACGACAATCTTGTCGGAAATCTGTTGCGGCACGACGTCATAGTGCGAAAGGTCCATGGAATAGCTGCCGCGCCCCTGGGTCATGGAAGTCAGGTCGGAGGCGTAGGTCAGCATTTCAGCTAGTGGGACCTGGGCCTTGACGATGGTGGAGTGCCCTTTGGGTTCCATTCCCTGAATCCGTCCACGGCGACTCGTAAGGTTACCCATAATGTCGCCCGAATAGTTTTCAGGAACAGTAATCTCCACATCCATGATTGGCTCCAGCAGGCAGGGTTTCGCCTGCTCCATGCACTTCTTGAAGGCCATGGATCCGGCGATCTTAAAGGCGAGTTCAGAAGAATCGACTTCATGGTAGGATCCGTCATAGAGAGTGACGCGGAAATCCACCACTGGGTAGCCGGCCAGATAACCCCGCCCCGCCGATTCAACAATTCCCTTTTCGACGGCGGGTATGTAATTCCTGGGTATCGCACCGCCAAAAATATCGTTGACGAAGTCGAACCCTTCACCACGTGCCAGCGGTTCCATTTTGATCTTGCAATCACCGTACTGGCCGTGGCCACCCGTCTGCTTCTTGTATTTGCCTTGGGCATCGGCCTTTCCGCGGATGGTTTCCCGGTAAGGAATCTTGGGCGCCTTCAGCGTGACCTCAACGTTGTACCGCCTTTTGAGCTTTGAGACGGCGACTTCCACGTGTTGCTGCCCGGAGCCGGAAAGCAGAAATTCCTTAGTCTGCTCGTCGCGTGCAAAACGAAGGAGAAGGTCCTCCTCCAGCATTCGATGAATGGCCGTGGAGAGTTTGTCTTCATCTCCACGGGACTTGGGTTCAATAGCAAATGAGATGGCCGGTTCTGCCAGCTTCACCGGCGGATAGAGAATCGGAGCGTTTTTGTCGCCCAGCGTATCGCCGGTTAAAGTTTCTTTAAGTTTGGCCACCACGCCGATGTCGCCCGCTCGAAGTTCGGCGATGGGATTCTGAGCCTTGCCTTGGGGAACGGCGATGTGGGCCAGCCGCTCTGCAACGCCGCGGCCGAAATTTTGGAGCGTCGCCTCGCTTTTCACCACACCCGACATCACCTTGAACAGGCTCAGGCGCCCAGCAAAGGGGTCGGCAAAAGTCTTGAACACGAACACGGACGCAGGTCCGTCGTTGGAAATCTTCCGCGTAACCGGCTTTCCACCTTCATGATCGAGACCTTCCAACTTCTCTTTTGCGGTTGGCGCTGGCAAATAGTCGGCAATAAACCCCAGTAAACTCTGGGTTCCTATATTATGGAGCGCCGAAGTGATGACAACGGGCGTCAGCCTGTTTTCTGCTACTGCCTGCCGGAGTCCAGGGACCAGATCTTCAATCGGAATAGTGCCCTTATCAAAGAATTCTTCCAGAAGCTCGTCGTTACCCTCTGCGACCATTTCAACCAGGGCTTCGTGGGCGGCCGTGGCGGCCTCCTGCATTTCCGCGGGGACCTCACTGTCTTTGGCTTTGCCTGAACCATTGTTTTCATAGAGGGCGGATCGCATCCTGACCAGGTCGATCACGCCGCGAAAATCCTTTTCTTCGCCGATGGGGAGCTGGACGGGAATGACGGACCGCCCGAAGGCATTGGTGAGCGCGTCCAGGGTACGTTTGAAGCTCGCACGTTCCCGGTCCATCTGGTTCATCACCAGAGCGCGAGGCAGATTGTATTTCTGGCAGAAGCCCCAGGTCTTTTCCGTCTGGACTTCCACGCCGCCCACAGCATGGACCAGGATCAGCGCGGCATCCACAGCCTTCAAGGCGGCCTCAGCCTCATATAGAAAGATGTTGAAGCCGGGCGTGTCGATCAAATTGATCTTGGTATCATTCCATTCGGCGTTGGCGAGGGCGGCGCTGATGGAGAATCCACGTTCAATTTCCTCCTCGTCAAAGTCGGTCACGGAAGTGCCATCATCCACTTTGCCCAGCCGCGTGGTGACACCCGCGGTGTAAAGCATTGCGGATGCAAGCTGCGACTTCCCGGTGTCGGCGTGGCCCAGCAGTGCAACGTTGCGGATCTTCTCACCGTCGTAGATTTTCACGAGAGACTCCTCAGAGGTTCAGGGACTACCTCACACTTTTTCCAGACATTGGAGCAACGTCGCATCCTAACACAGCTTTTCGGCGGGGTTCAACGCGCATGGCGAGCAGCCGCTCTGGGTGAGGCTGACAGACCGGCTGGTACAAACGAATTCACCTTGATTTTTTCCTCGGCTTAATCGAGATCGATTTCGCGGGGAGGCCGTTCGATCGGTTCATCTTTGGAACGTTTGAGAGCTTCCTGGAACTTCTTTTCAAGCAGCTGGGTTTTGGATTTTTCGTCTTCAGCACTCTTGCGAAACAAGGCCTCCCGCCTGGCTTTTTCCTGGTCAAGCAACCGGGCGGACTGGTCAATGTCCGGGGCGTCGGTTTTCTTCGGTCGCTTCCCGTGCCAGATGATTTTGCCAAGCGAGGCGTCGATTTTCAGGAGCGCTCCACAACATGGGCATTCCAATTCAATCTCGCCACGTCCTTCACG
This sequence comes from Terriglobia bacterium, assembly GCA_035277665.1. GTDB lineage: Bacteria > Acidobacteriota > Terriglobia > UBA7540 > UBA7540 > SCRD01. Next base: position 19,128 of record DATEKC010000088.1, read on the forward strand.
TGTGGAAGCCATGGGAAAATGCTACGCCGGGCATGGTCTGATGTCAAACGAGGAGCGATTGCGCGGGGCACGCACGGCTTCCCGGTGCTGGACATTTCTGAGGACGGTGGGCTGCAGGTTTCGTGAATCAATCGACCACCGAGAATTCCATTCGGTTTTCGGTGGCGTCCACCCGGTCCAAACGTACGCGAATCCTGTCGCCCAGGCGGTAGGCCTTGTTGCTACGGCGGCCCACGGCAGCCCTTAAGCTTTCGCGGTAGACGTAGCGATCGTCTTCCAGGCTTTCGAGCGAGACAAAGGCCTCTACAAACAGATCAATGAGTTCCACGAAGAATCCGTGCTTTGTGAGCGAAATGAGCAAGGCATCAAACTCATCGCCCAGGTGCTGGGCCATGAAAGCCACTTTCTTCAAGTTGATCAGCTCGCGCTCGGCATCCTGCGCTCGACGCTCGGCTTCAGACGATTCGATCGCCATGGCTCGCAGCTCATCGAGGCTGGGAGTCGCAGCGCGCTCGCCAGATTTCGGCGTCAGATTGATGGCGTGCCGGCCGTTGCTGTCTGATTTCCGCGCGTGGCCTTCAACGGCAGCGTTCCCCCGGGCGCGGCCTTGCATCCCGCGGTGGAGGATATCCTTCAGAATGCGATGAACAACCAGGTCCGGATATCGCCTGATGGGCGATGTGAAGTGTGTGTAGGTCCCAGCGGCCAGGGCAAAGTGGCCCAGATTTTCCTCCGAATAGCGTGCCTGCTTCAGCGAGCGCAGCATGAGGTAGGAAAGGATGCGCTCCTCGGGTTTCCCCTCGATCCGCGCAGTTAAACGCTGATAGTGCCTGGGTGTGACCTCCAAATCGATTTTTTCCAGCTGCTCATGGAGTCTTGGCCGTTGATCGCGTTCTACCCTTCCGTGAACACGAAAGCTTTGCCGCGCCGGCAATTTGACCCCCAGCGAATAGCCGAATGTCGCGGCGATTTCTTCAAATTCCAAAACCTTCTGAGGATCGGGTCTCTCGTGGACACGGTAGAGCGTCGACGCCCCATTGCGTTCGAGATGCCCCGCCACTGTTTCGTTAGCTGCCAGCATAAACTCTTCGATAATGCGGTGCGCGATATTGCGCTCAGACCTTGTCACCCCGACCATATGCCCCGCTTCGTCAAACGTAATTTCCGGTTCGGGAAGGTCGAAGTCAATAGAGCCACGTTCGTGGCGGCGCCAGATCAGGATTTGCGCCAACTCTTCCATCAGCTTGAAATTCGGAACCAGCGTTCGATAGGTGTGGGATGCGCCGGGATCACCGGCCAGGATGTCCCGGACCGCCGTGTAAGTCATCCGCTCCGTGCTATGGATGATTCCCGGAGTGATCTCGTATCGCACCGTCGTGCCCTGGGGATCAATTTCCATCAGTGCGGACATGACCAGGCGGTCGACATAAGGGTTCAAGCTGCAGACGCCGTTTGAAAGCTCCAGCGGCAGCATGGGCACGGCACGGTCGGGGAAATAGACCGAGTTGCCGCGCAGACGGGCCTCCCGGTCGAGGGCTGTCGCCGGCCGTACGTAATGTGCCACGTCAGCAATATGAACCTGCAGGAGATAATGCCCATTGTCCAGCCGTTCCACGTAGACGGCGTCATCGAAATCCTTCGCGGTTTCGCCGTCAATCGTGACGATGGGCAGCGAGCGGAAATCACGGCGGTGCTGGCGTTCGCTTTCCGAAATAAACTGCTGGGTGTCCTCGGCTTCCGCCAGCGCTTCTGCCGGGAAGCGGTGCGGGAGGTGGTGCTTGCGGATCATAATTTCCACATCCACCCCGAATTCGTCACGCCTGCCGAGAACTTCAATCACGCGTCCACGAGGCTGCACGCCGGGTCTCGGAAATTCGATCAGTTCCACGTCAACGATCACGCCGTCAATCTCCCCGTCGGCGGCTTTTGGTTTTGCCCGCCGTCCCTGCCTGCCTTGTGACTCTCCACCGAATTGCCGGTGGCGGGCCCGTTCCGCCGGCGGCCTCTCCTGGCTGGGAGGAATGATGATCTCGCACGGGATGCGACGTTCGAAAGGGACAACATAGTTGGAGCGAGAACCGATGTGGAATTCCCCCACGATCGTCTTCTGCGCCCGCTCAGCCACGCGCAGAACGCGACCTTCGACGCGAGTGCTGGATTTTGCGTTGCGGGAAAACCGAGTGCGCCAGTCGGGACGCGATCGGACCACTTGAACTTCCACGAGATCTCCGTGCAGCGCAGGTCCCATGGCTCCCGGCGGAATAAAAATGTCCTGATCGGTCCCTTGAAGCGGCCGGTCCGGTACCACAAATCCGTAACCGTCACGATGGCCCACTAAACGACCGCGGACAATGTTGCCGTGGGCCTCATTCGAAACCGGCGGAGCGCTGCGGCGATCGCGGCTCCGCTGCCGGTCTATCGCAGGGTGCGGTTCCATCGTCTTACGCTTTTGCCAAATTTCTCCCTTCGAGTTCTTCCCTGCATGGCGTGGTGATGCCAGCGAGAAATGGCCCTTTTTTGATTCCCGGATCTTGTGGCCCTTCGAGAGGTCGTTCAGAACGTGCCTGAGTTCGCGGGCCTGGCTCGAGCGCAGGCCGAGCTCGCGCACCAACTCGCGGATGCGGAATGTTCTTTCCGGCTGCTTGCGGAAGAGCTCCAGGACCTCGTGTTGGCTCAGACCTTCTCGCATCTCCTGCTTAGCTTAGCACTGAGCAGATAACATGGCTCCGGGATTGTCACATCTCGGGGAACATGGGGAAGAGCCGTCCAGGGATCTGCTTTCGAGCGGTTCCTATACGCCTCATGAGTAGAAGCGTGGTGGCATTTATCATATATCAAGGTTGTTTCATGCCTAAGCGAGTGCCATGGTGGAAAAAACGGAAGTAGAGATAGATGTTTGCGGTCATGACAACGGCATAAATACAAAACGGCGCAGCAATCTCAGAGATGTTGAACAAGTATCCGGTTAGAGTAATGCCTCCGGAAGATGCGCCCAGCCGCGCCACCTGGTTAATCCCAAGGGCCCGGCCCAGTTCGTCGTGCTGTACCATCTCCGTGAAGGCAGTGCGTTGCACGGGAACGGCCATCACGCGCAGAGCTGGGGTTACTAGATAGACCGCCATGGCGAGAGCGTAGACATGGGAAAAGGGCAACAATAACAGCAACGCCGTTCCGATACCACGCGTCACCCCGATACTTTTGACGAACCCCAGTGTCTGCTCAAGTCGTGGCGCCGCCAGCAGGGCAAACGCCGCCAGTGCGCCGCTGGCAAAAGCGTAAACCGCCATATCCGATTTCGGAACGTGATAGACGATCACGAAGAAAGGAATCAAAAATGGAACCACGAGTCCCTGCGTGAACCCGTTCAGAATTCCAGTGATGGTGAATTTGCCGATGACGATCTTGCTGTGAAGCCGCCGGAGATTTCCGCGTACGTCTGCAGTTCGGATGAAAGGGAGAAACACCAGGCCGCTGCCGGAAACCAGGGTGGCGTACCAGAAGACATCCAGGACCCCGGTGTGCTTGGCCAGCAGCGCTCCCAGCGCTCCGAACATGCCACTCAGAAACGTCAGGAATGAAAACCAGAATGTCCGGTTCTCTGAAGTCGTCAGGTTGGTGATCACGGCGGTCTGGATGGGCTGGGCTGCTCCGCCAACGCCGCCTTCCATCAGCGATCCCGTTGCCGAATAGCCTCCCAAAGTCGTTGCGATAAACAGAGGAAACAGCCCGTGTGAAAAAAATACGATTGTGGAACTGACCGGAAGCAGCAGCCCCACCACGAACAGTGCCTTCACTTTTCCCCATGCATCTGTCAGGAATCCGAATAACAGTCCCAGCGCTGCTGTCGCAAGCGCGGCCGAAGTGTAAAGAAGCCCCAGTTGAAGAGGGCTGTAATGCCTATGGGTCAGCACGAAGTAAGGAAATGCAATTGTGATCATGCCGGCCGCAAGGCTGCGCGACATGCGAAACAGGATGAAAAGGAGCAACTGTCCGCGGTGGTTGTTCATAATTTCTCAACAGCATGTCGGTGCGTAATCGTTCAGTTTATTACGGATGCAAAATTTGAAGCCACTTGAGCTTTCGATCTCTCATGCCTGCTGCACCCCATGGAGTCGCCGAGACCTTTCGCGGCAAAAGAAGTCTAATGAACGAACAGAAACCGAAAGATATAGCCGTTGCGCAGAAAACAGTCCTATCACGATCGCAGACTTTCCGGCTGGCTTGCGTAAAATGGGGGGCGCGGAAAAATCGTATCTCCTGCAGCCCCTTTTGTTCAAAAACGGGAACGGCTTCTGATCAGTAAGGCCACTTCCACTCCCGGACTTCGGGCAAATCCTGGCCTTCCTTCACAATGTAGTTTTTGTGCTCGATTAACTTGTTGCGCAGTTCCTGTTTGAAGTGAGCGCCAACCCTGGCAAGGCGGGGCACACGGTCCACTACGTCTCCGGCCAGGTGGAAGCGATCGAGATCGTTCAACACTGCCATGTCAAAGTGGGTGGTTGTAGTTCCCTCTTCTTTATAGCCGCGCACGTGGAGGTTCTTGTGATTGGTCCGCCGGTAGGTGAGGCGGTGGATCAGCCACGGGTATCCGTGGAAGGCGAAAATGATGGGTTTGTCCGTTGTAAAGAGAATATCGAATTCGCGATCGCTGAGCCCGTGCGGATGCTCAGTCGAGGGCTGAAGCGTCATCAGGTCCACAACATTAATCACCCGAATCTTAATATCTTCAAAGGCTCGCCGCAGGATGTCGACTGCCGCCAGAGTTTCCAAAGTGGGCACGTCGCCGCAGCATGCCATCACCACGTCAGGCTCTCCGCCCTGGTCGTTGCTGGCCCAGCTCCAGATGCCGATGCCCGCCGTGCAATGCTGGACAGCCGATTCCATATCCAGCCACTGCAATGCCGGCTGCTTGCCGGCCACGATGACATTCACGTAATGGCGACTGCGCAGGCAGTGGTCCGTGACGGAAAGTAAAGTGTTCGCATCCGGCGGCAGATAAACACGTACAATATCTGCCTTCTTGTTCGCCACGTGGTCGATGAAACCGGGATCCTGATGGGTAAATCCATTGTGGTCTTGCCGCCACACATGTGACGTCAGCAGATAGTTCAGCGATGCGATGCGCCTTCGCCAGGGGATGTCGTGCGTCACCTTCAGCCACTTGGCGTGCTGGTTGAACATGGAATCCACAATATGGATGAATGCTTCGTAGCAGGAAAAGAACCCGTGCCGTCCCGTTAGCAGGTAACCTTCCAGCCACCCCTGGCACATGTGCTCGCTCAAGACTTCCATCACGCGCCCGGTGGGGGAGAGATGCTCGTCAGTGGGCAGCACATCCTCCATGAATGTTTTGCCAGTCGCCTCAAAAAGCGCACTCAGACGGTTGGAATTGGTTTCATCGGGGCCCATCACGCGGAAGTTTTTCGACTTCTCGTTTACCTTCATTACGTCGCGAAGGAATTTGCCCATCACCCGTGTCGCTTCCACCACCGATTTCCCCGGTGATACAACGGGGACCGCATATTCGCGGAAGTCCGGAATGGTCAAATCTTTCAGCAGCAATCCGCCGTTCGCGTGCGGGTTGGCGCCCATTCGGCGGCCGCCTTTTGGAGCCAGGTCCGCCAGTTCCGTAATCAATCGCCCTTCTTCGTCAAAAAGTTCTTCGGGCTTGTAACCCTTCATCCACTCTTCCAGCATCTTCAGGTGCTCGGGGTTAGTTCGAGTTTCACCCAGCGGCACCTGATGCGCCCGTGAAGTGCCCTCCACCTGTTGCCCGTCCACCACCTTGGGGCCGGTCCAGCCTTTGGGCGACCGCAGGATGATCACCGGCCAGACTGGGCGGCGTACCTTCCCGTTTTCCCGCGCGGATTTCTGGATCTGTTGAATTTCATCTACCACGGCATCCAGCGTTCCGGCCATCAATTGGTGCATGGGCTCGGGCTGGTCTCCCTCAACAAAGTAAGGCTTGTAGCCGTACCCGGTGAAGAGTTGAATCAGTTCTTCATCGCTCATGCGGCCCAGGACGGTGGGATTGTTAATCTTGTAGCCGTTCAGATGAAGAATGGGGAGGACGGCTCCGTCCCGCGCCGGGTTCAGGAACTTGTTGGAATGCCAACTTGTGGCCAACGGCCCTGTTTCCGCTTCACCGTCGCCCACCACACAGCACACAAGCAGGTCCGGGTTGTCGAACGCCGCCCCGTACGCATGGGCAATCGAGTAACCCAATTCGCCGCCTTCATGGATGGAGCCTGGAGTTTCCGGAGCGACGTGGCTTGGGACGCCTCCTGGGAAGGAAAACTGCTTGAATAGCCGCTGCATGCCCTGGGCGTCCTGCGTGATGTCGTGATAGAACTCGCTGTAGGTCCCCTCGAGGTAAGTGTTCGCAACCAGCCCCGGCCCGCCGTGCCCGGGACCCGTGATGTAGATTACGTTCAGATCGAACTTCTTGATGATGCGATTGAAGTGAACGTAAATGAAATTCAAACCCGGCGTGGTGCCCCAGTGCCCCAGCAGGCGCGGTTTCACATGCTCCGGCTTGAGCGGCTCGCGCAGTAGGGGATTGTCGTAGAGATAGATTTGACCAACAGACAGGTAATTGGCCGCCCGCCAGTAGGCATTCATCTTGCGGAGCTCTTCGGAGGAAAGCGGATCGGCTGAGACAGTCAGAGGTGAAGCGTTTTCATGCTTTGTCGACGTGGCCATAAGTTCCTCCTCTCTTAGATTTGAGTCTTTCCGCCAGCAAAATGTTATACAAAAATTCTATTACACTTCAGAGGCCAGTGAGATTCTTATCGGCCGGCGCACACACAATAGCGTCGGAACAGCGCTGAATGGTGTTGTATTCAGAACTTGCCGGAAATACCATGTTGAGTGACCGTTTCGATGTCATCGGAGCTCGCGACGCCGGTCGCGGAAACTGATCTAAAGGATGGTTCTCATGCAGGCAGGGGTTTACACCGGAGTTGAAAAACTGAAGTTGCAGGAATGGCCAAAGCCTGAACTGAACCCGGACGAAGTGCTAGTAAAGGTGCGGTATGCGGGCATCTGCGGGACGGACATGATGATCCACGCCGGCAAGCACCCGAGAGTGGTCCCGCCGCGTGTGCTGGGCCACGAGATTTTCGGCACTGTGGTGGAGACGCGCGCCGCCGCGGAGTCGAAAATCAAGTAAGGCGACCGAGTGGCGGTGTTTCCGCTGATCTCCTGCGGACGCTGCGCTCCCTGCCGCGAAGGCAATGCCCATGTCTGCGAGAAGCTCGGCCTGCTTGGAATCGACAGGGACGGAGGCTTTGCGGAATACGTTAGAACGACCCCGGAGCAGTTGATCCCTGTTCCACCCGGCGTGGATGACGAGCAGGCGGCGCTGGTTGAGCCGCTTTCCGTTGCTGTTCACGTGGTTCGGACTTCCGGATTCACAGCGGGCGATACCGCGTTCGTCACGGGGGCCGGCCCGATTGGGAACCTGATTGCCCAGGTGCTGCGGGCGGCAGGCGCGCGGCGGGTGCTGGTATCGGAGGCGAAACCATTCCGACGGAACCTGGCGGCGCGAATGGGATTCGCCGTCGTTAATCCCTCAGAGACAAAGCCCGTTGAGCTGATTCCTCAGTTGACCGGAGACCGCTTTGTGGACCACGTGTTTGAAGCAACAGGGGCGGCCGCGGCGTATCGCGATGCCGTGCAGTCTTGTAAGGTTCGGGGGCATATCACTTTTGTTGGGCTTCCGAAGGCACCGGCGGAGATTGATGTGCTTAATCTGGTTTTCAAGGAAATTCGTACTTCCGGAGCGCGCGTTTACACCCCGAATGATTTTCGGGTTGCCATCTCCCTGCTGGAGCAGGACTCCATCGATGTGAAGAGTGTGGTAACGGACCGCCTGCCTCTCAAGGAAATCGAGGAGGGTCTCCGCAAGATGCACGACCCTGACAATAGCCTTAAAATTCTGTTCAACCTTTGATCGCGCCGATGGCCCGTCCAGAGCAAGCCCGCCCATGCACCAGACTTTTCATGGGCAAGCTAGCTCTTCCGGATTTTCTTCCAGAGCGGGCGTTCCGTCTGATTAGATCCCCACCATGTAGCGCTTGCGATGTTCGCGCACGTAGAGACCGTCCACCGTGGGTTCAGATTCGCACTCCGCCTCAATCACGGTGACGGGATCATCAGGCGCTTTGATGGGCAGCCCCGTAAACTGGATGGAGATATCGTCCTGCCTGAAGTTCACCTTCCTGCCGGAAGCGAACAGTTTCGCCGACTTCACCTGAGTCCGCAGCCCGCCCATGGCCACCACTGTTTGAGGCTGGAAGAATGACAGCCAGCCAGCCGCCGGTGTCGAGTCCGGCCAGAAGTGTACGTGGATGTAAAGGGTGTTTCCTTTCCGCGTAAAATTCGCGTAAGTTGTCGCTTCCGCATTGCAGCGCTCTGCCTCGTAGATGGTCGGGCCGTTCTTGTCCATCCATTTGCCCACGGCTTCCAGCGTGCTAACCTCTTCTTCCGGCACAGAGCCGTCCGGTCTGGGACCGATATTCAGCAGATAGTTTCCTCCGCCTTTGGCGCAGGTGATGAGGTTGCGTACGATGGTCTTGGGGGACTTGAAGTCATCGTCTGCCTTCTGATAGCCCCAGCTGTCGTTCATCGTCATGCAGGTTTCCCATGCGCGGCCTTTTTCTGAGGCGCTGATATGCTGCTCAGGAGTTGAAAAGTCTCCCGGCAAACCGTTGCGGTTGTTCACAATGATGTCTGGCTGCAGCTTGAAGACCATGTCATTCATCTTTTTCGATTCCCACTGCTCGGCGGTCAGCGGCCAATCGACGTCGTACCACAAAATGTCAATCTTGCCGTAGTTCGTCATCAATTCACGAATCAGGCCGTGCGTGTAATCCACAAAGCGCTTGCGTGCGGCCTCGTCCGTAGCGCAGAGAGCCCCGTCCGGATGGTGCCAGTCCATTAGCGAGTAATAGAAGCCCACCCGTAATCCCTCAGCGCGTGCGGCCTCGACGTATTCTTTTACCAGGTCGCGCCCGGCGGCCTGCCTGGGAGCACAATAATCCGTCAACTTGGTGTCGAAGAGGCAGAACCCTTCATGATGCTTGGTAGTCATTACCATGTACTTTTGCCCGGCCCGCCTGGCCACTTTCGCCCAGTCACGAGCGGCGTTGGGCTTGGGGTTAAAGTGCTTGGCCAGTAACTGGTATTGTGGAATCGGTATCCCTTCTTTTTCCATGGCCCATTCGTGCTGTCCGATCACGCTATAAAGCCCCCAATGAATGAACATGCCGAATCTTGCCGCGTGCCACCACTGCATGCGCCGTTCGCGGTCCGCCACCGCGGAGGCCGGCTCGCCCGGACCCTCAGCCTTTTCCTGTTTGGGCGCCGGAGGCTGGCCCGAAGTGCAAGCAGACGCCGCGCCCATCGCAGCCATGGTGCCTCCAGCCCCTATGAGCTTCAGGTAATCCCTTCTCGTCATCCGATATTTCCGCATGGACTTCCTCCTTCCCAGCCACCAGTTAGATTAAAGGTTATGAGTGCTTCCTGCCGGTTTCCACCGGTGCGCCCATCACAAAAGTGCTGGGTTGAAATTCGCGCCAGCGATATTACCTCAAAAACCCCGCTCAGAAACACGGAAATAATAGCGGACTTCAAAAAATGAAAAACGGATTGCCCAAGCTGACCATTTTATGGATTGGAACCTGGCCTTTATTTCCCGCAACCCACCGGTTAATCTTTGGAGGATGGATCAACATCGGCCGCAAAAAATCCGGCTCGACCGGCTTCTGGTGGAGCGTGGCCTTGCGGAGTCACGCCAGAAGGCCCAGGCGCTGATCCTTGCCGGCCAGGTGCTGGTGAACGATCAGAAAGTTGAAAAATGTGGAACAAGCGTTAGTTCCGAGGCACGGCTGCGCATGCTAGGTGAGCCGCTCCGCTACGCCAGCCGGGCAGGGTTCAAGCTTGAGGCGGCGCTCGATCACTTTGGGGCGGATCCCGAAGGCAAAATCTGCCTGGACATCGGCGCGTCTACAGGCGGCTTCACGGACTGTCTACTTCAACGCGGGGCAGCCAGGGTGTTTGCCGTGGATGCGGGGACCAACCAGCTTGACTGGAAGCTGCGCCAGGATTCGCGCGTAAAAGTGATGGAGCAAACCAACGCCCGGTACCTGGGCATTGACCAGATTGGAACGCTTGTGGCCCTGGCCACCATGGACGTTTCATTTATTTCCTCCACGTTGATTCTCCCAGTGCTTCCTTCTCTGCTCGAAAAGGGCGCCGATCTCCTGGTGCTGGTGAAGCCGCAGTTTGAAGTAGGTTTCGGACAGGTTGGCAAGGGCGGCATTGTGCGCGACCCTCGTTTGCACGAAGAAGCCATTGGAAAGGTGTTGCAGAAAATCGCCGATTTGGGATTCACTGAAATCGGGCGCGCCGAAAGCGCCTTGATGGGAGCAGAGGGGAACCGGGAATTTTTCCTGCATGCTATTTGGCCCCAAAATGTCTAGAATGGTTTATCAACGATGGGCGGCAGCGGGGCCCATCGTCATTCCACGATGACTTCTGGCCCTTATGACGATCAAGAAAATCGGAATTGTTTCAAAGCCCAAGAAAGCAGAGATTCGGCAGATTGTTCCACAACTGGTGGGGTGGCTTCGCGAGCGCAACATCGAAGTTTCCATCGATAAGGAAACGGGTTCCATCCTGGAGAGCTCAGAAAAGTGCCTTACCCGCAATGAGCTTCCGGGAAAGGTGGATCTGCTGATTGTGCTGGGAGGCGATGGCACGCTGCTGGCTGCCGCCCGTGCGCTCTACCGGCACGAGGTCCCCATTTTTGCAGTCAACCTGGGTGACCTGGGCTTCCTTACGGTCATCACTCAGGATGAGATGTATTCGGCGCTCGAAGGCGTGTTGTCCGGCCACTATCGTTCCGAGCGGCGTGTGCAAATTGAGGGTGAACTCGTCCGAGCGGACGAAGCTCTCTCCACTTTCCGTGCCTTGAACGATGTGGTGCTGAACAAAGGAGCCATCGCCCGGATCCAGGATTTTGAAGTGTATGCCGACGGGGAGTTCATTTCTAATTACAAGTCCGACGGGCTGATCGTCTCAACGCCGACTGGCTCAACGGCCTACTCGCTGGCGGCGGGGGGGCCAGTTGTGTCGCCTTCCGTCGAAGCTTTTATCGTCACTCCCATCTGCGCGCACACGCTCACAAACCGCCCGTTGGTGCTCCGCGATACCGCTCTGATTGAGATTGTGGTAAAGAGCCAGCGCGAAGCCGCTTACCTCACCGTCGACGGGCAGGTGGGCATCGCAACACATAGCGAAGACATCATTCGCGTGCGCAAGTCCGATTCCTATGTCGAACTGATCCAGCCGCCTCATCGAAACTATTACGAAATCCTTCGCCAGAAGCTCAAGTGGGGAGAGCGGTAGAAAAAAAGCTGAGTGGATGAGCTGGCGGAATGCCAAGTCGCTGATCCGGCGGCTAAAGGACCTCTCCGGCCATCAAATCTTCCAGCTTTTCGCGAGGGCGGATTAATTCCATCTGGTTGCCGGCTACCATCACCTCAAGCGGGCGGGGCCGGGAATTGTAATTCGAAGCGAGGACGTAGCCGTAGGCGCCGGCAGTCATCACGGCCACCAGGTCTCCCGGCTCGACGCAGGGCAGCTCGCGGTCGCGAGCCAGGAAGTCTCCGGTCTCGCAAAGCGGCCCCACCACGTCAGCCAGGAACGTTTTTTCCGTACGGCGCTCGACGGGCACAATCTGGTGCAATGAGCCGTAAAGCGTGGGACGCATCAGGTCGTTCATGCCGGCGTCAACCACTACAAAATGTTTCTTTCCGGTGTTCTTGATGTAAAGAACACGCGTGAGCAGGGCCCCGGCGTTCCCCACCAGCGCGCGCCCAGGCTCCAGAATCAGGCAATAGGGAGTTTCGGCAAGCCGCTTCTTCAGTTCTGCCGTCAGCCGGTCCATTTCCAGCGGATTTTCATCCACGTATCGAATGCCGTAGCCGCCGCCGAGATCCAGAAACTCCAGCCGGATGCCGTCACGGTCAAGCGTCCGCGCCAGGTCCAGAATTTCTTCCAGCGCCTTGACGAAAGGATCGACGTCGAGGATTTGCGAACCAATATGGCAGGCAATGCCGCGCACCCGCAGTTCCGGAATGGTGGCAGCATGCCGGAAGAGGTCGAGGGCCTGGTCCTTGGGCACCCCGAACTTGTGGATGAACTGTCCGGTTGAGATGTAAGGGTGCGTGTCCGCCTCGACATCGGGATTAACACGGATGGAAATATTGCCGCGCTTCTTGAGGTGGCGCGCGCGGCGCGCGATGGCTTCCAACTCTCCCGCCGATTCCACATTGAACATCAGGATGCCGGCGGCAAGCGCAGCGTCAATTTCCGTTTCGTCCTTACCCACTCCGGAAAAGACTACCGTGTCAGGTCGGGCTCCAACCTTGAGCACCCGCGCCAGCTCACCCCGGGAAACGATGTCAAAGCCAGCGCCGGCCTGCCGCAGCAGGTTCAGGATCTTGAGGTTGGAATTAGCCTTCACTGAATAGCAAATCAGGTTTGGAATGTCCGCCAGCCGGCCCTCGATGTGGCTGAAGTTTTCTTCAATGGTGGAGCGGCTGTAGACATAGGCGGGCGTCCCGAATTTCGCGGCCAGTTCCGTCAACGGGGCGCCCTCGCAATGAAGCTTGTTTTCGACGTATCGGAAGTGTTCCATAGGTGCTGTTCTGTTTTTTTCTATCCTGCCGGTGCTGGCGCAGGTGCCGCCGGGTTACATGAGTCGGCGCCTGCCTCAGCGAACCCGGGCTAGAACAAGTGTCTGGTCATCACGCTGAGGGCGCCCGGCTTCAAAACGCGCGATTTCGCCGAAAAGCATATCAACGATCTCCCGCAGCGGGCGACTGGCGTTATCGCGCAGCAGGTTTGCAAGATGGCGCGCGCCGAACTCATGAAGCTCGGGATCCATGGCCTCGACTAGGCCGTCGGAGAAAAACGCCAAAAGGTCTCCCCTTTTTAGCTGAAGAGAAACCTCCTGGTATTCCGTATGTTCCAGCAGGCCCAGCGGAATTCCTTCCACCTGAATTTGCCGCGACCGTCCGTCCCGGATTAGGATCGGCAGCGGCATGCCGGCGTTGGCAAGGCGCAGTACCATGTTTTTCGGTTCCCACACCGCACAGACCAGGGTGATAAAGTGGCCTTCTACTCTGCGTTCCAGCAGCGTTCCGTTCAGCCGGCGAAGCATCTGGGGGACTGGAAGGCGAAGGGGGGCCATGCTCCGCAGAATGCCTCCGGCGAGCGCCCCATAAAGAGCAGCCGGCGCGCCCTTGCCGCTGACGTCGCCGACGGCCAGCAAGTGACGGTCCTTCCCGTAATTCAGAAAGTCATAGAGATCGCCGCCCAGTTGCCGCGCGGGCTGAAAGCGCAGGTCAATCTCGAGTCCGGTGACGTTGGGCGAAGTCCCTGGCATCAGATGCATCTGGATTTCCTGCGCGCTTTTCAGGTCGCGTTCCAGCCGCGACTCGCTTCGCAACACCCGCTCATAGAGCCGAGCGTTTTCGATGGCAATAGCAATCTGGGGCGCCAGGGTTGAAAAAATCCGGACGTGCTCCTCTGTAAAGTAATTCGCCGCAGGGCTTTCCAGATCCACCATGCCGATTACGCGGCCGTGGTAGATCAGCGGAACCGCCATCTCTGATTTTGTGTCAGGATTGATGCGGAGGTAACGCGGATCAAGGCTAACATCGGGCGCCACGACCGGTTCCTGCGATTCGGCGGCAGCTCCCACGATTCCCTGCCCGAAGCGTACCGTTGTCTTGTCCGGCAGGCTCTCGTCCTGTCGCAGCGTCAGGACGGAGTTGAAGGTCTTTGCCTGCTCATCCGCCAACATAATGCTGAAGCGGTGATAATTCACGAGGCGCTTGGTCAGTGTCCCCACTTTGCGAAGCAGCTCATTCAGCACCAGCACCGAGCTCAGCTCGCGGCTGATTTCATTCAGGAGCTGAAGCGTCCGGGCCTGACGAAGGCTGCGCCGATAGAGCCGGGCGTTCTCAATGGCCATGGCCATGCGACCGGCCAGAAGCTCCAGCAGATTGACATGCTGATCGGTAAAGAAGTCGGGTGTGTCCGCTTCCAGGTCAATGACACCGATCACGCGGTTCTTCAGGAACAGCGGAACTGCCAGTTCCGACCGGATAGTGGGCATCGACTCGATGTAGGTGGGTTCGTTCTGGACGTCGTTCACCAGAATCGAACGGCGTTCCAGCGCCGCGCGTCCCACAATGCCTTCGCCCACTTTGATCCGAAGTTCCCGGACCCGTTCCTCCGGATGTCCGACGCTGGACCGGATCCTCAGCACCTGTGTCTTCTCGTTCAGCAGCAGGATGGCGAAAACGTTATAGTTGATGACGCGCTTCACCAATTGGGCGATACGCACCATTAAAACTTCCAGGTCGAGCGTGGAAGTGATCTGCTCGCTTACTTCCATCAGCAGGGTCAACAGTTCAGTTGCCCCGAGGGGGCGTACCGGTGATTTCACAACTTGAGACATGGATTAGCCCACGCGGCTGGCGGCTTCCGCCAGAATGGCAGCCGAGGCGCTCGTTCCCAGCCGGTCCGCACCGGCTTGCAGCATCCTCACCGCGTCCCCAAGCGACCGGATGCCTCCGGCTGCCTTGACGCCCATCTGCGGTCCAACGGAATTGCGCATCAACCGCACATCATCCGCCGTTGCGCCCGACGGTCCCAATCCCGTTGAGGTTTTCACGTAGTCTGCACCCGCCTGCTTCGCCAGCCGGCAGGCTGTGACCTTCTGCTCATCAGAAAGGTAAGCATTCTCCAGGATCACCTTTAGGATGCAGCATGCATCATGCGCGATGTCTGCGACGCCTCGGATATCGCTGAGAACCCCGTCAAGGTTTCCCGAGCGCAAAGCTCCAACGCTCATCACCATATCCAGCTCTTCGGCGCCTGCCCGAATGGACGCTTCAGCCTCCGCACGCTTTACCGAGGGGTGAGTGGCGCCGAAAGGAAATCCCACGACGCTCCCCACCTTGATTCCGGTCCCACGCAAAATCTTGACGGCACGTGGGACCCACGTCTGGTGGATGGAGATGGCCCCAACGCCCAGAGACACCGCTTCGCAGAAGAACCTGTCCAGTTCATCCGATGTTGCCTGCGGGCGCAGCATGGTGTGGTCAATGATGCGCGCCAGGGTGCGGAGGTCCGGCGAACTCTCCGGGGCGGGCTCGACGCCGGCACGCGGCGCCGATTCCTGCCGCATGGCATGGGCCATCCGACCAATCATTTCCGTGAGGGCGGGCCGATTCAATGAAAGTGTTGGCATAAGAAAGCTCTGGCGCTCCTAAAACCCCTGCTCCCACTCGGGAACCACGAAGTCAGAACGGGATAGCGCTGGGAAAATAATGGCCGGCCACATTAGCTGCCATTTTAGCATAACCGCCAGGACTTCTTCCCGGCTTTAGGCTGCGGTGAGTGGCCCCAATGTTTTAAGAGGGACACTCCCCGAACTCCCCGGCATGTACAATGGTTCCGTGGAACGTGAGCGTTTCGAACGACTGGTGGGCGAGGCCCTGGACAATCTGCCTGAGCCATTCCGCAGCAGGCTGTCGAACCTTGCCATAATTGTAGAGGATTCGCCTCCCCGGGAACCTTATCGGGGCGGACTGTTGCTGGGGCTTTTCTCGGGCGTTCCGCGGACTCTGAAGAGCGTCTTTTCCGCCGACCCTCCGGATCACATCTTCCTGTACCAGAAGAACATCGAGGCAATCTGCTCGAACGAAAAGCAGGTCGAACAGCAGATCCGCGATACCCTGCTGCATGAAATCGGCCACTATTTCGGCCTCAACGAAGAAGAGCTGCGGAACATATGAAAATCCGGGCTATTCTCGGGCTTCTTGGGCTTCAGGAAATGACTGTTGGATACAGACGGGGCGGGTATAATGATTCAAAATGCGAATTCTGGCAATCGACACAACCAGTGAATATGGCGGGGCTGCGGTTTTCGATCAGAAAGAGTGCCTGGCAATCGCCCTGAACAGCGAACCTGCCTCGCGATACGCCGTGACGCTGTTTGAGCTGGCGGACCGCGCACTCTCACAGGCCCGGATGGGCTTTCCCGATATCGACCTTTTCGCCGTGTGCAACGGGCCAGGCTCATTCACAGGAATTCGCGTGGGACTGGCGGCGGTGCAGGGCTGGGCCAGGGCTTTTCGAAGTCCCGCCAAGGGAGTGAACCTGCTGGAGGCCATGGTTGAGCAGGCCCATCCGAATGCCGATTGGGCCGTTCCTGTTGTTGACGCGCGCCGAGGCGAATTTTTCGCCGGCTTCTACCGAAGAACGGTTGAACCCGGAGGCACTCAATCCTGTTTGGAAGCCGGTGGCCTGGGCCAATTGGTACGTCCTGAACGCTTTCAGGCTATGCTGGATGCACTCAGACAGGGCGGACAATGCCGAACGTTCATGGGTGGGACAATTGCTTTCATCACACGGGCACACGACCTGAAGGCGCGCTCTCTGCGTGAGGGCCTGCCGCACGATCTGCTCGGGATTGAAGTTCCAGGAGTCCTGCTGGAGGCCATTGCCAAGGTCGCCCTTCGCGCCTGCGAACAGGGCGAAAAGCCCTCATCTGATGATCTCGACGCCTGTTACATTCGGCATTCAGATGCCGAAATGAAATGGCGTGCCCCGGCGGCAAAAGCAGGAAGCTGAGTTGGAAGATCCGGCGATTTACTCTGGCTGCCAAAGCCGCAAAATCTTTCCGATTCCTCTATGCACAATCATTCAGGTGAAATAAAAATCAGGCTATTTGCGCAGGACGATCTGAACGCGGTTCTAAAAATACACAAGGCTTGCAAGGGCGTGGGGGTCTGGGGAGCACGGGATTATGAGCAACTGGCCGCGGACCCCAGGGGAGCGATCCTTGTGGCTGAGCAAGACGGTCAAATGCTGCCGAACATCCTGGGATTCCTTGCCTTTTATCGTCTGGAAGGGGAAGCAGAGATTTGGAACCTGGCGATTGCACCGGCATACCGGCGCCGAGGCATCGCTAGGGAATTGCTCAAGGAAGCCTGCCGACTATTGTCCCTTGTGCGGGTTAACAGACTCTTCCTCGAGGTCAGGGAGTCCAATTTCCCGGCACTGGAGCTCTACCGCTCTTTTGGTTTTGTGTTGCAGGCCCGCCGGAAAGACTATTATCAGAGTCCCAAAGAAGACGCCCTGGTTCTTGTTTATCACATTATTGAATCGGGGGATTGAAAGGTCCTTGTGACGCAGTGGGACAGCCGAGATTGGGATATGAAGGTTCCCTAGCCAGAGGCGGGTTCTGGCTCGGAAGTTCAGCAGCCCGCCACGGAATTGCTACCCGAAAACGTGTATGACCTGCACCATATGGTGTAACCAGACGAAAAGTGACCCATTGTAATCTTTCTTCCAAACTCCAGCCTGAGAACTTAAAAAATTGTAATGACAAGAGTTGGATTACATCCTTTCACCGGCAGCATACCTTTGGAATATGCCTTGCTACAGCACCTCCAGTAGTTATTTTTGATTGGAGGTTCTAGAACCCATGAAGAAGTTTTTCACATTGATTGCAGCTATCGCTATGGCCACGACCCTGTCGATGCCGGCTTTCGCTGCGAAGAAGCACACCAAGAAGCACCACACTACGACTCAGTCCAAAAAGCACGTGAAGCACGCCAAGAAGAAGGGTGCAAAAGAGGGCCAGAAGTCGGGCCAGTAAGGGGCGACTACAGCGGCAATTATTCCCTCGCCGCTTATTATCCTCATCGTAAAGATAGCAGTTCTGTTAGTGGGTCGAAAACCCGGCCAACCGGCCGGGTTTTCTTTTGCCGTGTGGCACCTCGCCTCTGACGCTTTGGCCCCAAGCGGGCAAACCAGAAATTGAACGTCCGAGATCCACCCTTGACAACCTTGATTACCAGATTCTATAGTCCTAATTGTCTTAGGTGCTCGCATGGACACCCCAACTCGAATCCTTCCCGGCACGCTTGATCTTCTGATCCTCAAGGCGGTTTCGCTGGGGCGGCTGCACGGCTACGGGGTCCTGCTGCGGATCGGGCAGATTTCCAAAGGCGCCCTGGTCATCGAGCAGGGAGCGCTCTACCCGGCTCTCTTCCGCCTTGTCCGCCAGGGAATGCTGAAAGCGCAATGGGGGATCTCAGAGAACAACCAGCGGGCCAAGTTCTACGAGCTCACAGCGGCGGGGAGGAATCGCCTGCGCGAGGAAACTGAAGGTTGGAACCGCCTTGTGGCGGCAATCGGCGCGGCGCTCAATGCGGAAGCGAACGAATCGTAACTGACGGGTCAAGGGTTATTCGTTCCGGGTTAAGGCGCGTGATTTTTCAATCTCTCTTTGAATGAGGGCGGTTTCACACTCCATTCATAACTCAGAACCCGGAACTTTGAACAGAACAGACATGGGGCTGCTGTCATCAATTCGAACATTGCGTGATTGCGTATTCCACCGCCGCCGCATGGAGATCGAGATGGACGAAGAGTTCCGCTCGCATCTTGCCCTGCACGCGGCGGAACTGGAGCGGCAGGGGATCCCGAATGCCGAGGCGGAGCGGCGGGCTCGCATCGAATTTGGTGGCTATCAGAATTACAAGGAAGAGTGCCGTGAAACTCTGGGCACGCGCCTCTTGCAGGAATTTTTCGCCGACGTTCGCTATGGCCTGCGCCAGCTCCGCCGCAATCCCGGCTTCACCGCCGTGGCTATTCTCACGCTTGCGCTCGGCATTGGGGCCAACACCGCGATTTACAGTTTTATTGATGCGCTCGTCTTGCGCATGTTGCCAGTCCGTCATCCACGAGCCCTGGTTCTACTCGGCCCGGGAAACGAGTCCGGCAACAGTGACAACTTCCCGGACAGCGAGATGCATCTTTTCTCATACCCCATCTACCGCGGAATTCAGCAAGAAAACCGGGTATTCTCCGGCGTTGCGGCCTTCAGCAGCAGCGAAGCTGGCCTGCACGGCACAGTGGGAGCGAGTGGGGAGCTTGAAGCTATGGAGGTTGAGCTCGTCTCCGGCACTTACTTTGAAGTCCTGGGCGTCAATCCTTTCCTCGGGCGCCTCCTCAGGGACGTGGACGACCAGACGCTGGGCGGGCACCCCGTTGCGGTAATCAGCTACGGATGGTGGAACAGCCGTTTTTCTCGCGACCCTACCGTCTTAGGCAACAGAGTGACGATCGGAGGCACTGTCTACACCGTCATCGGCGTTACGCCGCCGGGTTTCTTTGGCACCACCGTGGGCCGCTCGCCTGACCTTTGGATTCCGCTTCAGATGCACGACCTGATTGATACGGGTCCGCACAAGATCAGCGACAAATTCTACCGGTCACTCGACATCATCGCGCGCCTGAAGCCCGGCGTGACCCGATCCCAGGCGACAGCCAACACAAACCTGGTCTTCAAAAACATTCTCCATGCATATGCCGGTTCGGAACCATCGGCGCAGCAGCTTCAGGACATTCGGAAGGCGCACATCACTCTATCCTCGGCGGCGACGGGCAATTCATTCCTTCGCGAGAGTTTTTCGCAGCCACTGTGGATGCTCATGGCGATTGTCGGATTGGTCCTGCTCATCGTCTGCGCAAACCTCGCGAATTTGCTGCTGGCGCGGTCCACTGCGCGGCAGCGGGAGATCGCGGTGCGGATGGCAATCGGAGCGGGACGCGGGCGGCTAATCCGGCATTTGCTCACGGAGAGCGCCTTGCTCGCCGGTGCCGGGGGTGTGCTGGGAATTGTATTTGCGGAGTGGGCTTGCCGCTTTCTGCTCGCTGTGGTCTCCCGCACCCAGCACGTACTGGCGCTGGATGTATCGTTGGATGCTCCCGTACTCGCCTTCACGATGCTGGTTTCTCTTGGCTGCGCCATCGCGTTCGGAATTTTGCCCGCCCTGCGCTCAACTCGGGTGAGATTGACACCGGCGCTCAAGGAAGGCCGTGGCGCAATGCCGGCTCACGACCGCAGCCGGCTGGGAAAGGCCTTGATCGTTTCCCAGGTGGCGCTCTCCTTGGTGCTTCTAGTCGGAGCCGGACTGTTCGTTCGCAGCCTCATTACCCTTGCGAACGTGAATACGGGGTTCAAAAAGCAAGGTGTCCTGCTATTCAGAGTTGATCCCTCGGCAACCGGTTACACCGATGAGTCAAGACTTGCGAATCTGTATCGTCAAATTGAACAACGAGTGGATGCGCTGCCCGGCGTGCGAGCCTCCAGCTTCTCGATCTTTTCGTTCCATCAGGGGAGCTGGGACGACTCTGCGTGGGCCGAGGGCTATCCTGCCGCTCCCGGTTCCCAGCATGATGCATCCTTCAATGCCGTGGGAACAGGCTACTTTGCCGCCATGGGCGTTCCCATTCTTGCTGGCCGCGGATTCGGCCCCCAGGACACAGCCACTTCACCAAGAGTCGCAGTAATAAACGAAACCATGGCACGGCGGCTCTTTCCCGTAGGTTCGCCCATCGGTAAACGATTTGGCATGAGCGGCCCCAGGCACAGCAATGACATTGAGGTGGTCGGGGTCGCTCGGGACGCAAAATATTACGCGCTCGATGAAGATCCCGAGGCATTCGCGTACTACCCCTACACTCAATACAGCCCGCACTGGGGCATTGGGCTTTATCTGCGTGAATTTGAGGTTCGCTACTCCGGTAACCCGCAGGACATGGCGTTCGCGGTTCGGCGGGCAATGGGCGAAGTGAACCGGAACCTGCCCATCGACAATGTTCAAACCTTGGCGGATCAGGTTGACGCGTCCATTACCGTCCAGCGGCTCGTGGCGGAATTGTCGGCGTTCTTTGGACTGCTGGCAGTTTTCCTGGCTTGCATCGGCATCTACGGCCTTGCCTCCTACGCCGTGAGTCGGCGGACGAATGAAATCGGCATTCGTCTCGTCTTGGGCGCGCAAAGGAGTGAAGTCCTCAGAATGATCACTTGGCAAGGTCTCAAGTTGATCTTGATTGGTTTAGGTATTGGTATCGCCGGGGCGCTGGCGCTGACACGCTTCTTGTCGAGCCTGCTTTATGGCGTGAAGCCCACCGACCCTCTGACGTTTATTGCTGTCTCGCTGATCCTGATTATTGTGGCTCTTCTCGCCTGCTACATGCCGGCCCGCCGCGCTGCCAAAGTTGATCCGATGGTAGCACTCTGGTATGAGTAGCGGCGGTTTATCGTCGCATTCTGCCTCCCCTTCCGCAGAATACCTGGCCTCCCCTCCGCCACAGCCTCAGAAATTATTTGCAACCCCGACCCGGCAGTCCATGGGCTGCCAGCTTCCGTATCTTTCCCTATGCTTCTTTCCACCTTGAACGAGCAATGCGTGTGTGTTAGCCTGACGGAAGTAAAATAATCATAGCGGAGGTGGCACACCCGTGAGCACCCCTACCGAGGCCATCCGGGATAACTCGATGGCCAACAATCCGGAGTATCAGCGGCTTCACGAGGAGCATGGCCGATACGCGGCTGAGCTGGACCGCCTGGAAGGAAAGGCTTTCCTGACGGAAGAGGAGAAACTTGAAGAAGTCAGGTTGAAGAAGCTCAAACTTCGCCTTAAGGACCAAATGGCCGCAGTTTTGAAAAGCAGCGAGCCTGCGGCTTAGCCAGGCGACCAGGCAGGAGGATGGGATCCCTCCCTCGCGGGTGATGCGCTGAGTGAGGGAAAAGGGATCGTTTACCCTGTTGCAGCAAGAAGTTGGCTCCCACTGATCGATGCTTGTTCGGGGCGGCGCCGCGCACCCAATAACTATGGTGAAAGAGGGGTACTGGTATAGCCTGCCGCTGTTTTTGATCGGAGGGGGGCTGCTGGGTCTTGGGGTTTACTGGCCGGGCAAGCTTTTCTTTTTTGCCGCTGCACTCTTTTTAATCCTCGCGTTGTTTGTCTTGAACTTCTTCCGCGACCCGGAACGGTCGGTTCCCTCCGCCCCCGGGGTGCTTGTTTCTCCGGCGGATGGACGTGTAGTTGAGATTCGTGCAGAGGAGGAAGCCGGACATCCTTGCCAGCGAATCAGCATCTTCATGTCGCCTCTCAATGTTCACGTGAACCGGTCGCCCGTTGCAGGAAGCATCGGGAGCGTTCTCTATCGAAAAGGATCGTACCGCATGGCCTCCAAACCGGAGGCCTCAGTTGAAAATGAGTGCAACACCTTCACTCTGCAAAGCGACGATGGACAGGTGGTTGTCCGCCAGATCGCCGGCGTTTTGGCCCGGCGGATTGTTTTCTGGAAGAAAGTAGGCGACCGCGTCGAGCGCGGCGAGCGGGTTGGAATGATCAAGTTCGGGTCGCGGGTGGATGTACTGGTTCCACCCGAGGTGACGCTTTCCGTTAAAATCGGCGAGCATGTGAAAGCTGGGAGTACCATCATTGGAACCAGAAGGACAAGCTTTTCTTAGAGCGGAGGAAGGAACGGAAACTGCCGTCTATAATCACCGTCTGCGGCGGGGTATGTACATCCTGCCAAGCTTGTTTACCAGCGGAACGCTGATTTGTGGTTACTATGCCATCCTGAACACCCTGCAGGGGGCTCAGTTGATGGCTGCCGGTGCAGCCAGCGCCCTTGCCAGCGCTTCTTATGACAATGCAGCGATGGCGATTGGCCTCGCCATCGTGTTTGACGCTCTGGACGGCCGGATCGCACGCCTCACCAATTCCACCTC
Source organism: Terriglobia bacterium (assembly GCA_035277665.1). GTDB lineage: Bacteria > Acidobacteriota > Terriglobia > UBA7540 > UBA7540 > SCRD01. The sequence continues at coordinate 41,812 of DATEKC010000088.1, forward strand.
AAACTTTGGCCGCGAACTCGACTCGCTGGCCGACGTCATCACCTTCGGTCTCGCACCCGGCATCCTTGCCTACGCCTGGGGAGTGCGCCCGGCGATCGATGCCGCGCAGATCCCGTTAACTCAACACCTGCGGCCGGTAGGATGGATCATCACTTTCGCTTACCTCATTTGCGGGGCAGCACGTCTGGCGCGGTTTAACATCGACACTGTGAAGCCCGGGGCCGATCGCCGCTATTTTGTCGGGCTCCCCATTCCGGCCGCCGCGGGGGTCATTGCTGCCGTCGTGCACTGGCAGAAAACTCCGCTTACCTACTGGCCGTTTGCAGTGGTGTGGCTGCTGGTGGCGCTGGGCCTGGCTTTCCTGATGGTCAGCCGCGTGCGCTACCCCAGTTTCAAATCGCTTGACCTGCGCCGTCGGCGTTCGTACGTATGGATCATTTTTATTGGACTTATTATCTGGGCCATTTTGTTCTATTCGGAACCTGTCCTCCTGGTGTTGGCGCTCACCTACGCGCTTTCCGGTTTGATCCATGAGATACCCGGCAGGTCGCGTCCACCCAACCCTCGTGTTCATGAGGAGGTGAAGGCCCGATGAAAAACGCCGGTTACCACGTGGCCGTCATTGGCGCGTCGTCACTTCTCGGCAAGGAGCTCCTGGCTATTCTTGAGGAGCGTGATTTCCCCATCGCCGAGCTGACCACTGTCTCAGGAGAAACAGGAGAACCCGATCTGCCTATTGTGGACCTTAGCCGCGGGCGCAGGATCTCCGGGGAATACCAGGACGAGATTCCTGCCCGCTTCGATTTTGCTTTTATCACAGCGCCACACCAGCGGCTGGCCGCCTGGTTGGAACGGGCTGGTCGCGAACGCCGGGGGCTGAAGGGCCCGCGAGCGGTCATCGATCTCTGCTCCAGCGTTTCACAGTTGGCAACTGCCTCATTGCGAGTTCCTTTCCTCGACGGTCCGTCAGCCGCGCCGCAGGATTCGGGCACGCGCAAGGGGCTCCATATAATTTCCGCGCCGCACGCGGCAACGCTGATGATCAGTGCTCTGGTGTCGCGGCTGGCCGCGCGGTTCCGGTTGCGCAGCGCCGTGGCGAACATCTTCAGTCCGGCATCTGAAATGGGGCCGCGCGCTGTCGATGAACTCCAGAAGCAGACGGTCAACCTGCTCAGCTTCCAGAAGGTGCCGCGCGAGGCCTTCGGCGCGCAGATTGCCTTCAACCTGCTGCCGCGCCTGGGAGCCGGCTACGAAAAGGCCGACGCCCTGGAGCCGCGCGTGCGCAACGAACTCGCCACTTACATCGGCGACCGTGCGCCGGCGCCCGCCCTGCGACTGCTTCAGGTTCCGGTGTTTTACTCGACTGCCGTTTCGCTTTACATCGAGACCTATGAACGTGTCCCGCCGTCTGACCTGGTGGCAGCGCTTGACGGCGCGCCTATCGCCATCCGCCGGACCTCTGAGAAGGCGCCATCGCAAGCCGACGCTGCCGGCTCGAATGAAATCCTGGTTGACGCCATTCAGCCCGACGCGGGGTATCCTGCCGGCATCTGGCTCTGGGCCGTCGCGGACAACATGTGGCTGGCGGCCATCAACGCCGTTCAGATTGCAGAAGGGCTGCATCGCCAGCGCCAGCCGCTCCAGCTGCTGAAATGAAACACCTCACCCGCGCCACGGCCGCCGCGCTTGCGGCCTGTTCCGTACTGCTGATGGTCGCCTGCGGTTACCAGGTGGCCGGCACCGCATCGCGCCTGCCGCCCGACATCAAGACCATCGCCATTCCGGTGTTCACCAACAAGAGCACGCGCTTCCGGATTGAGCAGAACGTGTCCGCGGCCGTCACTCGCGAGTTCATCGAGCGCACCCGCTTCCGCGTTACGCCCGAGCCCGCCAGCGCCGACGCCGAACTGAAGGGAACCATTGACACGGTCCGCTCGGGCGTGCTCACCTTTGACCCCAACACCGGCCGCGCCACCACGTTTCAGATCCAGGTAACGGCTGACGTCGAGCTCATCGACCTGCACACCAAAAAGGTGGTGTTCTACAACCCTCATTACCTCTTCCGCGAGCAGTACCAGGTGAGCCAGTCCGCGCCCGCGCTGTTCGAAGAGAGCGAGCCGGCGCTCAAGCGGCTCTCGCAGGACTTTGCCCACACCCTGGTGACCGACATCCTGGAGAACTTCTAGGCTTTGGAGGCTACATTTTATGAGGGAGCACAGCGTGCTGGTAAATTCTACCCACTGTGCCAGAATCAGACACATTTTTAAAAACGAAGCCTCATAATTTTTGTAAGTTATTTAAAATAATTAACTTATATTTTTTAAAAAATATGCCAAAAATCCCATACGTCTCATTTGGGGCGGTTCCTGCGATGACTAGCCTACATACGTGAACCTAAGCGCGCGCCGGGCGAGCGTGGAATGGGGCTGGGCCGCCACCGCCTCTCGCCATGTGACCTCACCCCTTGCGACCGACCGGGAACACCAGCTTCAAGACGAACCTCCCGCTCCGCGAACGCATCTATAAGGCCGTCGGCTCCGTCAAGTGAAAATTGTTTGTCGGCCCTGGAAAATAGTTCGCCCCGATCCGGTGGCCAGGTTCCACCACACATCTATTCGATCCCGCTTGGGGACCATGATGGCTTTTTCTGACTCCCTCCTCGACCACGGAGGGAGGCCGGTAGCTCAATCAGACACACGGCCATGGTTAGGCCAGCGATCTATCGCCGAGCATCCCGGCATGCGAACCTCGCCGACAAAACTCTTCATAATCGATTCCGTCCCGCAGCATGATATAGAG
>DATEKC010000089.1:0-44200 GCA_035277665.1 Terriglobia bacterium
CACGCTGCTAGAGCAGACACTGGAACGCGTCAAAGGAATTGTGCCGCCGGAGAGGATTTATATTTTTACAAATGGTCTGGTGCGGCGGCAGATCGTCCGGCTGCTGCCGGGCATCCCGGAACGCCAGATTGTTGCCGAACCCGCCCAGCGCAACACGGCACCGACCATCGGCCTGGCGGCGCATGAGATTCTGCGCCGCGATCCGGAAGGCATCATGGCCATCCTTCCGGCTGACCATGTAATTCGCAAGCCGGGCGCCTTCCGCAGCGTGCTAAAGGCCGGCTGCCGCTGGGCGGCGGAGGAAGGCCGGTCGGTGGTTCTGGGAATACAGCCGGTGCGTCCGGAAACGGGTTACGGCTACATCCGGCTGGGCGGAATTGAGAAGAACGCGGGAAGCGAGAGGGTATTTCGTGTGGAAACGTTCACCGAGAAACCTGCGCTGGCTGTTGCCCGAAAGTATGTCGCCTCCAAACGCTATCTGTGGAACGCCGGGATGTTTGTCTGGCGGGCGTCAACGCTTCTTGCCAATCTCCGCAGGTTTCAGCCCGCAATGGCCGATGGTCTGGCGCGGATTGCCGGGGCAGGAGGCGTTGACAACGCCCGCGCGATGAAGCGCCTGTTCCCGGAGCTTGAAAAGATTTCCATTGACTACGCGCTGATGGAGAAAATCGAAAGCGTGTTTGCATTGGCCGCCGACATGGGCTGGAGCGATGTTGGCAGTTGGGCAGTGGCTTATGACCTGAGCGCAAAGGACCGTGACGGCAACGTGCGGCCGGAAAATTCGCTGTGCATCGATTCCCGGGGCAACATGCTGTTGGGCGGGCGGAAATATCTTGTGACGATTGGAGTCGAGGACCTGGTGATTGTTGACACGGGTGACGCGCTGTTGGTCTGCGCGCGGGAGCAGTCGCAAAAAGTGGGCAAGGCCGTGCAGGAACTGGAACGGCGGGGCAAAATGAATCTGCTGTAGCACGGAGGTGTTTCTGACGATACCGGCTGACCAGATCAAATTCGGAACCGATGGCTGGCGGGGGATCATCGGCGATACGTTCATTTTCGAGAACGTGCGACGGGTGGCGGCGGGCATCGCACGATACGTTCGACAGGAAGGGCAGCCCGAGCGGGGCCTGGTGGTGGCTTATGACACCCGCTTTCTTTCCGCCGAAGCTGCTCGTGAAGCCGCCCGGCAGGTCGCCGCGGAAGGCGTCCCGGTGCTGCTGGCCGATCGCCCCACGCCCACGCCTGCCGTGAGCTACGCCGTGGTGGCCAGGAAAACTGCGGGTGCGCTGATGGTGACGGCGAGCCACAATCCCTATGTCTGGAACGGCATCAAACTCAAGGCCCCTTACGGCGGCTCGGCTTCTCCCGAGATTATGAAGCAGGTTGAGAAATACGTCCCGGATGGTGACCCGGGAAAAGAGCGGACTTCAAGCGCCGCCAGAGAGATTGAAACCGCAGACATGGTGGGCCCCTATCTTAAGCGCATCAGTGCGCTGGTTTCGCTCGACCGGATTCGCCAGAGCGGAAGAAAGTTTGTGATTGATCCCATGTATGGCGCGGCGCGCGGATGCCTGGCGCGCCTGTTTGACGAAGCCGGCATTTTCTATTCCCAGATTCACGGCGAGCACAACCCGCTGTTTCCGGGAATCAATCCCGAGCCCATTGATCCGCATCTCGCCGACCTCAGCAAGGCGGTCGTAAAGAGCGGCTCCGACGCAGGATTTGCCACCGACGGGGACGCTGACCGCATCGGGGCCGTTGACGCCCAGGGCAACACGGTGGATTCGCACAAAGTGTTTTCTATTTTGCTCAAGCACCGGGTTGCCGAGCGTGGCGAAAAGGGCGAGGTGGTCAAAACGGTTTCGACTACCCAGATGGTTGACAAGATTTCTGCGAAATATGGTCTGCCGCTTCACGTTACTCCTATAGGCTTCAAATACGTCTGCGAGTTGATGCTGGCGCGCGATATCCTCATCGGCGGCGAGGAAAGCGGCGGCATTGCACTGCGCGGGCATCTCCCGGAGCGCGACGGCATCCTGAATTCTCTCTACCTGGCGGACATCATTGCGGAACGGGGGAAAGACCTGGGTGAACTCGTCCAGGAACTCGAGGAAGAATTCGGCCCGCACCATTACCGCCGCGTCGATCTGGAAATCGACAAGGCGGACGCGCAGCGGGCAGTGGAACTGGTCCGTGAAGGGAAGCTGAGTTCCATTGCGGATTTCAAGGTGCTCTCACTGGATAGCCGGGATGGCGTGAAGATGATTCTGGGGGATTCCATGTGGGTCCTGGTGCGGACCTCCGGGACGGAAAACGTCCTGCGGCTCTACGCCGAGGCGCCGTCGCGGGAGCAGGTGACCGCCCTTCTGGACGCCATCGCTGATTTTGCGCGGCAGCAGTCGCGGTAATTCGTTGAGGCCGATTGTTTCTTGCAATGAATGATTCGGAGCGCGCCAAAGCCTACCATCGTGCCGGGCGGATCCTGGGAGTTGCGGGCTTTGCGCTCGATCTCGCCCTGTTGGTTGTGCTCATCTTTGCCGGGTGGACAACAGGCTTGCGAACTTTAGCAGAGGACCTGACGTCGCATCCCGCGCTCGCCCTCCTGGCTTACTTCATTCTGGTCGGACTGATCCTCCAGGTTCCGGGCCTGCCGCTCAGTTATTTGAAAGGTTACAGGCTGGAGCATCGTTACGGCCTGTCAAACCAGACCTTCTGGAATTGGGTGAAGGACCAGTTGAAAGGCCTGGCACTGGGCGGAACGCTGGCGCTGCTGGGCGTGGAATTCATCTACTGGACCATGAGGAACTGGCCGGATACGTGGTGGGTGATCTCTGCCACAGCCTTCATCGCGTTTTTTGTCCTGCTGGCCAACCTGGCTCCCGTGCTGCTGTTTCCCATTTTCTTCAAGTTCAAGCCGGTGGAGGATGAGAGGCTGGCCGAACGCCTCATGGAGCTTTCGCGCCGGGCCGGCACCCGGGTGCGTGGCGTGTTCGAATGGAAACTGAGTGAAAAGAGCAAGAAGGCCAATGCGGCGCTGGTGGGCCTGGGCAACACGCGGCGCATCATTCTCTCCGACACGCTGCTGGAAAAGTTCAGCGCCGAGGAGGTGGAAGCGGTCCTGGCGCACGAATTTGGACACCACGTCCGCCACCACGTTTCCCGCATGATTGTTGTACAGGCAGTGACAACCTACCTGGGCTTCTATCTCGCCAACCTCTGCCTGTTGAAATGGGGCCCGTCACTCGGGTTCAGCGGCGTGGCGGACTTTGCCAACCTGCCCCTGCTGATTCTGGTGAGCATGGGCCTTTCCCTGATTCTGCTGCCCTGCGTGAACAGCCATTCACGCTGGCTGGAACGGCAGGCGGACGATTACGCCTTGCGCACGATTCCGAGCAGTGCGGCCTTTATCACCAGCATGGAGAAACTCGCCGACCTAAATCTCGCTGAGCGCCAGCCCTCCGGCTGGATCGAATTCATCTTCCATTCGCATCCCTCCATTGAAAAGCGCATCGCGTATGCCCGAAGCGCTGCGGCGTGAGGCGTTTTCAACCTGGCTTTTCGCGGCCCTGCGTTTACGATGGCTTGTCCGCGGGGGATCCTCGGCGTCCTGTGGATAAGCGACTTTTTCAGGGTTTGGGCTGGGCCTGGGGCAGGGATTTCCAGATGCCGTCCAGGACGCCGTTCACAAACTCAACAGAGTCTTCGCCGGCAAACCGCCGCGCCAGCTCGAGAGCCTCGTTGATGACCACGCTGCCGGGAGTTTCCGGATGGTGAAGCAACTCGTAGAGGGCCATGCGCAGGATGTTGCGGTCGATGGCGGGCATGCGTTCCGTGCGCCAGTTCCTGGCGTGTTCGCCAATGGTGCGGTCGAGAGCTTCAACTTCACTGACCGTCCCTTCAAAAAGACTGCGGGCAAAAGCGTCAACATCAGGGGTAATATTGCGCCCGTGCATGAAAGTCTGAAGGACGTATGCCGCAGGATGCTGGCCCACTTCCCATTGGAAAAGCATCTGCAGCGCTAATTCACGAGCTTTTGTTCGAGAACCCATCGATGTATCAATCCCTCAACTGATTTCGGCGCGGCGGCGCCAGTATTCTTACTTTCCTTTAAATTGCGGGGGCCGCTTTTCAAGAAACGCTTGCGTTCCTTCCTTCATATCCGCGGTAGCGCAGCAGAGGCCAAACAGGCTGGCTTCAAACTGCTCACCCTCGGCTTCGGTCATTTCGATCCCGCGGTGGACTGCTTCCAGCGCATAGCGGACCGCCACGGGGCCGTTGGCCAATATCTTCCGGATGGCTTTTTCAGCGGCCGGGATCAATTCGGGAAGGCTGACCACCTGGTTGACGAGCCCGATTCGCCAGGCTTCCCCGGCGCTGATCGGCTCTCCTGAGAGAATCATTTCAAGCGCGCGGCCTTTGCCCACCAGGCGCGGCAGGCGCTGCGTACCGGCGTAACCAGGGATGATGCCGAGCTTGACTTCCGGCTGGCCAAAACGCGCGTTGTCTGAGGCGATGCGGAGCGTGCAGGCCATGGCCATCTCGCAGCCGCCCCCCAGCGCGAAGCCGTTGACGGCGGCCACGACCGGCTTCCCCAGGTATTCAATTCTGTTCATGAGTGCCTGCCCCTGCAGCGCTGTCCTTCGGGCTTCGGCGGGCGTGACCGCGGCCAGTTCATTGATGTCTGCTCCGGCCACAAAGGCTTTATCGCCTGCCCCGGTCAGGACCACACCATGCGCATCAGCCGCATCGGCAATACGCGTGAAGCAATCAGCCAGCTCCTGAATGGCCCGGTGGTTGAGCGCGTTCAGTTTCTGCGGCCGGTTGATTGTGACGTGGGCGATCCCGTCGTGAACGTCATAAAGCAGCGTTTGGAAACTCATGCCCGCATTCTCCTGTTGAACTCTGAAAACTCCACAACTCAGCGCAGCGTCATGACGCGCCCAAGAAGGGATCTTCCAGAGCTCCTTAGCCTGGTTCATTCCCATGATAGCAGGAAGGCGGGTTTTCGTTCGGCTGGCAGGAAGTTTTGGGCCGGCTGGCAATTTGAAAAGGAAAAACCTGTGCTAGCCTTCAAACCTGGAAAGGAGGATAGCCGCTTCAGGCTGTTTTCGCAGGTCCTCTATAGCAGTTTCAAGCCGGTTGACGATCTCGGTGACGGCGTCCACCGCGTCAAATCCAGGGCTGAGGAACAGGTCGCTCACCGCGGCGCGGAATCGTGGTGGAGAATCAACATCAACTTTTATCTGGTTCAACTGCCCCTGCAACTTTTCGATGACCACCCGGGAATGGGTGAGCGGCGTGTCCGGAAGGCAAAGGGCCAGGGTATAAGGACCGTAACGGATTGCAATGTCATTCTGGCGCACGTGGGAAGTCACCATGCTGCCGATCCTCTTAATGTAAAATTCCATTTCTGCCTCGCCGAGTCTTCTGGATAGACCCGCGCCATCCACAGGCTCCATCAGGCAGACAGAAATCGACCGCGACTGATCTTCTGCCCGCGAGGCTTCTGCCAGCAGGCAATCGAGGTATGCGCTGCGGGGCAGGAGGCCGGATGCAAGATCAGTACCGGCCAGTGACCGGACAAGGCGGCGGAGCCGTGTGCTATTCAAGGCAACGGCCACCTGCGAAGCGACCGTCCTGGCGAGCATCATTTCATTGTCCTTCCAGCGCCGCGGTGTCTGGCACTGTTCTACCAGAAGCAAGCCGGCCTTTTGTTCCTTTTCCATAATCGGGATGGCCAGAAAGGCAGATATGCCCAGCTTGTAGAGCGGTTGCGCAACGGGGCTGAGTTCTGTACAGGCGGGAACATCGTCAACCGACCACCCTTCAGGGCCAACAGCACGCAACTGCATCAGGAAAGTGCAAACCATGAGGGCTGCATCGGAATCGGAAGGCGCCAGCCCCGGGGCAAGATACTCGGCTGTGAGCGGGGTGGAGTCGGGCGGCCCGGCGGCGACCCAGCAACGGCTGGCGCCCACCAACTGGCCAAGTTGTTCCACCGCCGCCCGAAGGACGCGTTCGGGCGTTCCCTGGCGGTGAATGAAGGCCGTGATGGAAGGAATCTTCCCTAGATTGTCCAATGGCTGCGCCACACCCTCGGGCCCCGCAGTTTCATCGGCGGGAGGTTGAGGGGCCGGAGTGGGCTCGACGCCCGCAGCCGCGAACAGTTCTTCTAAAGAATCATTGTCTTCGCAGGCGCCCGGATAGAACTTGTCGATCCGCGTGAGGACCTCTTCCAATTTTTTGCTGAGATGGTACCGGTGGTACATCTCAGCTTCGATGATCAGGTCTCCGAGCGCCGGCTGCATTCCGGGTGCTTGTTCCTCCCCAGGTTCCAATAGAAGACCTGGAGCAAGAGCCCGTCCGCCCGCCGGAAGGGAAATCCGACCTGCGATGTTTTTGTACCAGATTGCATCGATATGGCTTTCGAGATTCAGCAACCGGTCGGCATGCGCGGCCCCATAGGGATCGACATCGAGAATGCTTTCCAGTGTTTCAGCCGCCTTGTCGTATCGCTCGCCCGCAAGGTAAAGGCTGAACAGCCTTGCCAAGGCCAGCCGAAGGGCCCCGTCGTGATTGAGCTCGTTATAAATCGGGGGTAACAATTCCAGAATGTCGAGATTATTTTCATCGGCGTGGTAAATCTGTTCGGCCAATGCCAGAAATTCAGTTTTTTTCCCCTGCTGCGAATATAGCTGTTCCTTGATTTCCTGCAGGAGCCCCACGGCCCGCGTGGTTTCGCCTTGGCTCAGCAGTCTGCGGATGAGTTGTTCTGCCAGAGCTACATTTTCGGGTTGATCGTGAAAGAGCTTCAGGCACACGGGCTCTGCCTTGATGTATTCGCCGGCATCCAGATAAGCGCTGCAAAGAAGTTTCAAGGTCTCTGTATCGCCGGGCTTAGCCTGGGCGACAGGCTCCAGAAGTGCGACGGCCTCGAGGGGCTGGCCACGCGTAACACGAACCTTCGCCACAGCTATGCATCCTTCGGGGCTGGAAGGAGCAATCTGGTGCGCGCGGTCGGCCAGTTCCGCCCACCGGTCCTCATCTCCATCCCTGCGGGCAATGTCCGCCGCTTTGAGCAAGGCCCTGACGGCGAGCTCCGGCCTGCCTGCTTTTATCGCCACCTCGGCCAGTCCCGTGTGGGCTTCCGGTTTGTTGGGCTCAAGGCTAGCCAGGTGCTGGAAGCAATCAATGGCCTCCGCAGCGTTCCCGTTGTGTTGGAAGGCCATTGCAGCTTCGCGAAAGGCTTCGGCAGATTCGATGGTTTTGCGCGATTGCTGGAGCAGCAAGGCCAGTCTTGCCAGCGTGCGAGTATCCTGCGGGGCTGCGTTCAATATTTTGCGGCAGGTTACGATGGCTTGAGGAAAATCTTTCCGCTCGATATAGAGGTCTGCCAGTCGATTATTGTAGCGGAGTGAATCTTCCGCCCGGCCAAACCGCAGAGAAAGATCCACAAGGTTCAGCAGCACCGCCTCGTTGTGGGGCTCCTCCTCAAACAGCGCAAGATAGATTTCGAAAGCCTCGTCAAATTTCTGTTTCTGAAGGAGCTTTTCGGCTTTCCGGAAGAGTTGGCTTTTGTTGGTCATGTCAAGAATAGAATTCGGCGAATGCGGGCAAAATCTGGAGGCAAAACTGGGTAGCGCGCTAAAAATGCGCAGCTGCCAAAACTATTTCCCCGGGGCGCCAAAGTGGCGTGCTCATGTACTGGCGCTATTCTTCCAGGCTGTGAAGGGCAGCCAAACAGGCTGAACACGGGCGGCGCCTTCTGGGTGAAATTACGGACCCTCGCCAAAACGGCCTGTCGGGGCTGCGGGGGTAGGTCAGAATAGAGAAAATCGCAGAGTGATGCGGCCCTTCAAAAATAATATGTTAACCTATTGATTTTACTAAACGTATTTGCTATCATTCCGACTTGGTTCGTGGGGCTAGTGTGTCCAGGCGGGTTGAAAGGCGATGAGGCATACTCGCAAATATTCGTAAGTAGTACGAATCCATTTGCCTTTTCTTTGCATCTCATATAGTGAGCGGGAGGCCCGGCAGGTTCCGGGCTAAATTTTTAACAGGGTACTGACCTTCTGCAGCATCTAATTTCCACCACTTCTTTAGAGGTTCACGGGGACCGGCCGTGGGGGGGAAGTCTCAATCCCCTGCGGCCCATGAGCCCGCGACCCTGAGAGGACAGACATTATGTTGGACGTTAAGCTTACTTTCCACGATCCTCGACACGCCGATGCAGTGGACGAGGAGGAACGAGATTTGCTTTCGGAGGAAGAGTCCGGCCTGGAAGTGAATGGTGAGGAAGAGTGGGAAGCGCCTGAAGAAGAGGACGAAACCGAAATTGACCTGAGCCCGGGGCCGCTGGAAGGGTCCATCGATCCGGTGCGGACCTACCTGCGGGATATGGGCCGGGTGCCGCTTTTGAACCGTGCCGGTGAAGTGCGGCTGGCGCAGCGGATTGAGCGGGGCCAGCAGGCGGCCCGGCGCGCGATGTCGCGTTCGCCGCTGGTGTTGAAGGAGCTGCTGGGCATGGGCAAGGCCTTGCGGGCCGGCAAGCGCTCCATCCGGGAAATTGTTCATTTTGAAGCAGAAGACCTGTTGGAGCCCAAGAAGATTGCAGCAAGGACGCGTGCTTTTCTGAAGGAGCTTGACCAGCTTTCAAAGCTTTATCGCACCGCCACGCGACAGGCATTGGCGTTCGAGCGCACTCCGAAATCCCGAAAGAAGACCCTTCTGCGGGCACGATATCGCCTCGCGCGGACGCGCGTGCAGATGTCCAGGCTGGTGATGGGACTGGACCTGAATGCCGAAGAAATCGCACGGCTCACGTGCCTGGTGGGCCATGCCAGCCAGCACATGCAGGAACTCCGCCGCCAGATCGATGCGTTGAAGGCGCGCGCCTCGGCAAGGGGCCGGACGCCTGCCGGAGTGAGGAGCGAACTGCGATTGCACCAGCAGCGGCTCAGGGCGCTGGAGGCCGAGTGCGGTGTTAGCGCTTTGGAGATGAAGCGCACGTGGGAGAAAATCGAGCTGGGGCAACTGCACGCAGAGCAGGCCCGGAAGGAACTCACAGAGGCCAACCTGCGCCTGGTGGTTTCCATTGCCAAAAAGTATATCAAGCGCGGATTGCACCTTCTGGATCTGATCCAGGAAGGTAACCTGGGCCTGATGAAGGCGGTGGAGAAGTTTGACTGGCGCCGCGGCTACAAATTTTCGACCTACGCGACGTGGTGGATCCGTCAGGCGATCACCCGCGGCATCGCGGACAAGGCCCGCACCATCCGCGTGCCCGTACACGCCAATGACACCATCAACAAACTGGCACGCGCGCGCGGCGAACTGACCCGCGAGCTGAGCCGCGATCCTACCATTGCCGAAGTCGCGCGAAGGGCGCAGATTTCAGTGGCCAAGGCGCGACAGGTGATGAAGATCGCGCAGCAGCCGCTTTCACTGCATACACCGATTGGCGACGACGGAGAATCGCAGCTCAGCGATTTTCTGGAAGACAAGCACACGCCTTCGCCCTCGGATTCGGCCATCACCGTGAATCTGAGGGAGCAGACCGCTTCCATGCTGAAGACTCTGACACCGCGTGAAGAGCAGGTGCTGAAGCTGCGCTTCGGGCTCGATGACGACAACGCACGGACGCTCGAGGAAGTGGGCAACTGCCTCTCGCTCACGCGTGAACGTATCCGCCAGATTGAGGGGAAAGCCCTGCGTAGCCTCCGCTCGCCTTGGCGAGGTGGAAGGCTCCGCTCTTTCCTTTCCGAAAACTAACTACATTGCATTCTGTCCCGTAGCCAAGTAGGACCTTTCGATCCGGGGGTGCGTCAATCCTCGCCCCTGTGTATTCCTCTACCGATCACAAACAAAAGAATCATGTGTGCATTATTTGGGCGAGGTGTCGAAATACGATCGCACTGGCGAAATGCGGTCATTTTTACATAGCCACTCAACTCTTGTTCACGCCACAGGAACGCATCTAGATGAATAAGCGGGCATTTTTGTTTGGACTCGGAATTGCACCAGTCTGAACTGCCCAGGCCTTCTGTGGGGACTCATCCTTCACGCGGGATGGTCTATTTCATGAGCCTCTGGTGAGCGATGAAGCGAGCCTCCGCTCAAACGGGAAGGCGCCCTGCGATCTTCGGGCCCGCCATCCCCGTGGCAACACAGAAACCTGCCAAGCCACGAGGCAATCCTCCCATGCGCGCGGAGTGGTGAACGAGCGGCTTGGGATAAATCGAATGGTGGGCTTCCTTCTGACGGATCGGGGCATCTAAATTTTCGTGTGAGGCGAGACCGGCTCGCAGATGTGAGTCGTGAAAACGGCAGACTTCCGGGTTGCAAGAGAAACCAGTGGAACTGCCGATGAGCAGTTTGAGATGCGGTCTTCCGGCAGGCTGCTGTCATAAAGTTGGCCCGCCACGCTGCCTGAGCAGAAGCTGGCAGCAAATTTGAGAGCCTCCAGCAGACTGGCTGCGGGAGACAATTTCTTTTTTCGGCAGAACGCGGGATACCCCCAAATGGAAATGGTTTGGCAGCGCTACCCGGTGTGCCCGGGTATGCAAAGGAATTTTGCAATGCGGAGGTAGCGATGGCAAATAGGAAATTTGAGAGCAATGCCAGGGAAACCAGCCAGGAAGGGCGGGAGTTGAAGCTGCTTCTGGTGGACGAAAATACCTACGATCTCGATTATTACACCGAGGTCCTGCGTTATCTGGGGTATCAGGTTCAGCCCGTGAATTCGTATTCCAAGGCCGCCGCCACTCTTGGTTGCGAACGGTTTGATCTGGTGATCGTTGATCAGGGAAGCGCAAACTTCGAAGGCCGGTCGGTGTTGAGCCGGGCAGTAGAGGTTGACCATCGCGTGCCCATACTTGTCCTGACCCGGACGGTGGACGCGGATTGCTGCATCGAGGCTCTGGATGCCGGCGCCCACGAGTATGTTCAGAAGCCGCTCACAACCGCCGAGATTCGCGAACTGGTGAACGATTATGTGAAGCCTTCGACCCTGCCATTTGCAGCCAGCCACCTTCCTCCGCTTGGCATGCGTGGCGGGAACGATAACGCATCCGACCACCAATCTCTGCGCAAGGCATCCTGACGGAGATCAGCAGCCTTTGCTGGCCCCGATTCGCCTGCCGCAGGGTGTGTTTTTTTAACCCGGCAAAAGATCCGCGGCCTATTAAGCTGTCACATGCCGTCTCATTCCCGGCGCCACTGTTGCCGATAACTCCTGGCGAGGCGTGCACCGCCTGATAACGGGCTGGTGTAAGCGCCGGGAGGATGGATATGAGGAAGCTTTGTGAGAAGGTGTGGCGTGACGAGCAAGGGCAGGACCTGACCGAATATGCGTTAATTCTGGTGTTGATTTCGCTGGTTGCGGTGGCAATCCTTCGGTCGGTCGGGACGGTTGTTTACAATACCTATTCGGACGCCTCTTCAAATTTCACGACGGCCGTGAGCTGATTTCTCGCCCGGGCCCTCGCTTTGCGCTGTACGTGAAGAAAACCCCCAGGCCTGCGCGGCAGAAAGACTGCTGGCAAAATGTTTTGGCTGGTCTGATTAACCTGCCTGGAAAAGCTTCTCAGTTCTCCGGTCCTGATGGAAGGGAATCAAGAAATTCCAGCCCCATCTGATCTTGTCCATCGGAGCCAACGTTTCCAGCCCAGACCACCATACATCGAAAAGGGTGGTCGGGATCATCCGGCTGGAACAGCGTGAGGGTCTGGCCCGGAGACAAAGTTGTTTCCGTCTCAACCCTGGCCCCGTGCTCCGAAAGGTCAATCGTCATCCCTTCCTGAGAGGCCTGGGAGTCGTCGGACTCAACCATCAGTACAATGGCCCTTCGGACCGGTTTCCGCTCCGAGCGCCGCGGGAGGGTGTAGGCATCAGGCACCATGCCGAAGAGGGTATACAAGAAGGGGTCTGCTGGCAAGAGATATTCTTGCGGAGCGTAAAGAATTTTTAATGCCGGGTATCCCTGGGGCCGGTTTCGAAATCAGTGCCGTCGGCGGTCACCGGAACGGTGATGGGCACGCTGAGAGTGTTGATGCTGCCGTTGCTGGTGCTGCGGCTGATGTTGCTGTTGATGCTGCTGATGCTGTTGTTGCCGCTGTTGCCGCTGTTCCTCCGGCGGCTGGCGGTAAAGCAGCACGCGCTCAATGTTCATGCCCAGTTTGGACATCTCTTCAAACCCCTTGGGGGTGATGAAGTATTGCTTGTGGCGCTCGGTCGTGTCCTCCACGATCCACTCCGCCTTCTTAGCCGCTTCCACAAAGACGCTTCCGACGGTAAAGGGATTCACGGGTCCGAGACGGTCCTCGTGCTTGGCCTTGGATGTCATTAGTCCCCACTTATTGACGATGGAAAGATTTTTTGCCTGTTCAGTCCTGCGTTGAGAACGTGCTGATTGAACCGTCTGTGCCAGGCCAGCGGCAGGCGATTTACCGGCACTTCGAAAAGCCACCCACCACCATGCTACAGAAGTCAGGCAGGAGTCGCAAGCTTTCTTTAGATTCGGCCGTGGCGAGGCCGCCGACGAATTGCTAACGCACTTTGCCTCGGGCGGCCACTTTCCACGTGCCTTCCACCTTGCCCTTGCGAACGAGGAAAACCTCGTCGTGCATGTTGACACAAGTACACACGTGGTTCGGTATCACGGTGACCACCTCGCCGACCTGGAATTTGTGCGTGGAATTTGTAATGTCCAGATGGCCGTGTTCCTCATTCAGCTTGATGAGGGCCGCGTCGGGAGCTTCCACTACGTAACCGTGGCCTTTGGCGGGGCCTGAGCTCAGACCGTCGGAGGAAAGGGTTTTCGATCCTGAATCAATCATAGCGCGTCCGGGAACAGCCGTTGAAACCACCGTCGTCACCACTCGTGCCGCGCAGTCTTCCAGGCGGCAGGCGCCCTGGTAATAAGTGTTCAGGTCGTTGTACACGTAGGTGCCCGGGCGGATTTCCGTCACGCCGGGAATCTTGTGGGTCAGGAAAGCCGAGGGCGTGGAACCGCCGGAAACAATCTCCACCTCCATGCCGGCCTTGCGGAACGGTTCGAGGGTCTGCTCGACGAGTTCTGCCGCCTGCTTTGCGGTTTTTTCGCGATCACCTTCCGAACCCCAAATGTTGCCGGGAAAAGTCATCAGGCCGCGGAACCTGAGGCCGGGTAGTTTTTGGATTTTCCGGGCCAGCTCGAGAGCTGCGGGACCGGGTTGGACGCCGCAGCGGCGCATGCCCGTGTCAAACTCCACCAGCACGCCGACGGTGGCTCCGGCGGCGCTTGCGGCTCGGGAGAGTCCTTCGGCGGTGGCTTCATTGTCGAGGGAGAGCAGGACCGTGCGCTCGCGCGCCAGGCTGGCGATCCGGCGGAGCTTCTCTTCGCCCCAGATGGGATAGGCGATCAGGATGTCATCCAGGCCTCCCGCCGCCATCACCTCCGCCTCGCCCACCTTGGCGACGGTGAGTCCCACGGCGCCGTGTTCCACCTGCATGCGCCCCACTTCCGGGGCCTTGTGGGTCTTGGTGTGGGGCCGCAAGCCGAGGTTGTGCCGGCGGCAGTAATCGGCCATCCGCTGGAGGTTGCACTCCAGGATGTCCAGGTCAATAGTGAGCGCGGGCGTTGGCAGTTCGTGGTAGTTCATAGTTCACCTTCTATCGTTTCTTCCTGCGCGATTTCCTGACCCGCGCAATGCAGTCGATTTCCACTTTGATCTTTGGCAGGCTGGCGCCGACGGTGGTGCGGGCTGGCGGATTCTTGGGGAAGTATTTCTTGTAGACTTCGTTCATGGCTGCGAAATTCTTCATGTCGGAAAGAAAGACTCCGCAGCGGACCACGTCTTTCATGGAACTTCCGGCAGCCTCGAGAATTGCCTTGATGTTCTCAAGCGTGCGCCGGGTTTCGGATTCGATGCTTCCCAGTTCCATCTCATTCGTTTTGGGATTGACGGCTGCCTGGCCGGCGACGAATACAAAACCGCCCGACACGATGGCCGGAGAATAGGGGCCGCGAGGCTGGGGAGCCTTCTTGCTCTTGACTACTTTGGGCATGGGAACTCCTCTTGGTAGAGATTACGACTATCGCCGAATTTTTCAAAAGATTTCAGGCCCTGTGCCATTTCATCCTGAGCCCGTTCGCCCTCTACTTGCGAACGGCCCTGAGCGAAGCCGAAGGGGCTCAGGATAAACTCCGCGAAGGGTCACCGTATTGACGTGAAAGCAAATGCGGGGATTCTTCGCTTCGTTCAGAATGACGGGTGTTGCGTTTCAGCAATGCGACAATTCCGCGGACGAATCTCACGCCAGTTGGCCGCCATCGACGAACAGCAGGGCGCCATTCACGTAATCCGCGTCTGAGGATGCCAGAAACGCGGCCGGCCCGGCGACGTCTTCCGGTTCGCCAAGACGCCCGACGGGAATCAAATCCTTATACTTGCTCATGAATTTCTTGTCTTGCAACACCGGAGCGGTAAGGCGCGTACGGATCAAGCCCGGACCGATGGCGTTGGAATTGATGCCGTAATGTCCCAGCTCGCGCGCCAGAGTTTTTGCCAGCAGGAACAGGCCGGCCTTCGAGGCATTGTAGGGAGCAAGTTCTGCTTCCGCGTCCCAACTGTTTGTGGATGCCATAAAGACCATCTTGCCGCGTCGCCGGCGGATCATGTGCGGGGCCACTTCACGCGCCACCAGGTAGCCGCCCTTCAGGTTGATGTCCAGGGTCCAGTCCCAGTGTTTTTCATCGGTTTTGACGAAGGGGACCAGCTTGCCAACCCCGGCCACGTACATCAGCACGTCGATGCGCTTTTGCCAGCGCGCGGTTTGCACCACCATGCGCTGCACGTCGCGCTTGCGGCGGACGTCACAAGCGATGGTGAGGACGGAACCGCCTTCCCCGGCAATCTCGCGCTCCGTGCGCGCCATCATGTCGCGATCGATATCGCCGATTACCACGTGGGCGCCTTCGCGCGCCAGGCGCACGGCGATGCCTTTACCGATTCCTTGCGCGCCTCCCACCACCAGGGCGCATTGGCCGCGAAAGCGGTCAGGTATCATCTTCATCGCAATCTCATACTCCCTTGTCCGGTTTGAAACCGTCAGGTAAAGCTGGCCGATGTCATAGTTGTAGCGGGGGCCTTATTCCACCATGTGGCGAAGCAAACTCGCCGCTACTTTCCCAAGCTACGCCTTCGCCCGAAATGTTTCCTAGGTTCCTGAGGCAGACTCCCAGTATAATGGCCCGCCATGCAGCCGTAAAGGTCTTGAGCGGCTGGCAGCATTATAGCAGGGCGCGAATTGCCGCAACGGGGCGCGATGGGGGCGGACGACATGGATTCAAAAATCAACAACGTTTCTCAACAGAACGAAGTTCGGACCCTGCCACGGGAGATTGGAATATTGGGTTCTACTGCGATCGTGGTGGGCACGATCATCGGCTCGGGAATTTTCCTGGTGCCCCACAACGTGGCCATGGAGGTGGGCAGCGTTTCGGGCCTCTACCTGGTGTGGGTTGTGGGCGGGGCGCTGGCGCTGGCCGGAGCGCTCTCTTTGGCGGAACTGGGTGCGGCGATGCCGGAAGCCGGAGGCATCTACGTTTATTTGCGTGAGGCTTACGGCAAGCTGGTGGCTTTCCTCTATGGTTGGGGATCGCTGCTGGTGATTGACGCCGGCTCGGCCGCCACGCTCGGCGTCGCGTTCGGCATTTACGCCGCGGGTTTTATTCCTCTGACCCCGATTGAACAGAAGGTGCTGGCCGGGCTGGTGATTGCCGTGCTTACGGTGATCAACATTCTGGGCGTGAAAAAGGGCACGGCGGTGCAGACCATCTTCACCATCGCCAAGCTGGCCGGACTGGCCATCATCATCGGCTGCGCGATCTTTCTGCCGCCGCTGGCGCCCGCCGTCGCGGCCCATCCGCTGCCCACCCAGCACACCACGCTCAGCACTTTCGGCGTGGCGCTGGTGGGAGTGTTGTGGGCTTACCAGGGCTGGCACCAGCTTTCCTATACGGCCGGCGAAGTGAAGAACCCGTCGAGGGTGCTTCCGATCGGCTTTTTCGTAGGCACGGCCATCATCATAGCGGTTTACCTGGCCGCCAACGCCGCCTATCTGCATGTGCTGCCGCTGCCGGTGATGGCGGAACACCAGCGGGTGGCGGCAACGGCCATGCAGTTCCTGATCGGGCCGCGCGGCGCGCGGTTTGTTTCCGCCCTGATCCTCTGCTCGATTTTTGGCGCGCTGAATGGGACCATCCTGACCTCGCCGCGCGTCTATTACGCCATGTCGAAGGATGGCGTGTTCTTCCGGATTGTCTCGCGCGTCCATCCGAAATTCCAGACGCCAGCCGTAGCGCTGCTGGTGCTGGGGGGATGGTCCACCGTCCTGGCTGTCAGCGGATCGTTCGAAGAACTTTACACCTACGTGATTTTTGCCATGTGGATTTTTTCCGCGGCGGCGATTGCCGGCGTAATCATTTTGCGCCGGCGGCTGCCGGACCTGCCGCGGCCTTACAAAGTGTGGGGCTATCCCGTGCTGCCCATCGCCTTCATCATTGCAGCGCTGGCCATCGTGGCCAATACGCTGCTGAGCACGCCTGCCGAATCCATCCTGGGGCTGGCGATTATTCTGGTGGGCGTGCCGCTCTACTACGCTTGGAAGCGGTGGGGTGGCGTGGCGGCAGCTTAACGCGGGCTTACCTGCACACGTCGGCCGTGGTGATGAAGTCGGCGCCGGCGACGGCCATTTCTTCCAGCGCTCTGCGCCCGTCTTCCTCCGTGATGGCCTTGATCGCGTCCACGACAAGCGCGACGGGTTTATCACGCTCGCGCAGCGCGAGGACGTCCGCGCGCACGCAGTATTCCGTGGCAACGCCAAAGACCACGTAACGACGGGGGCCCAGCGCTGCCAGGATGGCGTCAAAGTTGGGATTGGCGGACGTCTCATAGACATCTTTCTCAATAATGATCTGGGCCGGCCATTTCTCCGGCGGGATGAACGGGCCGAAGCGCATCGGAATGGTCAGAGCGCCGGGCAGGGAAGTTTCTCTGATGCGCTGCTGGCCGCGGGTGCTGGCGACGCAATGCGGCGGCCAGATCTTAAACTCAGGATCGTCGGGCGCATGAGCATCGGCCGAGGAAAGCACGGGAACGTTCCGCGCGCGCGCGTAGGACATCAATCGGGCCAGATTGGGAATGATGTCTTCGGCGTGCGGAACATGGAGGTTACCCGCCGGGTCCATGAAATCGAACTGTGTATCGACGTCGAAAAAGGCTGAAGAAAATGTCATCGCATCCTCAAAAAGCAGGTCCGTCTCCTTTGCCGAGGATGAATGCCGGCGAATGCAATCCCGTGAGCGTTATACTCAGCGGGCCGGCGGGGCGCCGGCGGGCTTGCGCGCCGACACGTACTGGCCGCGGATTTCATCCAGCAACTGCAGCAGCGCGTCGCTCTTCTTTACGGGATAATCGGGAGCGCCCCGCAAAGCGTGGTAAGGGTCAGGAAGGCGGCGGAGATTGGCAAGCGCCGCCTCCCGAATGGAAGCTGTAGTTTTCCTGGCGCTGGTACGCCGGCCGGTGCGCATGAGCGGTTGAAGCAAGGGTTCGCCGTCGGCGTATGTTTCTTCGGAACGCGCGAGCACGTCGTGGTGATACCTGCCTTCCTGCATGAACCGAAACACCTGCTTGCGGCCGGGGCAATAGACTTTTTTTTCGCTGAACTTGGCCTTGTATTCTACCTGCCCGCCGCGGTTGGTTTCCACCAGCTTGTAAACCACGCTGAGCGCGGGAACGTCGCGCGAAGTCGCAAGATCGGTGCCGACGCCGAATGAGTCAATGGGCGCACCCGCCTCGACCAGTTCTTCGATTCGGAATTCATTCAGGTTGCCGCTGGCAATGATCTTCACGTCCTGGAGCCCGCGCGCGTCCAGGATGGAACGGACTTCGCGGCTCTTTTCGAGCAGGTCTCCGCTGTCGAGCCGGACTGCGCTGACTTTTTTGCCCAGCGAGGCCACGAGTTCCGCGCCCGCCAGGTCATCGTAGGTGTCGATCAGCAGGACCCCTGTATCCGGAAAGGTTTCAAGCAACGCCTCAAAACTTTCGCGCTCCGTGGCGAAGGCCTGGGTCCAGGAATGCGCGGCAGTGCCGGCGACGGGAATGCTGTAAAGATGGCCGGCCTCCGTGTTGGAGGTGGCATTGCAGCCGCCCAGATAGGCCGCGCGGGCCGCCCGTAGACCGGCCTCCGGCCCTTGGGCCCGGCGCGTGCCGAACTCCAGCACGGCGCGACCTTGCGCGGCGCGGACTACGCGCGAAGCCTTGGAAGCCACAAGCGTTTCAAAGTTGATCACGGAAAGCAGATAGGTCTCAACAATCTGCGCTTCCGCAATGGACGCCGTCACCTGCAGGATGGGTTCCTCGGCGAAGACAACCGTGCCTTCCGGAACGCCGGCCACGTCGCCGTTAAACCGGAAGTCTCGCAGATAAGCGAAGAAATCGCCGTGTACAGTTCGGAAGGCTGGAAGGGCGCGAAGGTATTGGATGTCGTCGTCCGTGAACCGAAGGTTTTCGAGATAATCGAGGGCGTCGTCTACGCCGGCGGCGACCAGATAGGAACGCTCCGGGGGCAGGTTGCGGACAAACAACTCAAAAGTGGCCTGAAAGTCCATTCCATGCTCGAAATATCCGGCCGCCATAGTGAGTTCATAGAGGTCAACGAGTAAGGCCCGGTTTGGAAATGGTTGAGACATGGGAATTGCAATTATGTTGGTCTGGCGCCTGCAAGGGTTCGTCTGGATCTTTCGCCTCAGTTTTTAAAGATAGTTCACGCGAATTGAAAACACAAGGCGACCCGGCCCAGCGGGAGAAGCCAGCCGATAGTAAGGGCCCCTTAGAATGCTGACGTCCTGCCTGCCGGCCGTGTCGAATACCCTCTAAAGTTGGGCAAACAAATGCCGATATGGTCAGTCGGAAGTCGCCGTGAGAGGGCTGAAAGCGTCGCGGCATTCAAAGCAATGCGCGAAAGCGGCTGTGCGACTGAAAATTGGGCCCCATCGGTAGAGGCTTCCATGGCAACGTGCCGTTCATGACGTGATACCAAGCGGAGTGTCCCTTGCGGTATGAGCTTACTGAGATCGAAGGCACACGAGAGCACAGAGGCGAGGTATGGCACGTGGGATTAAGATGACGCAGCAAAATCACCGAGGGGAGGCCCGTCCCGGGAATTCAGACTCGGAGAAAAGACCGAAACTTTTTGACGATTCTATCGTGAGCGGGCCGGATGTTATTCGCCGCCTTCGGGGCGACGAGCAGACCATGACATTGCCGGTCTTGATCCTCATTTCTTCCAAAGAGGAACAGGACCTTATCGACGGATATAGATTCGGGCGCAACAGTTACGCCGTTAGGCCGGTGGATTTCGTGGAATTCGCGGAGGCAGTAACTGATGTAGGTCTGTACCGGCTGGCCGTCAATGAGCCTCCGCCCACAAGGGCGTAGTTCGATGAGCCGCTTGTTACGCGTTCTTGCCGTCGAAGACATCGAGGATGAAGCTCAACTGCTCCTTCGTGAGCTGAGGCGCGGCGGCTTCGAAACCATTCATCGCAGAGTTGAGACCAGCGAAGAAATGGACCGGGCGCTGGCAGAATGCAAGTGGGACCTCGTAGTCTGCGACTTTGCATTGCCGAGGTTCAGCGTGGGCGCAGCGCTCAAGAAGATTAAGGCCGTTGACCCCGACGTCCCTTTCATAGTGGTCTCCAGGGTGGTGCGCGACAGGGACGCAGTCCTGGCGCTTGTGTCAGGAGGGCCGGATTTCATTGAGAAACAAGACCTCTCCCGATTTCTTCTGGCTGTGCAGCGAGAACTGGGGGAGGCCGAAGCGCGCCGCGAGCGGAGGAAGGTCGAACAGACTTTAGTAAAGTTAAGAACGGCCGTGGAGGCCTCTGGGGAAGTGATTTTTATGACCGATGGCGATGGCGTCTTTACTTTCGTCAACCCTGAGTTCACGCGGCTTTACGGTTACACCAGCGAGGAAGTGTTGGGAAAAACCACGCCACGCGTGCTGAAAAGCGGTGAAACAGACCCTGAACGATACGCAACCCTATGGGCTACCATCAAGAATAAGCAGGTGGCAATTTGGGAAGTGACCAATAGGACGAAGGACGGGCGGATGGTGAACATCGAGGGCACCATCAACCCGATACTTGACGAGAGGGGTGAAATTGCCGGTTTTCTTTCCATCCACCGTGACGTAACCATGCGCAAACAACTCGAGGTGCAGTATCGCCATGCTCAAAAGATGGAAGCGGTCGGCCGCTTGGCGGGCGGAATTGCTCACGATTTCAACAATCTGCTCACGGTCATAAACGGGTACAGCCAAATGGTCTTGGAGCAACTGCGCCCAGACCATCCCATGCATTCTCAGGTAGATAAAATTCAGAAGGCCGGAGAGCGTGCCGCGACAATGACCCGGCAACTCCTGGCGTTCAGCCGGCAGCAAGTCCTGGCCCCGCAGGTCCTGGACCTTAACAAGGTTGTTGCCGGAATTGACAAGATGCTTGGGCGGCTGATCGGTGAAGATATCGAGCTCGTGATGGCCTGCTCAGCCGGATTGTGGTATGTGAAGGCAGATCCCGGGCAGATCGACCAGGTGATCATGAACCTGGCGGTGAATGCGCGGGACGCCATGCCGCACGGCGGCCGTCTGACGATTGAGACCGCCAACGTCACGCTGGGCAAGGGCGAGTTCGGCTGGCGCCCGGTGATCGAGCCCGGGCCGTACGCGATGCTGGCCATCAGCGATACGGGATGCGGCATGACGGCGGAGGTGAAAGGCCGGATCTTCGAGCCGTTCTTTACCACCAAAGAATACGGAAAAGGCACAGGACTGGGACTGTCAACCGTCTATGGTATTGTCAAACAGAGCGGCGGTTACATCTTTGCTGACAGCGAGCCGGGGAAGGGAACGACATTCAGGATTTACCTGCCTCCCATAGCCTCAGCAGAAGAGAACAGGGTGGAGAAGACGGAGCCCAGCCTCCGTGCGGCAGGCGGATCTGAAACCGTTCTGGTGGTTGAAGACAACGAGGCGGTCCGCAGCTATGTGCGAAGTGTGCTGGAAACGCAGGGCTATGCGCTGATGGAAGCCGACGGCAGCGAAGCGGCCGTCCAATTAACTGAGAAACACGCTGGGCCTATTCATCTTCTGCTGACCGACGTGGTGATGCCGCGCATGAGCGGACCGGAACTGGCCGCCCGCCTCAGGCCGCAACACCCCGAGGCCAAAGTCCTCTATATGTCTGGCTATACGGACAAAGCCATCGTCGACCACGGAGTGCTGGACCCTGGAATCTGCTTTCTGCAGAAACCGTTCGTCCCCGAAACGCTGCTGCAGAAGGTCCGGGAAGTTCTGGACTCCTAACCCTGCCTGGCGCGGTTGAGCGCCATGCAAAAGCGCCGAAGAGGGAAGAACCCAGAAGCAACGGAGCTGGCTAACCGCCGCGCCCGCCGCGGGCGATTCTGTGGTGGTCTGCATACACGTTCAGGCGAGGTCTAAGCCGAAAGTCGCTCTGGGAATCGGCGCACGGTACTCCCAGTCGGAGACAGGCGCGACCTTGTAGCGGTAGAGCCGGCAGAGCTTGCACAGTTGTGCCACGAGGAAAGGGCTTTCCTGATCGAGCCACTGGTGCTCACATTCGCCGGCAAGAGGTTTTACGATCTGGGACGAATCGTTCAAATCCATAATTCAACCTTTTTTCAGTGCGCCGCAATCCACTCCGAAGCGTGTACGTTGCGCCTTATTTTAACCCCCTGATCGTACCCTGAGCATGACAACCCCGTGCTGGGGAACCTGCGCTGTGTAACTCCCCGTGAATTCGCCCAGGTCCTTCCGTTGCCACAGATCGCGGGCCGAAACCTCGCCGCTGAGTCCGACATCCTTAAAACGCACGATGACCGGCATGGTGGATTCTCCCTCGTTAAAGAGCCCCACGGCCTTGCTGCCGTCGGCCAGCGGCTTCACCCAGACCTGGAGCGGGCCTTCCTGCGAGACACGATAGCCTTCCTTCCCGGCGGGGTCCTGGTCAACAGCAATTACTTCCGGGTTCGTGAGGATGGCGAGAGTTTCCTGTGACATACTGGCCAGGTCGTTACCGGAGATCAAAGGTGCTGCCAGAATGCACCAAAGGCTCATGTGGGTGCGGTACTCGTCAGGATTCATGTGCCCGTTGCCCACTTCAAGCATGTCGGGATCGTTCCAGTGGCCGGGCCCCGCAAACCTTGCGAGACCTTGCTGCCCGAAGCCGATGAAGGCCATGCGCGTGTAATTGTCCTCGATGTCGTCCGTGGTCCGCCAAAGGTTGCCGCCCACCGACGCCCCCCATCGCCACACGCGATCCATTCCGTACTGGCACAGGCTGTAAATGATGGGGCGTCCTGTAGCCACCAGTGCCTCGTGCATTTTTTTGTAGACAGCGGGCATCTCGGAAGGCTGATAGACCTTGCTGGCGCTGCACCAGTCGTATTTCAGATAGTCTACGCCCCATGA
The DNA here is from genome assembly GCA_035277665.1 of Terriglobia bacterium. GTDB lineage: Bacteria > Acidobacteriota > Terriglobia > UBA7540 > UBA7540 > SCRD01. Next base: position 22,531 of record DATEKC010000089.1, read on the forward strand.
GGCGTAGGTATCCGCGTCCTGCTTTTCGTGCCGGTAGCTGCCCTCATAGCCGGCGCAGGTTTTGGGGCCGGGCGAAGAGTAGATACCAAACTTCAGCCCCAGGCTGTGAATGTATTCGCCCAGCGTCTTCATGTCCGGGAAGCGGTCATTCGGGTGAATGATCCCCCTGGCGTCGCGCTTGCCCTGCCAGCAGTCATCGATGTTGATGTACTCGAAGCCCGCGGCCTTCATGCCGTTGGTGGACATGGCGCGCGCCTGCTCACGCACAATCGAGTCGCTCACTTTGCAGCCGTAATGGTTCCAACTGTTCCACCCCATGGGCGGCGTCGCCGCAAGTTCCTGGGCACGAGTTGCAGGGGCCCCCAACGCCAGAAATAGAACGAGGGCGGCAAAGGTGATAGCCCCACGCCCCAGGTCAGCAGTCGCTTTCATCTGCATGTTCCCTCCAGCAGGAAATCAGCGCATATAAAGACAGCAAGTGTACTCTCCGGATCACCAAAAGTCTATAAGGCTGGTACCCAGGAAAAGATGGCCTGATTTCGCAAGGGTAGGAATGCCGCGATGCGGGCGTATTAACTCCGCTGCAACACGCGCCGGACGGTTAATCCCTGGCTGGGAACATTCTTACCGTTTTGCCACTTCGACAGGAATCTGGTTGTGGGCGCCTTTGGATTCATTCGCAACGGTCTGCTTGAAGCGCCCGTCGAAGCTGTTCTTGCTTAACGTAATGAAGTCCGTTTCGGGAGCGATATAAATCCCCACAAGGTTCGGCGCTTTTTCTTTTGAATCGCTGGAGCCGATGGTGTTGTCCGTGAATGTCACGTTGTGGACCATGCCGTTGATGCGGATATTGGCGGGGTTTTCGCCATTGCGGCCATTGTCGGTGATGGTGTTGTGCTCAAAAGTGCAGCGGTCAGGAGCGTTCAACCTTGACTGTTCGCGGAAGTAGATGCCGGCGCGGCCGTTGCCGGTGGAGGTGTTGTTCACAAAAAGGTTGTCGGAATCCTTGTGGCCCAGCGAAATGCCGTCGCGCCCGTTGTCCCACGTACGGTTGTTCGCATAGCGGGCGTGCTGAACGCGCCAGCAGAGATAGAGGCCGTCTTCGCCGTTATTATGGGCCTGATTGTTTTCCACGATGCCGCGCAAGGCGCCGGTCCCGAGGTGAATGCCCAGGTAGGCGTTGTTGAAGGAGACGCAATGTTCCACCACAGGGTCTTCCACAAACTGCAGGCTGATGCCGTCTCCGGGATAGTCGCGCGCCACCACGTTGCGAACGGTCATATGCTGGGAATGGAAGAAGTAGACGGCGCCTGTCTGGCAACCATCCAGGATGCCGCTGCCTTCGCGGCTGCCGTCGGCGGTAAGGTCTTCCACATTTACGTCCTTCACTTCATTTCCATCGATGAGCGGGAAGGTGTTGAACACTTCTCCGTCCAGCGCCACGTGGTAGTCCATCTGCAGGAATTGATCGAAATAGAGCGTGTTGCCGTCAATGCGTGTAATGGTGCGTATGCTGGGGGTCCAGCCGCCGCGCTGCTGCTTGTCAACGACGGTGACGCCCATGCCGGGCCGGAACCCGCTGGCATCCTCCACCGTGGCCTTATACTCGCCGTAGTCGGCGTCAATGGCCAGCTTGCTTTGGACGCCCGCCGCCTTTTTGAGGATCGTCTTGTCGGGGCCTTCGCCGCGCAGGGTGATGTGGCTGGGCAGTCGCACGGAGTTGGAGAGCGTGTAAGTGCCGGCCTTGATGAGGACGGTGCCGCCCCCGGCTGCGGCAACGCGGTCAACGGCCTTCTGGATGGCGATGTTGTCCGTGCCAATGACGTCCGCGTTGGCCGGGCCGACGGTGACGGTCATGCCGCCCCCTTTGTTGGCGCTGCAGCCCGGGTAGAGCACGATTCCCAAGAGAAACGCGCCGGCAACCACTGGCAGCCACAGGCGGGTGCTTCCAAAAGATCGCATACGCATATGCCACTCCCTGTCAAGAATGAATTTATAGGCATTCGCACCCGAAGTTTATCACAGCGGCAAGGCGCCGGAACTGATTTCTTCATCACGATATTTATCAGGGAAGTCAATCTGCCGTCACGGCCAGGGGTTCCTGATTAAATTGCTTTTTCCTCAGGCGGCCACCGAGCAGGGCCAGAAGCAGGATGGCCGAAATCATGCTCGCAAGACTGTCCGTGAGCAGAAGGCCCCGCGCGCCAAAGTGCTTGAAGCCCAGCCCATCGGCCCAGGTCATATAGTCAATCGCAAAATTGGTGGCTGCGGCAAACAGCCCCAGTTGGGTGCTGGCCACAGGACTGTCCCGGCCCACCAGTTGATAGCCCAGCGCGTTGAATGCGGCATACGAAACCCCGGCAAGGCCGTTGTAGATGAGGACTCCCAGGATATAGTTGAGAGGCGTATGCGGAGAAAGGGCCATGGTGAGAGAAACGACGCTGGTGATGAGTCCGGCGCCAAGATAAAGGAAGCCGCGCGAAATCCGGTCCGCCACATATCCGCCAACCAGGGCGCCCACTGATGCGGTGATCGCGCACCCTGCGCCCGTCACCCAGATCACCGTCGAGGTGCTGGTGTGAAAGTCATTCCCCATGCCCGAGAAGAGATTGATGGCCGCTTCCGCACTGGCCGGAACCAGGAAGAGGCAGAAGCCGATGAGCACCTGCTTCGTTTTGCAGGCGCTCCACGTCGTCTTCAGCGTGTCGGTAAAAATCTGCTGGAAGCGGAAGGAGGATTTTCTGGCTTCAGGAAAGGCCAGGATGGGCAGGGTCCCGATGATGATGATGCCGGCAAGTCCCAGCCCGAGCCAGTGCAGGGCGATGTGCGGCACCAGGGCCATGACGGCCATTGATCCCAGGGCGCCGCCGCCGAGGTTGGCGACGTTGGTCCATCCGCTCACGGAGCCGCGCAGATGGTCCGGGGTAAACTGAGCAGTCCATCCACCAACCGCGCCCGAATACAGCACAATGGAGAGTTCGCCCAGCAACAGCAGCGCCGTGGCTGGTCCCAGGTGACCTGGTGAAAGCGAGCACAGAGCCGCTGCCACGCAGATGGCCGCTCCGGTGGCCGTGATCCACGCGTAGGCGCGGCGCGTGAGGCCTGTATCCATCAGAGGCTGCAGAAGAAATCCCCAGAAGGTCGGCGTCATGACAGTGGCGCTCACGGCGGCCACCTGATCCAGATGCACCCCCAGGTGGGTCAGCAGGAAAGGCAAGGCGGTGATGGTGAAGCCCACCACCAACCCAAAGGGAAACATCGCCAGGCCGACAATCCACGTCGAGGGTATTTTCCCCTGGGCTACACCAGGTTCCGCTGCATCTGTCAACGGCTCCTCCACAAGTGTTCACGATAGGACCAGGTAGGGCGGCCCTCCCCGATTTCTCGCCCCATCATAATCTGAGTAGGAAAAGAGGGCCAAAGGTTTTGTGTAGATGGGCGCCTGGGGAGCAACTGCCGTGGGTGCAATCAGCGCGAATGGGTGTATCATTGGGCGCAAGGGGAGCGTTCTCTTGAGAACTGCAAAGCCAGCCGTGGTGTGGTGCCTTCCGGATGCGAAGCCCTGCCGTTCCTGCCCCGGAACAGTGTTGTTGGCGCTCCTGGCCAGTAGTCTTTTGCCTGTTGTTTCAAAAGCCGCGCAAAAACGCTCACAGGCCCCGTTCAGTGTGCGCGTCGAGACGCAACTGGTCCAAGTGCGCGTGCAAATTGTGGGACGCGACGGTAAGCCTGCCATAGGCCTCAAGAAGTCAGATTTCATCGTTAAAGAAAACGGCCGGCGCCGCCAGGTTGAGACGCTGGACTATGTCCCCACTCCGGGTCCGGTCTCGAAGGTTTCGCGAATGGAGCAGGCGGCGCGCACGGCCGGCCAGGCTTCGCGCCGTCATGCCTGGATTTACATTGACAGCGAAATCGAGCCCAATGAAGTTCCCGAGGCGTACCAAGCCATCAGGAAGTTTTTGGCAACCCAGCTTCAGCCTGATTTTATGGTGTCACTCGATGGGCTGCCCTTTACGGATGACCGGGCAAAGCTGATGGCGGTCCTCGAAAAGATGCATCAGCACCCTTACGGCCGTCTGCCGGAAGTGCCGCCGCTGATCAATTCCACGCTCGATATGGAGAAGCAGGCGGACTACGAATGGCTGCTTTATTCGGCTCTGCTGTGGGGGGGCGGGGCGACCGCGCCACCGCCCGGGTTTGCGGGATTCACGCTCAGGCCGGGACTGCCGCGCGGAGGACGCGCGGACGCCGTGATGAACCAGGCTGACGTGAAGTTGGAGATGCAGGAGACAGAAAGGGAGATGTCATTTTATGTCCGCTCAGCCCTGTTTCGTTATCTGGACATTATCTACCGTCTGGAAAGCCTGCAGGGCGAGAAGTTCGTGGTCCTTTTCCGTTCCGGCCTGCGGACAGACCCCGAAAGCATGCAACTTCTGCACGAGTTCGCGGCAGACGCGATGCGCCATCAGATTGCTTTCTACACCGTTGACACCCGGGGGCCCATCAACATCGACCCCACCACCAACCGTGCGAAGCTGCTGCGCTACGGCGTTGCTATACCAATGACGGCCATGGGTGCGGGCTTTCAGATGGCCCTGAATGATTACACTCGGACCGAAGAACTTGAGAATGGGCGCACAGAAGGGCTGATCGATATTGCCAAATTGACGGGAGGCAGATCCGTCACCGGTACGAATGAATTCCAGGAAGTGTTCACCGATGTTGTGGAGGATGCAAGCGGCTACTACGTCATTGGGTTTTATCCGGCGGATGGACGGCAGGACGGGAGGTTCAGGCGGCTCAAAATCTCCGTCTACGTGCCGGAGGCCAGCGTATACGCGCCCAAGGGCTATTACGAGCCGCGTCCCTTCCAGGAGCTTTCAAAAAGAGAAAAAGAAATTGTTTTGTGGCAGGCTTTGAAATCTGAGATGCCGCGCGACCTGAACGTGGCGGCCAGCGTCAACGTGTTTCGCGGAGAGAACGGGCAGCCGGTGGCGGTGGTGAGCTCAGGCGTGCGGCTAGGTTCGCTCGGTGCAAAACGAAAAGAGAACATCTCTGAATTCCACGTTACCGAACTGGCGGAAATTGGGGCGGTATCCGGGGGGAGCATGCCGATTTACCACGGGCGGGTGGCCAGCGTCAAAGTCGCGAACGCCGTGTTGAGCCGGGCCAGTGCCATCCCCACGGAATTTTTGACATTCAATGCAAGCCTGCCGGTCGCGCCGGGGAAACATCTCTGGAAGGTGATGTTCCGTGACGATAGCACGGGGAAGCTGGGGGCGGAAGAAGTGCGCTTTGATGCTCCGGATTACGGGGAAGCTCCTTCGGCAAGCACCCTGCTGGTAACACACCACGTCTCCCCGATTTCGGCTGAGAGTAGTGCCGGCAAAGCGGATGGGGCTCCCGGGAACCTGGCCGGACTACTTCAGGCGGGCAGTCTCGACTTTGTCCCACAGCCGGATGCGGCGTTTCACTCCGGTGACGAGATTTATCTGCTGTATGAGCTCTACAATCCGCCGTCTTATGACTTCAACGCCCTGGCGGCGTCCACGCGAACCCAGCTTTTCCTTGATGGCCGTCCCATCCGCCAGTTCAATATCAACTGGAGAATCCTTCCCAATCGCCAGAGCAGGCTGGCGATGTTGATCGGCAAACTTGATACGAGCCATTACGTGGCAGGAGAGTATCAGGTGGTCCAGTCAGTGCCGGTTGAAATCCAGGCCAATGGGAAGCTCGTGGCCACGTTTACACTTCTGCAGAACTAGCGGCAAGGCATTATCAACCCCGATTAAAAACCACTATTCCCGGAGGGTCGACGCGGATGATTTGGCGCCATTGCCGGAACTAAAAACCGTCCAGACGGACTCGGCTCTATTTCACTCGTTATAACCTTGACTTGGTTCGCCGGTGTGTTACGATGCAATTGATCGGACAAAGTGAAAGTGTAGAGCAAAGTGGAGATGAGGGACTTCGCTCTTGTTCTTCTTCGAACTCCCCAAAAGTTATTGCCGCATCGCTGTTTCTCCGATTCACAAGCCCGTTCCTGCAATGAATTCCTAGCCTCGTTCGATCGGCTTAGCCTATTGACCGGTTTTTTCGGCGTCTGAACCTGATTCTCGAACTGATTGCTGACACGGCATTAAGGAAATTTCACTTCTGCCGGTCACGTTAGCCTTTGGGAAGCTGCCTGTTCCTGCCCGCACCTATTTGGCGGTGACGAGGGGAAGGCAAGAATTAGACTCGTCCGGTTCTTCAATCTGTGGGAACCGGGGGGATTGCGGAGGGCCAAATGTCATACCGTTTCAGAACGCCAAAACAGATCGACCAGGAAGCCCTTGCCTCAAAGGGCTACGTTCTCGTCGTGGACGAGGACCCTGCGGACCTTGTCTATTACCGGACCGTGCTCCAACGCGCCGGTTGCGCGGTGGTGACGTGCAGTTCTTATGAAGAGGCGTTGGGCTGCCTTGGGGCCGAGCATTTTGACTTAGTGGTCTTAAGCCAGGGAAGCTCCGCATTCGAGGGCCGCGGAGTTTTGGAAAAAGCAGTTGGAATAGATTGTGCCGGGCAGGTTCTTGTGGTGGCGCGTGTCCTGAACATGGGTTGCTACCTGGAAGCCATGCAGCTTGGGGCGAGAGACTATCTGGAAGAACCGGTTGCGGAACAGGACATGATTCGTGCTGCGGAGACCTGCCTCACTTCCCGCGCCGTCGCAGCATAAGAGTTCTTCTGTAGATCGAAAGCGCGCCTTAATTTTCCCGGCATCTGAGCAGCGCTCTATTTACCCTGACGGTTCCACCACACGACAGGCTGGCTGAAGGAAAACGCCACTCGAATCGGGGCTGTAACCGGTTGCCACCAAGCGTTGCCGGCGCGAATTTCCGTTAACCTCCTTCATGAACTCACCTCTTGATTGGCGGGTTTCCCGACATCTATTTTATCCTTCGCGGCAGCGGGGATGTTAATGCCAGCGATGGCGCAACCTTGGAGGCGGAGCAGGGTCTTGCGGTCAGCCAGAAAATGACGGTCCCGCATCAGCAGGACCGCCGGTTGATGATTGGAAACTGGTTTTTCAGGAGCCCGGAATTCCGGAAGGAGATGCTTCCGGCACCCGGGAGGAGGTGATTTCTGCGATAGGAGCGATTTCATGGCTCATGAACGAACGCAGGGAGAAGACTTCGCGCACGGAACGCCGGTTCTGCCAGATGAGCTTCAGCCAGGCACCGGCTGTCATCTGGCGGAAATAGATTCCGCGGAACGCCAGGGTGGCGAACACGTAAATCAATTTGGAGACGAACCTCATGTCGCGCATGCGGCTAACGCGCTGGAAGATTCCTGAAGGGCTATAAGCCATCCCCCAGGCAGTGCGAATTTCGTTCTCAAGTTCGGCGGGCGTCATATGTTTGGGAGCGAAGGCTGCGCCGTAGGGGCGGTAATTCAGCCAGTGGCGCTCTTCAAGCCGTCCCTGATCATGGAGAGATTTAAAAAGCGGCGTGCCTGGCAGCGGAGTGAGTTGGCTGAAGACGGGGAAGAACCCGGGGGGCCAGTTCTGGACCACGTCCCAGGTCTTGAAGGCCACGCCGGGCCGGTCCGCGTCAATGCCCATGATGAAGGCCGTAACGCAGTAAACGCCCCGTCGTTGAAGCTGTCCGATGATCTGGCCGTATTCCTCGGGCTTGTTGAAGGTTTTGCTCACTTCCTTCAGGCTTTCCGGCAGCACGGATTCCAGACCAATAAACACGCAGACGCAGCCGGACTCTTTCAGCAGGTCCAACAACTCCTGATCGCGAAGAAGGTTCATAGAGATTTGCGCGACCCAGAAAATCCGAACGTTCGCCTCAATCATGGCGCGCATCAGAGACTTGGCGCGGCGGGGATTAATGGCAAAATTGTCGTCGACAAAGAAAACCAGATTGCGCCCCAGGCTTTTCAGGAGCTTGAGTTCCTCGATGACGCTTTCATTTGTGCGAAAGCGGATCTTCTCTCCGAAAAACGGGCTGACAGTGCAGAAATCGCAGCGGTAAGGGCAGCCCCGGCCGGTCTCGACCGGCGAGATGCTGACGTCAAATCGTTCCCAGCCAAAAGTACGCAGGAATTTCGAGGCCCACTTTGGCAATACCTTGAATTGCCTGAAATCGGTCTGTTCCCACGGGATGCGCGGGTAGTCTTCCAGGCTGGGCTTTTCGCAGGACCGATAAACGGGCTGCAGTTTGCCCGCTTCAAAATCGCGCACCATCTGCGGCCACAGGTCGTCGGCTTCGCCACACGCTACGCCGTTGGCGTGTTCGAGGGCCTCTTCAGGTTCCTCGGTCACGTGCGGGCCTCCCATCACTACAGGCACCCCGAGAGCGCGAATGCTGTCTGCAACAGCGTAGGACCTGTGAATCGTGCGCGTCATCCCGCCAATGCCGACGAGGTCAATCCTTTCGCGCCGGACGTAATCCGCGAGTTCGCTGGGATCCATTCGAACGACGTTGCCATCGAGGGTTGTGACGCTGTGGCCGGGGGGAGTCAGTGATTTGAGAACATAGGGCCACAGGGTGGGCATGTAACTGTGGGTGATGCGATTGTCTGGAACGTAGAAGAGGACACGCAACGTTTACCTCCCTCTCATTTGAATACGCGAATTGTGAGCCATTTATATGACTGCCCCGAGGCTCAATCGTACGCTCGTGAGCATGCAATGTCAAAGAGAGCAAAAATTTTTGCGCGTCCGGCCCCCTTGAGTCTCGCGCCGAGATGTAGTCTGGAAGAGAGAAGATCCGCGAGCTGCTCGAGTCGAGCGACGCAAATAAAAGCGTGATTCCGCCCGCGCAGCGGCGCTCCCGGAGCGAATCTATTCAGGGCCGGCGCTCGCAGACTTCGGCAGTCCGGTTAAAACGTCTGTGGCGCGCTGGTTTTCGTGCTGCAGGGTTGAAGAACGTTGCAGCCAGGATTTTGCGACGCTCAAACCGTTCAGGTGCGCGGCACGCTCAAGAAAATCTCGCGCATAGAGGGCCACCGCCTCAACGCCGGCGGCGTACTGGTAGTTGGGTTTCTGAAGACTGCCGTTATAAGCTCCGACGGCTTTGGGGATGTCGCCGCCGGTTTCATCGAGCAAGTGGCGGAGTAACAGGCCCGCATAGGTGGTGAGGACTTCAGAATTGTCCAGATCGAAGCTGAGTGTCCTGGATGGCCGGAGGCGGGGCGGCAAGGTTGAATAGTCCCGCTTATCCTTAAGGTAGAGAGCGTGCGCACGGCGCAGAGTTTCACGGGTGATCTGCCACACGCCCATGGCGTAATCGCTGACCAGGACGCGGTCGCCGGAACGCCTCAGAACGATATCACCACGCTGAGGCCGCCGCTTCCAGACGGCGTGCTTGAGATCGCCACGAACATTCATGTAGTTGTTTTCCATGGCGCCGATCCCGAGAAAAGCATCGAGCGGCAGTTGGTAGAAGTGAACGACTTCAAGGATGTCTCCCGCCAGCTCTTTTGCCTGGCTCATGGAAAGCGTAGTTGGTACCGGCTCGATATGCTCGCGGACACGCCGGTCCGTCATGGATTTGAAAAGCAGAAAACTGGCAAGAGGTTCCACCAGGCGTGAGGGCGGCAATTCAGCCAGCGCGGGAAATGAGGCGGGATTGTAGCTTCCCAGAAAGACGGATGTCTCCAACCGTTCGCGAGCCAGGCCCTCAAAAGAGACCGGGTAAAGTTTAAAGTCAGGGATGTAGCCTTTGGCCTTTAATCCTCCCAGGAAGGGATAGTCTGACAGGAGGTTGTTGTCGAGCACCAGAAAAATTTCATACCGGGGACCTTTGCCGGCATTTTTCGCAGTCAGCAGAACGCGCGAACTGCCGAGGCCGGCGTGAGATTTGAGATACTCAAAATGAAGATAAGCGCCAAGCTCCGAGTCGTAACCGCCCACCTGCGCAAGCAGAGCGTCCGTGCGGAGCTGGACGGCCAGCGTGTTGCCTTCCACTTTCACAACAGGCAGCGCCGGCGGAAGCGCGAGGTCCATTTTCAGGGGCCTGATGCGATACGAAACCCACGCGCAGAGTGCCACAGCTCCACCGATCCCCGCCAGCAGCACCAGAAGCGCGAGAGAAGATTTCCGCCGCATCTTGCCCACCTAATCGACATTATAAGCCCTGGTCGTCGTTTAGGGCTCCTCTGGGAATTTGGACGAGAATTGAGTTGCAGTGAGATGCTGCGCGCGGGCTAAGGCTTAACACCAAGCTTGCGCAGGAACGCCATCATCGGACACCAGTTGGTGAAAGCCGATTGAAACAGGTTCAGCCCTACAAAACCTGTAAATACAAACCACCACGCATTGATATAATAGCCAAGCAACACGGTGGTCACGATAAAGGTTCCGGCAATCAGCCTGAGCCATCGATTCAGATCCATAAAGCCCTCCTTCCCCAATCATTTCCTGCCTGTCTTTGTTTCTGGTATCGCCAGAACAGAAGTGAGGCTATGCCGCATCACTATTTCGATGGTAGTCCCCAAAGTTGTGAACTCCAGAAACGGCCGATGCTGCGCGCCCATGACGATGATGTCGGCTGAGTGCTCCCGCGCCATCAGCACAATCTGCTCGGCAGGATTGCCCCAGCGCACCACCTCTGACACTTCACAGCGCCCGCGCACCGCCTGTGGCACCCAGCGGCTGATCCGCTGTTGAACCTCGTCCAGCTTTTCTTCATGGCTCGTGGCGTGAGCTATCCAGAGCCTGGCACCGAAAGCATTGGCGAGCTGCGCGGATATCTCCAGGCTTTGTTGAGCGATACTTGTGAAATCGACAGGGCAGAGAATATTTTTAACCGAGGGCGCTGGAGCCGAGTCCTTTGCCGGCTTTGCAATCATTACCGGGCAGCGCGTGGCGGAGACAACGTCTTCAGCTACGGAGCCCATGCGCAGCCGCGCCATTCCGGTACGGCCATGGCTGCCCATCACGATCAGGCCCGTCATCAACTCTTGTGCCCGCTCCAGAATGCGTTCCGCCGGGTATCCTTCGACGACGTTGACGTTATAGTTTCCAAGATCACCCAGCGACGATTTCGCCAGGGCCTCCAGCTCACTCCGGAGAGCTTTTTGGGCTTCCTGTTCCTGGAGCGAGAGCCGCTCAATTTGCGCTTCCGTAAAGTAGCGCGGCGGCTCCCACCAGTCGGCGTAGAAGACCTCCAGCGGCGCCTGAAAGGTGCTGGCAAAAAGCCCTGCCCATTTGAGGACCGCTTCCGAAACCGGACTTAAATCGACCGGGCACAGGATATTTGTGGGGCTGAGGAGCGTTCTATCTCTCCTGGCGCGCGGGCCGTTCTCCCTGCTGTTGGGCGGGCGCGCGTTTCTTGCGGGCGGTCATGTAATACAAAACCGGGACCGCAATTTGCGAAAGCAGGGTGGAAGCGATGGCCCCGGCAATCAGCGCGATGGCCAGGCCACGGAAAATGGGATCAGATAGGATCACCAGGGCGCCCACCACGACAGCTGCGGCGGTGAGAAGGATGGGCCGGAAACGCACGGCGCCAGCGTCAACCACCGATTCTTCCAGTGACATTCCCTGGGCGAGACGCAGGTCGATGAAGTCAACCACCAGGATGGAATTCCGGACGATGATGCCCGCCAGCGCAATGACGCCGATGATCGAGGTCGCCGTGAAGAACGCTCCCATGATGGCATGGGCCGGCAGAATGCCTATCAGCGTGAGAGGAATGGGCGCCATGATCACCAGCGGAACAGTAAATGATTGGAACCATCCCACGACGATGCCATAGATTAGAATCAGCGCCACCAAAAAAGCGAAGCCCAGGTCGCGGAACACTTCATAGGTGATCTGCCACTCGCCGTCCCATTTCATTGAATAACTGTTGGTCAGGAATGGTTGTTGTGTCAGGTAGCGCTCCACGGCGGTCCCGTTGGGCGCCTTCATCTTGTCCAGTTCCTTTGCGAGGCGGATCATCGCGTACGCGGGGCTTTCCTCAGCTCCCGCGACGTCCCCCGTGACGTATACGACAGGCTTCAGGTTCTTGTGATAAATGGTCTGCTCGATCGTTTCATCCTTGACATCCGTGAGTTCACTGAGAGGAACTAAGGTCCCCTTCTGGGAAATCACTCGAATCTCCCCCAGGCTGCCGGCGCTTGACCGTTCGGCGCGCGGCGCCCGCAGCAGGATGTTGACGTCTTCCCGTTCATCGGGAAGGTGCGCGATGCCCACCACGCTTCCGTGCAAGGCCAGGCCCAGAGTCTGGGCGATCTGTTCCGTGGAAACCTGGTTCAGGGCCGCCTTTTGCTTGTCCACCACAAAGCGAAGATTGCGTTGAGGGGCCTCGACGCTCCAGTCCACATCCACAACTCCGGGTGTGTTCTTGAAGTCGTCGAGAACCTGGCGGGCGACTTCTGTCTGCCCATTAAGGCTTGGACCATAGATCTCAGCCACCAGCGTTGCCATCACCGGCGGGCCTGGCGGTATCTCCGCAACCTTCAGCTTCGCGCCGTACTTCGCTCCGATGGGATCGATCGCGAGGCGCACTCGCTTTGCAATATCGTGGCTTTGGGCGGACCGCTGGGATTTTGGCGCTAGGTCGACATAGACTTCAGCCTTGTTTGCTCCCTGGCGCAGAAAATAGTGCCGGACCAGACCGTTGAAATCGTAGGGAGCTGCGACACCCACGTATTCCACGTAGTCCACCACTTCCGGTTCCTGGGCGATCCTGCGGGCAATGTCTTGCGTGACCAGGGCGGTCTGCTCGAGCGTGGTTCCTTCCGGCATGTCGACGACCACCTGAAATTCGCTCTTGTTGTCGAACGGCAGCATCTTCACCAGCACCAGCCTGGCCAGCGGTATCAGCATGACCAGGAGAAGCAGGACCACGACGCCGCTCAGGAAGTACAGCCGTTTTCTGCGGCTTTGGATCAGCGGCGTCACCACCCTTCGATAGATGCTCTGCAAACGGTCCGGACCGCCGGCTTCGCCGTTATGCCCTCCCGGCGCCTTTTTGTCGGCCAAAACGCGCAGAGCGGCCCAGGGCGAAACGACAAACGCCACCAGCAATGAGAAAATCATCGCCATAGACGCGCCGATGGGGATCGGCCGCATGTAGGGCCCCATCAGCCCCTGTACGAAGGCCATGGGAAACACCGCGGCGATTACGGTGAAAGTGGCGAGGATTGTCGGGTTGCCGACTTCATCCACAGCTTCCACGGCTACCTCGCCCAGCGGCCGTCCCTGGTTCTGCGGCAGGTGGAAATGGCGGGCGATGTTCTCCACCACAACGATTGCGTCATCGACGAGAATGCCGATGGAGAAGATCAGGGCAAAAAGCGTGACGCGGTTCAGCGTGTAGCCATAGATGTAGAAGACGAACAGCGCGAGAGCCAGCGTTACCGGCACGGCTGCCAGCACCACAATGGAAGGCCGCCAGCCGAGTGCGAGGGCGATGAGCAGCGTTACGGAGAGGGTCGCAATCAGCAGGTGTTCGAGCAGTTCGTTGGATTTTTCTTCAGCCGAATGGCCGTAATTCCGTGTGACCGTCAGGTGGACGTCTGAGGGGACAACGTCACCCTTCAGTTCGTTCACCATCTTCAGGACTTCCTCCGCTGTGGTGACGGCGTTGGTGCCTTTGAGCTTCGAAACCGACAGCGTGACAGCAGGGAAGACCCCCATACGGCTGCTTTGTCTGCTGTCCGCGCCTTTTCCGTAACCGAACAACACGTAATTGGAAGGCTCGGCCGGCCCGTCGATAATCGAGGCGACATCGCGAAGGTAGACCGCGTGCCCGTCCGGCACGCCAATCACAACCTTGCCCACGTCGTCAGCGGTCCGAAGGAAATCTCCGGTCTCCACGCGATACTGGCGATTGGCCGAAGCGAATTCGCCCGACTGAAGCTCCTGATTCGTCATGTTAAGAATGGGAACGATAGCCGCCGGGGCCACTCCATGCGCCGCCATCCTGGCGGGGCTGAGCATCACGCGGATTTCGCGCTTCTGCCCGCCCAGGATGTTTGTGACGGAGACATCCTGTATAGTCTGCACCTTCCGCTGAACTTCCGCCACCACCCGGCGAAGCTGGTAATCATCGTAGCGGTCGCTCCAGAACGTGAGCGCCAGGATGGGCACATCGTAAATGGTTCGTGGCTTGATCAGCGGCTTTGTGGCGCCGGGAGGAATCAGGTCAAAATTCGAATAGAGCTTGTTGTAAAGCTTGACGATGGACGCTTCCTCGTTCTCGCCCACCTTGAACCGTACGATCACCATGCTCTGGCCGGGATACGACATGGAATAGACGTAATCAACCCCCGGAATTTCCCAGATCAGCCGTTCCATTGGAGTGGTGACGCGCTTTTCCACTTCCCTGGCGCTGGCGCCTGGCATGCCGACCATGACGTCCATCATGGGGACGACGATCTGCGGGTCTTCTTCGCGGGGCGTTTTATAGATGGCGAATGCGCCCAGCAGGACCGCGAAAAGCATCAGCAGAGGGGTGAGTTTGGAGTTGATAAAGTAACGGGCGACGCGGCCGGCGACGCCGATTTCGCTCTTGTTCATATCGTTTGGACTCGAACTCCATCGCTCAGTTGGTCGATCTTTGAAATCGCCACACGTTCACCGTTCTCAAGGCCCGACAGAATTTCAACCTGGCTGCCAAAGGTCTGGCCCGTCTTGACCAGCCGGTAATAGGCCGTGCCCTTCGAGCCGATCACAAAGAGGCCTTCCAACTCCCCTCGCTGGACCAGGGAATCGGCGGGGACAAGCAGCTTGTTCCCGGTCCCGATAGCAAAATTTGCCGAGCCGTACTGTCCTGACTGGCATTGGCAGCTCCGGGGAAGCTCGACCTTGGCAACAAAGGTCCTGGTGGAAGGATCTGCGGCGGGAACGACTTCCGCCACTCTTCCTTTAACCTGTTGTGACCCCAGCGTGACCGGTACCGTTTGGTCCGCGCGGACCAGGCCAAGAAAACGCTCCGGCAGTCTGGCATCCAGCCTGAAATGTCCCGTTTCTTCAACCGTGATCAGTGGGGTGCCTGGCATCACCAGCGTGCCCTCGTCAACGGACTTCGCTGTAACCACGCCATCGATCGGTGAAACAATCCGCGAGTAGCTGAGAACTGTCGCCGCCGAGCGGTGCTGTGCCTGCGCCTGGCGCTGGCGGGCTTCCATCTGTTTCAGCTTCGCGCGGGTGGCCAACTCATTGGCGAGGGCGCCCTTGTAACGGGTCTCTGCGTTCTCGTATTCCTGGCGGGTCACAGACTCCCTGGCCAGCAGGGCCTCATAACGGCGGGCGGTGGCTTCAGCGAACTCGCGATCGGCTTCAGCAGCCTGAAGCGCCTGCCTCACTTCCACGAGCCCCTCGTTGCTCTCATCGATGCCGGCGGCCGCGGCTTCAAGCTGGGCCTGCTGAACGCGGGAATCGATCACGGCCAGCAGTTGTCCGCGCCTGACGCGGTCGCCTTCCTTCGCCGTGATCCTTTTCACCGTCCCGCTGATCTCGGCGCCCAGCACGCTGGTGGTCTCCGGCTTTACGGTTCCCACGGCCTCGTAATAATCAGGCGTTGATTGCGAATGGACGGTCATGACGGCCACTCCCGAAACCACGGGTGCTGTACTTTCCTGCGCCCGCTCGCTTGAGCCGCAGGCGACAAGAAAGGCGGCGGCCGATAGAACCAATGCCAGTTGCAGTTTGTTTCGAGTTTTCATTTCCGGTACTCCTCTGCGTCTAACGACGGCTATTGGGTAACCGCGGGTGAGTTCGGCCCCAGCTCGCCTGTGGCCAGTTCCAGAGCGGCGAATGCCAGCCGATAGTCATAGACAGCGTTCAAATGGCTGTTCCGGGCTGAGGTTTGCATGGTTTCCGCCCGCAGCACATCCATGATGGTTACGAGACCTGCTTCATAGCGGTTTCGCAGGATTCGCAGGCTCTCCGCCGCCTGCGCCGCCGAATCCCGGGACACCTCCACGCGCTGGCGTGCGGCATTCAGATTCAGGTACGCCTCGCGAACTTGCAGGCGCACGGCCGACTCCATCCGCGAACGCATGGCTTGCGCCCGTCGCTCGTAGGCCCTGGATTCGGCGATCCCGGCTTCCCGCGCCCCTCCGTTGAAAATGTTGAACGTGAGGGTTGCGCCCGCAACCCAGTTGTTGCCGCCACGCGCAGCAAAAGTCTGGTTGTCCTGCTCCCAGGAGCCCATCATGTCAATCCGGGGAAAGTACTCTTTGCGGGCAAGCGACACGGAATTCTGAGCCTGTTCTGCCTGAAGTTGTGCTCCGTGATAGTCCGGCCGCTGTTTGAGCGCCCGCTGCTGCAGGCTGGCGAGATCGTTCACGGGGACCTGCACGGCCGCGAGTTTTCCTTCGGTTTGGGTTGGAGCGTTTTCCGGCACGCCCATCGCAACATTCAGCGCGGCCTGTGAGATGTCAACGCCGTTTTGAGCGCGAATAAGGTTCTCTTTGGCCTGGGCCAGTTGGGCCTGTGCGCTCAGGACATCCGAGGCAACGGCAAGTCCTTGCTGCTCTCGTGCGCGCGCCCGGTCGAGGTCCGCCTGCGTCATGGCTACCGCTGCCTGCGCCACCTGGACCTGTTCCCGGGCTAGCAAACTGTTCAGGTAGCCACTGATGACGTCAAACACCACGCTTTGCTCGGTCCGCGAGACGCTTTCGCGGATCCCGCGGGCCTGAAGGCGGGCGTTTTTCATCTGGCCGGAAGTTCGTCCGAAGTCGTAGAGCGGCATCGAGGCTGAAAACTGCGTTCGAAAATTATCAACGGCCGGAGGCGTATTCAAAAATCCAAGATCAAAATTCGCAGCCGTAAATTGCCGCTGCGTCAGCAGAGTGCCGAAAACGTAAACCGGATTGTTCCCACGCGTAACGCCTTCTGAAAAATTCAGTTGAGGCAGGTAGCCGGCCCTGGTGGCGTCAATGGCGTGTTGTGCCGCGTCAGCATACGCACCGGCAGCGTGTACTGTGGGGTTGTTTTTGAGCGCAATGTTGACCGCCTGCGCCAGACTTACCGGACCTGCGGGGGCAGGGGCGTTTGCCTGTGCCCGGAGGGTGGACCCGGAAATCGGGGCCAGCAGCAAGGACAAAATCGCAATGAAGCTTGCGGCCCTGATGGGCCGCCGGAAACTGGGAATTTGTCGTGTGAACATGGCGAATTTCATACTCATATTCTCGAAGGGTGCGCGGTGAAGAGCGGTGATTATGGTCACTCCGGTTTGTTCACTGAGTTTCCTCATGACGACGTTTCCTCAAAAGCACGCGAGCGGTCCATCTGCTTAAGCAGTCTTGCGTCGTCCTGCATTTGCTCAAAAAGGATTTCGCGGATCAGGCAGCACGCTTTGATCATTTTGGGATTGGCCAGCCGGTAGATAACGCTGTTTCCAGCCTTGCGTGATTGCAGCACCCGCCGTTGCTTCATCAGGTTGAGATGTTGAGAAAGATTGCCCACCGTGACCTGAAGCCGATTGGCAAGGTCGGTGACGGACATTTCGCCGCCGTGCAGAAGATCGATGATCTGCAGGCGGGTGGGGTGGGAAATGACCTTGCAGAAATCCGCATGGCGCCGGTAGAGGTCTTTATCAACTGGAGTCGGTTGTTGTGATCGTGATGGCACGAAGCTCTCCTCTAGTATTATAGGAATATCTATAATACTCTTGTCACCCTGTCAAGTTTTTTTCATTGTTCTCCCCCCCCCCCCGCGCTGAACTTCTCTGAAATCCGTGGTCTCAAGAGCCGAAAAAATGGCATCGGGAAACACCTGTCCTACGGGCAAGGGACCGCGCCGGCGGAACCACCGGTCTATAAATAAGGTGTGTATTATCAATGGAATAAAGGAGATGGCCTGTGCTATGGGCTTGGCGGAGAATTCTGGCCTGTTGCCCTCATGGTTTGGGCGGCGCATAAGTAGGGAATTTGGCGTCTAAGAGTTTCGAAGAAAGGCGAAATTCCGTGGTATTATTGGGGGCGCTGTAGGTAGTGCTGTGGGACGTCTGTCCCCGGCGTTCTTGATCAATTTTGAGGGTCCTTAAGTTCGCTTGCGCGCGGGAAACCGGACGGCAGGTGCGGACTTTGATATTGGCGAGTAGGGTCTTGTTGTACGCCGCCGCCAGCGAAATTTGCTTCACCCGGCGGCCTCTTCCAGGACGCCGTAGTTTCTTGTGGAGGGGAGAAATACGATTCCCTAAGGATTGGAGAATGACGATGGCACATCGACTTTGGCTTATGTCTGTTATTGCTGTTTCTTTCCTCACGATGACGACGCCTGGCTGGGGCCAGAACGCTAGCGCTGCGGGTAGCCCGGTTCCCGGCACGCACCAACGTTTCCTTGATCGGTCTGCAGAGGCGTACCAGGATAGCGGCTCCACCACCCGTTACGTCTATGCCCCTACTCCCAAGCCGCAGGATAGCAGCCAGCAACAAGGCAGTGGAAGCCAGGGGCAGGGCCAAAGCGGGAATCAGAACCAGGGTATGGCCGGAGGCCAGAACCAGAATCAAAACCAGAATCAGAATCAGAGTCAGACCGGCCAGGGACAGAAAAAGGAAGAAGCTCCCCCGGAGAAGCCCAGTTACCTGACCTATACCGTCGAGAAAAAGTCTCTCGAGGAGCAGGCGAAAACAGGCAAGGCGCTTTCCGTTGATTTCAAATCGGTCCCTGCCGGCGCCACCGTTACGGTTGACGGCTATTTCGTCGGCCACACTCCTGCTTCGGCGCAGATTCCGCTTGGCAAGCATCTGGTTACGATTACCAAGTGGGGGTACGAGTCATGGTCACAGGAACTGGACGTGGCCAGCGGCAAGACCCTTAGCGTGAATCCCTCACTGCACAAAGACTGGTAGGGACGACCCTTCCTGTTGAGCTTGATTGATTTCAGTGGAGATTCAAAAAAAGCGCCCAAGGGAGGTGTCGTTCCCTTTTGGTCCATTGCAAG
Organism: Terriglobia bacterium; assembly: GCA_035277665.1. GTDB lineage: Bacteria > Acidobacteriota > Terriglobia > UBA7540 > UBA7540 > SCRD01. Next base: position 41,424 of record DATEKC010000089.1, read on the forward strand.
GCGACACACAGGCCGGGCGGCAAGTGTCCCAATTTAACACGAGTTTATGATTCCGGACCACAAAGCAAGCTCCTGGCCTTTTCTACGGGACGCGTCGCGCAGCACCTGGCAAGTCCTGCGAGCACGCGAAGATGAATCCGAGGCCTGATCACCGCAGCGAAGCGATGCCCACTACCATGCAACCTTGTTAAATCAGAAGGGTTATCCGAACAGTTGCCATGCCGCCAGCGTCATAGAAGGCTGGTGCGGAGGGAGGGAATCGAACCCTCACTTCCCGGAAGGGAAAAGGGATTTTAAGTCCCTTGCGTCTACCAGTTCCGCCACCCCCGCCTATTGAAAATAAAAGACCTTCCTGATTTTGCCGACGACCGCTTCCTCTAGGGGGGCCAAAAGCACTGGAAAAGCCATTCACGCCCACAACTGCTGCCAGAATCGGATGCGCACGACCCTCAAAGTGTAGCACAACGGGTCGATGCAGCCTTGGTAATGCACACCGCGAAGTGGCCTACCTGGCCCTCATGGCTGTGACGACGGGCGCGGAACATCCTGAGTCATCGCGGCCGTCAACGGACCACCTGATTGAGGAGTTGCCCCACAGCACGTTGAGCTTCCAGAACGGCGGTTTTATGATCCGGGGTTCCTGAAAGGTCTGTATTGGCGAAAGCGATTCTGCCAAAGGGCGCAGCTCGCAGGATTTCACGCGGCGCGGGCTTGCCATCCTTGCCAAAAAAGAACCCCGGTTGGGGATTGACGTAGGCATGACCCCACCGGTTGAGCACGATCCCGGCAATGTCATGTCGTGCATCGAATCCCGACTGACCGAACATCAAGGTCAGTTGTTCGCGAATCCTGCGCTCATACTCGCGATAAGATGTTGATAGCAGTTCCATCCGCCCGAGATTGCCTTGTTCTTCGATCGGTCGTCCCGGGTGACAGTAGAGGACTTTCAAGGTAATGACGGTTGGCGAATCGGGACCAATCGTAGGTGGTGCTCCGCTGAAGAGCGGAACCTTGTGCACTGAAGTGAAGGAGCCAAGCCCTTCAAGCCACTGTGCGCTGGAAAATCCCAGTTTATAGAGAAACCACCAGTTTCGCACTGCGACGTTGGCAATCATGCAAGGCGATCGATAAAACTGGGCATAGGCCTCCCTCAGGTTGGCGGGCAAGTCACGTACGGCAAGCTTGGTGGTCCAGCACCCACCAGCCATTACGACTGACCGCGCCTTGAGGCGATAAACCTTTCCACCTTGCGTATAGGTGACCCAAACAAACGGCGAACTGTTGGGTTGCCCCTGGTGCTCAACACGAACCACCGTAGCCCCCAGACGGACTCGCGCCGGTTGATCTTTGCGGTCAAGTGCGGCAAAGTTGACTTTGTTTTCACAGATTGCGCTCAGGGTATGGCGTCCCGCAATCGAGTCCGGAATCAACGTTTTCACAATGTGGCGGGCTATTCCGGCGTTCCCGCCTGGGAAGGCATACCAGCCGGTTTCCGGGGTGTCGTCCACGGAATGCAGCTCATCAAAAGCGTATGTTGTGTAGGCAGAAAGAACATCCGGCCCCAGGCCGAAACCACTCCCTTCATCGGACAACATAGTGCGGATCGTTTCCCGGCTCAGACCCTGTTCCATGAGGTGTTCTTCCACTGTCATGCTGTCCATGCGCCTGGAGGTGGCGTCGCCCGGATAATCGATCACCGGTGTGTTTGCCGGGTTCGAACTTCGCTTTCTCCATTGGAGCAATTCTTTCTTCATGGCAGTTGGTATCGGCGCGCCCCGGAATTGGTTCTTCTCTGGATCAATCAGCCACTTTCCTGGGGTTTGACCAAACTTCTGACCGAAAAAGTAGCCGACCGGCGATGGCATCGCTTCAAAAGTCCGGCCAAGCGGAATCTCCGGAGAAGAGCTTTCCCATGTCTGGTACTTGAACAGATGCCAGTCGATCCCGATCAGATCGTAGAAACGCGCGATGGAGCTAAAAGGGTAGGGAATCTGAAAATGATCTGAACCTTGGGGCGCCATCAGGCGCTGACCGTCCACAATAAACTCGTTTCGCTTGGCCTCGCCGCCGAACATAGGATGGTTTTCAAGAACCAGGCAGGACCGCTTGCCGCCCGTCTGTTTATGGAAGAAAAGCGCGCCCGCCAGGCCGCTGATTCCCCCGCCTACCACTACGCAATCGAAAGTTTCGCCTGTGTCGAGGGCGTTGGCGGGGGCACTGTCAAAGACGCGGTCGCGGATTTTGTGCCCGGCGTCCATCACCTCGGCCGTATTCCCGTTGGAGTTGTGGTAATCTCCCACGCCGCCGTAACCTGTCCAGTCCTTTCCCTGGGCGAGCAGATCATTCGGCGCCAGCGGGCTCAACAACAGGCTGCCGGAAGCCAGCAAAGTTGAATTCAGAAAGTCGCGGCGACAAATTCGGCGGTCCATGCCGAGGGATTTGTCGTCGTGTTCGTTGTGTGCTGAATCAGCCATTTCTAACCTTCCCTGACTCCTGGAATGTAGGGAAGTTTATCATGGGTTGGTTAGAGTGCCACCTCGGATCTCTCGATCCATCGGATTGCTATCGACGGGAAGTTCTTCCATGCAGGATCGTTTACGACGATGTCATTTCTCAATGGGATGTCTCGATTAAATCTGTTGTACCTCGATGATAATGTCCCCTTTTGTCCTCGATAGAAATGTCCCCTAATAGGACTTCCGGAAGGAGGTCAGATTGGGGCGAATGGAGATGAGTGAAAGAGAGTTGGGGCGAGTGGAAGTGCTGGGGAGGGTGAA
>DATEKC010000090.1:0-11364 GCA_035277665.1 Terriglobia bacterium
CGTGCCATCAAAGGAGCTGCCCGAAGTCGTTGAGCGTGTATTGAGCTCGGTGGAAAGCCGGACGTGAATGGAAGTGCCCTCCGGAACCGTAACGGTCCGGGGAGCAGCAGGAGCTCGTGAGGCTTCGCGCCGATGGGTAACGGATGTATTGAGTGTCCCCTGGCCGGCTGGCGCTCCCTCCCGGACCGCCTCAGGATTGTTCGATTGATTTCCCGCACCCTGGCAGCCAACCATGACAGCGAGTGTAAACGCGATGGCCAGGGCCTGGGTTGCTCTTTTTGTCTTCAATTGAAACCTCCATTAAAGCCTGTTTCTTTAGTAATTCGGGCGAGCCCTCCGAGATGCCACCGCCCCTTCCATCCCAAATACTTCACCGAAGCGTAAACAATTGTCGGCAGGAAAGTCAAGCGCCCTTCTGATGGCCTGCGGCTGCGGTTGCGCCACAGGCGCGGCGCCGGTTCATGCGGCTAACGATTGGCTTCTCGGAGGAGATTGAAAACCACGCCTGTCATTTGGCCCTTCACTACATGCCTTACAATTTCTGCTGAATCAACAAGAGCCTGCTCTCACGCCTGCAATGGGGGCCGGAGTGGACATCCATAACCATCGACGGAAACCGCCTCTGCGTGTTAGGCTAAATGAGTTGCGAATTCCGCTTCGAATCCAGACAGGCGGTTTCATGACATATCAGACTTCGGGCTCTGTGCAACGGATGTTCGTGAACCCCGCCAGGTCCGGAAGGAAGCAACGGTAGCGAGCCGCTCCGTGTGCCGCAGATCAACCCGAAGTCTGACCAGATCTCAGGCACGTGGACTCAGGGCCGGAAGGACGTGCCAGGATTTTTCCCTTCGACATTAAGCCCTGAGCCTTGAATTCAGTTCCCTGCTATGTCTTATCAGGTCATTGCCCGCAAATACCGCCCGCAGTTTTTTGATGACGTCGCCGGGCAGCGTCTGATCACCGACACACTGAAGAACGCCGTCACCAAACAGCGGGTGGCGCATGGGTACATTTTTTCCGGCGCGAGGGGAGTGGGCAAGACCACCACGGCGAGGATTCTGGCCAAATCCCTGAACTGCATCAAGGGGCCAACCGTCACTCCCTGCGGTGAGTGCCCTTCCTGCCAGGAAATCGCCCAGGGGAATTCGGTCGACGTTTTTGAAATTGACGCGGCATCCAACCGCGGCATCGATGAAATCCGCGAACTGCGTGAAACCGTTCGCTACCTTCCGGCGCGCGATCTTTACAAAGTCTTCATCATTGATGAAGCCCACATGCTGACCACGGAGGCTTTCAACGCGCTGCTGAAGACGCTGGAAGAGCCGCCGCCGAGGTCGCTGTTCGTCCTTTGCACCACGGAGGCCCACAAGCTGCCCACCACCATCCAGTCCCGCTGCCAGCACTTCTCTTTCCGCCTGCTGGATTATTCGGAAATCCTCAGCCGCCTCGAGTGGGTGATGAAGCAGGAGCAGATTTCCGCCGACGAGGGAGCGCTGAGCGCCGTCGCCGAAGCGGCTGAAGGCAGCTTGCGTGACGCCCTCTCGCTGCTGGACCAGGCCATCGCTTCCAGCGCCGAGCGGCTCGAAGAAGCGCACGTCCGCCAGTTGCTGGGCGTCGTCCCCAGCCAGGTCCTGACTGAACTGGTAGAAGCCATAGGAGCGGGAGACACGGCGAAAGTCCTGCAGACCATTGAACGGGTGGCCGCGGAAGGCTACGAGCTGAATCATTTTTGCGGTGAGTTCACGCGCTACATCCGCAACCTGGCGGTTGCCAGGAGTTGCGGTGCGGAAAGTCCGCTTCTCCAGGTCGCATCCACTGAACGCGCCGTGCTGGGCAGGCTGCGTGATCAATTCAGCGAGGAGGACCTGGCCCGCTTTTTTCAGATCCTGGTTCGAACAGAGAGCGAGATGCGCTATGCGCTGAACCCGCGCTTCCATCTGGAACTGGGGCTGATCAAAATGGTCCATGCCGGCAAGCTGGCATCGCTCGAAAGCCTGCTGGCCGAATTGGGCGGGGCGCGTCCCGCGCCGGCCGGCAAGCCGGAAACCGGATCTCCCGGAAGCCGGCCATCTTCCGCCGCGCCGGTCGCGGGAACGAGGGCCCCATACCCGTCGAGATCGACTTCTGCCGCCGCCGCTCCCGCACGCCAGCCCGAAAGGATCGAGCGTCCCGAAAAGGCCCCGGAGCGCCCGGCAAGCACCACAGCAGGACATGCCAACTCGCAGCCGTTGCCGGAACCCGCTGCCGCGCCACCGGCGCAGCGCACACCTGCGGAAATTCCCGGCGACCCTCGCCTGAGCAAGATCAAGAGCCTCGCATTCGGCCAGTCCAAACTGCTGAGCAGTTGCCTCGATCCCGTCTCGGCCTGGCGGTTTGAAAATGGCGAAGTGCGCTTTATTTTTTCCAGGAGCGACTCCTGGGCGGCGGACCTTTTGAACAGCCGCGAGCAGCAGGAAAAGCTCCAGGCCTTATGCGCGGAGGTGCTGGGACAGCCCGTCAGAATTTGTGTTACACTCGATAACGAAGAAAAATCGGGGCTCAAAAACCGTCGCAGCGTTCGCGAACGCGCCGAAAGCGACGGAGGGGTTGAGGCACTGCTAAAAAAGTTCCGATGCACCCTGGTTGATGTGATTGATTTGAGCCGGGAGTGAGCCATGAAAAATCTGCAACAGGTGCAGCAAATGCTTAAACAGGTTCAACAGTTCCAGGAGCAGCTTCAGAAACAACTGGATGACCTTGTCGTCGAGTCTTCCACGGGCGGCGGCATGGTGACCGTCAGGATGAACGGGCAGAAACACCTGGTTTCCGTCCACATCGATCCGGAAGTGTACAAGTCCGGCGACATCGAAATGCTCCAGGATTTGCTGCTGGCCGCCGTCAATGAATCTGCGAGGAAAGTCGATGAGCAGGTTGCCAACCAGATGGGTTCGCTGGCCGGTGGCCTCAATCTGCCGGGGCTCAATTTTTAGCAGAATCCTTCCGTGCCGCAACCCAGGATTTCCGCAACATGAGCGAATACGCCGCGCCACTTGCGCGCCTGATCGATGAACTGAAGCGCCTTCCCGGCATCGGGCAGAAGTCCGCCCAGCGGATCGCTTTCCATCTCGAGCGGGCGCCGCGTGAAGACGTTCAGCGGCTGGCGGAAGCCCTGCTCGAGGCCAAGGACAAGATCCGCCTTTGCAGCGTCTGCAATAACCTGACCGAATCCGACCCCTGCGAGTATTGTTCCGATCCCCGGCGCGATGCCGAGGTGCTCTGCGTGGTGGAAACGCCCTACAACGTGATTTCAGTGGAAAAAGCGCACGAGTTCCGCGGGCGTTATCATGTGCTGCACGGCGCTCTTTCGCCTTTGCAAGGCATCGGCCCGGAACAGCTCAAGCTGAAGAATCTGATCGACCGCCTGAAAGACGGAACGGTGCGGGAACTGATCGTGGCAACCAGCCCCACCGTCGAAGGCGAAGCCACGGCCGTCTACCTGGCCAGGCTGGTGAAGCCGCTGGGCGTCAAAGTCAGCCGCATCGCCATGGGCATCCCCGTGGGCTCCGACCTCGAGTATGCGGATGAAGTCACGATGCTCCGCGCACTCGAAGGCCGCCGGGAGATGTAACTTCGCGTCCCGACGCCTTTCCTACGCGCAGGCCCATCATCCCTCGAAGAGGCTTTCGATATCCCGAGCTCCGTGGAGAACGCGGACGACATCGAGATCGTTTTCTATGAACTTGTAAAAGACCAGATGTCTTGGGAATTCCCGAAGCGGGAACACCCGCAACCCGGACAGCGTGGGATGCGGAAACTCAACCACCCTACCCATTTCGGGCCGGCTTGCCAGCATCCGAAAAGTCTCTTCGGCAGCGCGGTAGAAACGGACCCCTGTTTCCACGCCGGCATGTTGAGCCAGATATTCAGCTTGTGAGTCAAGGTCCTGGGCGGCGGCGGGCCGCAGCAGAACGCGGCGCTTCAATCTCTTGCCTTCGACGGCTTATGCTGCCTGCGCAGCGCCTTGCGTTTGCGCGCCCAATACTCCGGCTCGACTTCACGGGCCTGGCCCGACCTCACACCGCGCAGCAGGGCCACCTCGAGCGTTTCATGAGCCCGCTTCTTCCGGTCTTCCCGGATCAACGTGCGTACGTACTCGCTGGGAGTGCTATAGGCTCCTTCAGCAACCTGCCCTTCCACGTACTCTTTGAGGGCTTTGGGCAACGAGATATTTAAAGAGGCCATGTCCATAATCTAAGATTAGGTTTTTTGGCAATTAATGTCAATTATTGCCATTGGCCCTGCCGCTGCGACGGGCGCCGGCCCCGGCGAGGGTCTCCGCAACACTGACTCCGGATTCGGGCACGATACGTTCCTTCTAATCCGCCTGGTATTCAATATTTACAGGGTGAAATAAGGCACAGAAGGAATTTCAGGCCTCAGGATTTAACTTTCGCGCTGATTGCAAATTCGCCCGGAAATCCTGCCATGCGCAGATTCTTCCCGCCCACAGCGAAGCAGAAAGCGCCGGTTACTTCAGCCCATCCATCACTTCGTCGAGCACCCTTTTCGGCGGGCGCACCGCAGTTTCGGGAAGCGTGGCGAGCGGATCATCGACAAAGTTCAGCATCTCCATAAAACTGGGCTTCCGGGTGTCGAGGTAGAACAGGCCGGTCACGATCTCTTCTTTGTCGTGGGCCTCGGTCAGGACCCTCAGCGCCTCCGTCTTGTTCGTGGGGTCGTAATCGGAATTCAACTTCTTCAGGAGCATGCGGGAGCCGTCATGGAGCGTGATTTCCGTTGTGGATCCGGGATCATAGTCAACGGTGATGTCTTCGAAGTAGGGGACGTAGCTCACTTCCCCGAGCGGCGCGTCGTGGTCGCGAACGTAGCTGTAGCTCTTGGTGGACCCCGCATGATCGTTAAAGGTGACGCAGGGCGAAATCACGTCCAGCATCACGGTCCCGTTGTGGCTCAGCGCCCCTTCCAGCAGAGCAAGCAACTGCTTCTTGTCACCGGAGAATGAACGGGCCACGTAGGTTGCCCCCAGCATAATCGCCAGTGCGCAGGTATCGATGGGAGGCAGTTCATTGATAACGCCGTTTTTCAACTTCGAGCCCACGTCCGCGGTTGCAGAAAACTGGCCTTTGGTGAGGCCGTAGACCCCGTTGTCCTCGATGATGTAAACCATGGGAAGGTTCCGGCGCATCAAATGAACAAACTGCCCGACCCCAATGGACGCCGTATCGCCGTCGCCGCTGACTCCAATGGAAATCAGCTTGCGATTGGCCAGCATGGCACCGGTGGCGATGGACGGCATGCGACCGTGGACAGAGTTGAATCCGTGCGCGGTGCTCAGAAAATAGGCAGGGCTTTTGGAAGAGCATCCGATCCCTGACAGCTTGGCCACGCGGTGCGGTTCAATGCCCAGCTCGTAGCAGGCCTCCACAATGCGCTCGGAAATAGCATTGTGGCCGCAGCCCGCGCAGAGCGTGCTCCGCTTGCCTTTATAATCGGAAGGCTCCAGCCCGATGCGGTTCACTTTTCGAGCGGGAGACGGGGGAACAGCAGTCGTCGACATTTTATTTCTTTCCCTCCTGGGAAACAATCTCGTCCGTAACGCTTCGCGCGTCAATCGGGATTCCCGCGTAATGCCGGATGCTGCGGAGTTTCGGAACATCTTCCGCGGGGGTTTCCATGCGGAGCAATTCGAACATCTGGCCGTCCCGGTTCTGTTCCACGACGTAGACGCGCCGGTAGCGGTTGATAAAATCCAGCACCTGGCCGGCAAACGGAAATGCCCGCACGCGGCAATAGCTCACCGGCAGTTCGTATTCCTGCTTCATCTGGTCCAGCGCTTCCACGATGGCCCAGTGCGTCGTGCCGTAGGCAATCACGCCGATCTCTGCTCCCTCGGCGTCCCGAACCACGGGAGCGGGAACACGATCGCGCGCGGCATTGAATTTTGTGTTCAGCCGGTCCATGTTGTTGACGTAATCTTCCGGCCGCTCGCTGTAGATAGCCTGCTCGTTGTGGCCGCTGCCGCGGGTAAAATAAGCGGCTTTGGAATGCTTTGTTCCCGGTAGGGTGCGGTAACCAACCCCGTCCCCGTCAACATCGCGGTAGCGGTCAAAGCCGCCCAGGCGCTCCAGATCTTCAGCGCTCAGGACCTTGCCCCGGTTGATAGGCTTCGAAGGGTAAGGGAATGGATCGGACATCCAGTTGTTCATGCCCAGATCAAGGTCGCTCATCACGAATACCGGAGTCTGCAATTCCTCCGCGAGGTTAAAGGCCTCAATGGCCATGGTAAAACATTCTTCCACGGAGGCAGGAATCAACATCACGTGCTTCGTGTCACCGTGCGACAGAAAAGCATTGTTGAGGATGTCGCCCTGCTGGGTGCGGGTCGGCAATCCGGTGGAAGGCCCCGTTCGCTGGACGTCGAAGATCACCGCAGGAATTTCAGCGTAGTAGCCCAGGCCCACAAATTCCGACATCAGGGAAATGCCGGGTCCGGAAGTGGCCGTCATGGCGCGCGCGCCCGCCCAGCCTGCGCCCATCACCATTCCGATCGCCGCCAGTTCGTCCTCCGCCTGCACAATGGCAAACGTCGCCTTGCCGGTTTCCGGATCCAGGCGATAGCGCCTCATGTAAGCGCTGAGCGTTTCGGCCAGCGAAGACGAGGGCGTAATCGGGTACCAGGTGCAGACCGTCACCCCGCCAAACATCGCGCCGAGCGCGGCCGCGGAGTTGCCGTCAATAATGATCTTCCCGCGCGTCGCATCCATCCGCTCGAGATAGAAACGGCCCCGCTTGGGGAGGTTCTGCGCCGTGTAATCGTAGCCCACCTGGGCAGCTGCAAAGTTCAGGTCCGCGGCGGTGGGTTTCTTCCTGAACTGTTTCTTCAGCGCCTCGTGAATTTCTTCCATGGGAATGCCCAGCAGCTTGGCCAGGACGCCGTCATAAATCATGTTGCGCACCAGCTTGCGCAACTTCGCATTGGGGCAGACCGGGGCCACCAGGTTGTCAAAAGGCACGGGATAAAAAATCAGGTCGTCCCGCAAACGTTGCAGGTTCAACTTCTCATCGAAAACAACGCTGGCGCCGGCGCCCAGCGACATCACATCTTCCTCGGCCGTCTCGGGGTTCATGGCAACCAGGAAATCAATCTCCTTGCGCCGGGCGATATAGCCGTGCTTGGAGGCGCGGATGGTATACCAGGTTGGTAGCCCCGCAATGTTCGAGGGAAAAAGGTTCTTTCCGGAAACGGGAATACCCATCCGGAAGATGGACCGGAGCAGCACGGTGTTCGCGCTCTGGCTGCCCGAGCCATTCACAGTAGCCACTTGAATGCTTAAATCATTAACAACTTTTTCCTGCCAGGAAGACCTACTATGAGCTTCCTTGACAGCAAGGTCTGTAGTTCCCATGAATATCCTCGAAGAAAAATATGGATGGTTTGATGCTAAAGTTCATTCCGAATGACCTTCACCATCAGTCGGAGCGTCGACGACGCCAATAGTTGAAATGAGCTTATCAAGAGGGCTGGGGGGTGTAAGGCGTCGAATCGTGGCGGGTCCGCTACCTGGTTTCCGTCCGGCTCCCTGGGCCGACGCGCGGCTGCATAAGCTCTCATCAGAAATCATAACACAAATGGGCAGGGTTTAAAAAACACCGCCCGCAACCTTTTCAAAAGGTCCGCCGGGCGGGACGGTCCCTTCAAACCCCCGAGCATACACCCCAACGACCTGAACTGACAACATCATATTCAATTTTCATCGCCTTAACCCGTTCAAAGTGCAGATATACACCGTGCAGGAAAAGTGCTAGAGTACGAATCCGTGTAGTCACAGAAACCACAAACTCTCCGTCTAGCCGAAATCTCTTTCTGGAGGCGCCCCGATGGCGCACAACGACGATCTGGCCGGCTATGCCGTACTCGGGTTCGGCCTCGGCCTTTTTACCTTCTACAAGGGGCTTCGCCAGTACCGCAATTACCTCCTGATCGCTGACACGCCGGAGATCGCGATCCGCAGTGTCTCCATGGGCTTCTCGCAGGTCAACGGAATCGCCAAAGGCGACAAGACGATTCCCTCTCCGGTCACTCACACTCCGTGTTTTTCCTATAAGGTGGTCATCGAAAGATGGAAGACCGACTCTGACAGCCATGGAGGCCATTGGGCGCACCATCGAACTGATATCGATGGCGTGGGGTTTTACCTTACTGACGTCACCGGAAAAGTGCTGGTTGACGCGCAAGGAGCGGAATTCGATGTGCCGTATTCTGCGCGCTGCGAGGCCTGGCCGGAGATGACCGCAGCCACCGGAGTAGCCGCCACAAAGCAGGACCTGCTTCAATACGTCACGCAGGCGGACGCGCATTGGGCCGGGGGCCTGGTCGAGCGCGGATTGAAAGCTGTGGGGCCGCTTCAGGATTCCAGCAAGGAGCAGACCCGGTTGAGCCTGATGGAAGTGTTCCAGCATTCGCCGGCGGCCCCTGGGTTCATGACGGGAATGATGACCATGATGGCCCCCAGAATCAAGCAGCAACTGGAAGCCATGGGGCCGCAGGCCGACCCCAGGCACGAGATGGCCAGACAAAACGCCCTCCAGGCGCTCCAGCATCCTCCTGGCAGTCCCGAATTCATGGAAGGCCTGAGTCGCGCGCAACAGTTGGCTGGCAATCCAGGCGAAAACAACCCCTTTGAGGCGCTGACCAAAACGCTGGGTGGTTCCGCCGGCTCCAGTTCCGGCTTGTTCGATGCCGCGAGCGGCCGTTATCGTTTCACCGAATACTGTCTGGTTCCTGATGGCAGGTACGACATCAGCGGGACCTGCGTGGAAAATCCGCACCCGATGGACGCGGGCGACCACAATATGATCGTGAAGGGCACCCTGGAGAAAGAGTTTCTGATCTCCAGCAAGGCGGAAAAGCAGCTGGAAAGCGGCTTGCGCAAGCGCGCCTTTTTGATGGTCCTGGGCGGCGCGTCCCTTTCGGTGGTCTGCCTGGCCATTTTGCTGGGCAAGCTCGGGCTGCTGTGAGCGCGCAATATCGGCTGCGCTGTTACGCCAGGCGCCGGGTGAAGGCATATCAGATTTCCTTAAGGAGCGACGAACCGGCAAAGGCATCAGCAATTCATTGAGGTCAGAAATTGACCACCAGGAGGGTGAGATGCGAAAAATAGCTCTGTGGACCCTGTCATGTTTCTCGGCTTGCATACTCTTGGCGGCGGGAAAGTATCAGCCGCTCAACGTCAAATTAGGCACATGGGAGACCGTCACCACAATGACCACCAGCGGCGCTCCGCCCATCCCGCAGGAGATGCTGGAGAAGATGACCCCGGAACAGCGCGCCCGATTTGAAGCCGCAATGAGCAAGATGGCTTCCGGAACACCTAAAATTCGCACTTCAAAAAATTGCCTGACGAAGGAGAAGCTGGAGAAGGACCCGTTTAATGAAAGGAAGTCGTGCACGGAAACCGTTCTGACCTCAACATCAAGCAAGATGGAAATTCAGGAGAATTGTACAGAGGACGACGCGAATATTGTTTCGAAGGTGCGCATCGAAGCTGCAGATTCAGAAAACGTCAAAGGTTGGGTGGATGCCACCGTGACCGGCGGCGGCAAGACGATGCGCGTCAACGGCACCTTCACCTCAAAATGGGCGGGCGCGGTGTGCCAGGAGAAACATTGAGCAAAATGGGTTCAGCCCTGCCAGGGCCAGCTCCCTTCAGTTCGAAGTTGAGGATGGTTCTCCATCCCCCGAAAACCCCGCCGGCACTGGTGTTGCATCCCGGCCGGCGATTTCGGCCCCCGGACTGTTTTGATTCGTGGTATAATGCTTTTGACGCTTAACACCACGGTTGTGTGGTGCGATTACTCCGATTGATTACAGATCTGATCTGAGAAGTCCCGCCTTTTGTTTCCTCCGTATGTTTTTAGCGTAAATCAAAAAGATCTGGCTTTTGCCGGCTCGCGCACGTTGGAGTTTGTGGCGCGCAGCGGCAGATGATGCCAGAAAGAGAGAAGATTAGACTAGTGCAGAATTTTTCAGAACTATCGATTTCAGCCTATCTGAAGGACAGGCTGTCCCGGGCGGGCTTTTCAACGCCCACACCCGTCCAGGCTGCGGCCATTCCGCAGGCGCTTGAAGGCAAAGACGTCCTCGCCACGGCGCAGACCGGGACCGGCAAAACGCTGGCGTTCCTGGTCCCCATTATGGAGGACCTGTTGAAACAAACGACGCCGGGCATAGCGGCCCTCGTCCTGGTTCCCACGCGGGAACTCGCCATGCAGGTTGCAGAATGTTACGACCGGCTGCGAGGCAAGCGGCTGCCCGCCACGGCCATCGTAGTGGGAGGGTTATCGGAAACGCAGCAACTCAGCGCTCTTCGCCAGGGAGCGCGCCTGGTGGTGGCAACACCCGGCCGGCTGGAGGACTTTCTTCAGCGCAAGCTCATCAACCTCCGCACCGTGCGCACGCTCGTCCTGGATGAAGCCGACCGCATGCTCGACATGGGCTTCCTTCCCGCCATTCGCAGGATTGCAGCCGCCGTTCCCGCTGAGCGCCAGACGCTCTTCTTTTCCGCGACGCTGGAAGCATCGGCGGCGCGGCTGGTTGACCACTATTTGAAAAACCCCGTGCGCCTGGCCTTCGGGTCCGTTTTGAAGCCCTCGGAAAACGTGCGCGTCCAGGCCATGGAAGTTTCGCATCACGGCAAGCAGCAAGCCCTCCAGCAGTTGCTGGCTCGGGAAAGCGGGCGGTGCCTGGTTTTTGCGCGCACCAAACGCGGGACCGAGCGCCTGGCGAAGACCTTGAACCGCAACGGCTTTGCCGCCGCCTTGATCCACGGCGACCGCTCGCAGTCGCAGCGGAACGCCGCGCTGGCCGGTTTCCAGAAGGGGCGGTACCGCATCCTGGTGGCCACGGACCTGGCCTCCCGCGGCATTCACGTTCAGGACATCGCGCACGTCATCAACTATGACCTGCCCGATATCGCTGAGAATTTTATCCATCGCGTGGGACGCACGGGCCGCGCCGGAAACCAGGGCGTCGCATCCACACTGTTCTCAAGCGACCAGCGGGCGGACCTGTTTTTGCTCGAGCGCGCCCTGGGCATCCAGATGGAACGCGTCCAGGCGGGCTTTGAACGGCCCTTGACGACGGACCGCAAACGGGCCGGCCATGTTGATGCATCGCCACGCCCGGGATGCAGCATCACCCCGTTGCCCGGGGAGTTCCTGCAAGCCCACATATAACTTCCGGCTCATGGCGCCGGGCGCGCCCCGGCGCTTTCACCTGTTCGGTTGACCCTGTGCTTCCTGCGGAGGCACAGGGAAAACTCCATCCTTTCAGAGTGGGCCGGAGCCAGGCCCAGCCGCGGGCTT
>DATEKC010000091.1:0-22309 GCA_035277665.1 Terriglobia bacterium
AAACGCACAGTCCTCAAGCCGCGGCAGGCCGGGCACGTTATCGGAACCCAGATCGCTGGGGCCTCGCGAGTAGGGAGGCATGATGCGTGCTTCCAGTACCTTTGAGACAGGCTTTCGGTTGGTGGCTTCCACACGGATGGCCGGGAAAGCGTATTGCGGTCGCCGCCCCTTGTCAGGGCGGTTAAAAATCCACCATTCATCCAGTTGGCCGCGGCCACCCAGGCTGATGGAACCCGCCGCAACCCCACCCAGAGGAAAGCCGATCAACTCGCGCTGGCGTCCGCGGAAGACCCTTGGATATTGAATGCCCTTGCTTTCCGGGTCTACCGGTGGTTCCATGGGCGGTGCAGCCGCGTCTGCAACGGTAACTGGACCGGCAGGCAAGGCCAGAGTGCCCACTCCCAGCGTCATCGTCTTTAAGAACTTCCGGCGTCCTTTCCCGTTCTTGCCTTTTCCGGGTTTCTTCGGCATGGTCGTTGCGCCCTCCTCTCCGGGAGAGAATCATACCCGTGCCGGACGTAGGATGCAAAACCCTTCGCGCGGCCCCCCTTGCGACCTAGTGCCTTTGCATAAATCTGTATTAGCCATACGCGAAGGGGGCCAGAGAAGCTTCAGCGATGCAGAAAAGACAAGGTGTCGCCAGACCTCTACAAATCCTGCAAAAACGGGTTCGATTCGCGCTCGCGCCCGATAGTGGTGCTGATGCCGTGCCCCGGGAAGACGGGTGTTTCATCCGGGAAAGGAAGGAGTTTCTCGTGGATGGATCGGAGCAGTTGCTGATGGGAACCACCCCACAGATCCGAGCGTCCCACGCTGCCCTGGAAGAGCGTGTCGCCGGCAAAAATGCGCGCGTCTTCGCCCGGAAGGTGGAGCGAAAGGCTGCCCGGCGAGTGTCCCGGCGTATGGAGGACTTCCACCGATAGGGTGCCCCATCTCAGCCGGTCGCCTTCTTTCAAAAACTGGTCCACTTGTACCCTGCCGGGCGTTTCTACCCCCAGCCAGGCGGCCTGCGCCGCCAGGTTTTCGTAGAGCGGCAGATCGGCCTGGTGCATCAGCACCGGAGCGCCCGTGCTTTCGTGCAGTTTCTTCAGCCCGCCCACATGGTCAATGTGCGCGTGGGTGGCGATGATGTAGCGCACCTTCAGATCGTGCCGCGTGAGGATTTTCTGCACTCGCTCGACCTCGTCGCCGGGATCGATCACAATCGCTTCTTTGGTTTTGTCGTCGGCCACTACGGAGCAGTTGCACTCGAGCATTCCGACCGGAAGAATTTCATGGAGCATGACAGCTCACATTGTAGCAGTTTGGCGGTGAGGTTTTGCAGGGAGGAAGAACCGCTGCGGGTATGCGCGCGGGGAATCGGGACCCAACGGAAAAGCCAGTGCCTGGGACTGGGTGCTGGCGGGTTATTGCCGGCGGGGCCTGGCCAGGGTGTGGTCGATAAGTTTCCCTACCTGGCCCGTCAATGAGTCGTCCCAACCGACCCAGTGGGCCACCAGGTAGCCATCCTTATCAACCAGGAAGAAATTGGGCACGCCGTGAGCCCCGAAAAGATGCGCCATTTGCAGGCCCTTGTCCAGATACTGAGGCCACCGCAGGTGATGCTGTGCAATATAGTCGTGCCAGGCGGCGGGGTCCTTGCTGCCGCAGACGCCGAGGAGGGTGAACTGCGCGTTGGAATACTCATCGGCAAGAGCGTTCATGTGCGGCATCGCCCGGCGGCAATAAGGGCACCATGTTTCCCAGAACATGATCAGAACGACGTTGCCCTTCAGGTTGTCCGGGCTGTAAGTCTGACCGTCATTGGCCAGGGACGAAAAATCAGGAACTCTGGGTGTGCCGTACTCCTGTGAGCCGGCTATGGCGGGGCGCAGACAGATGGCAAAAACGATGGCCGCTGCAACAAGCAAGGTGAGGGTCCTCAACCGGCCGGTGCGCGCACCCTGAGCAGTGGGGGCTTGGACCACTGAGATATCCCCTGAAAGCTGCTGAAATCGGGGGCTCCAAATCGCTTCCAATTCCTGCCGGCTGTGTAAATTAACGACAGACTTCCCCTGGATTTTCACATCAAACCTCCGTCGTCAAGAACTCCAGACGAACGAGAGCGGTGGAATGCCGAGCATGGTAACTTCTGTGATAAAAGACAGTCAAGCGAACGAAAGTTCCATTTTCCTGCCTAGCTTATTCTTTCAAACGCTGTGCCTGCTTTCGCGTTCACTCAGGGGGAACCTCAGCCTGAAGTCAGGTCGGCTGGTTTCGACTACATCTTAAGTAAAACTTTAACTCTTTCCTTCTCCCACCACTGACCCGAATATCCTGTGCTAAACCAGAAGATAACACACCGAAGCAGGATTCAGGATCGTATGATACCAAAGTTCTACTACTAATGTTCCTTGACGGAATAGTACATCGGTACCAATCTGCTAAGTATGTTTTTAGCGGCGAAGATCATGCCCGGCATGGGAGAAGGTGAAGTATCTTTCAATCCCCCATGGCCCGCCTGTAAAGTATGCTTGGGCCCCGTTGCACCCAACGCCAGTGGATGCAATTCGGCATGCGGGTCCCAGCTTAAGTGAAAACAGCGTCGGCGGAGAAGGAGGATGCCACTGGGATGCTTGTTTGAGTGACGGAGCGTCCGGCCGTGAACAGGTATGCACTGCCTACGGCTGGCCAGCGGCATGCGATAAATCATGAGGGGATTACTATCGCTTGATCAGGAACTAAGGGCAATTCGCAGGGGCATAGGCCAGGAAAGTGTCGCCAGGTCCAATCGCCCCTCTGACCCAAAGGAAGGGGAGCGGCCCTGGCAACCGGAAATTGATCAGCTACAGCAGACGATGCGGGACGTGCTGCGGGCGGTTGCCGGCTTCTCAGGCGTCGAGCTTCCAGGCTTGCCTTCCGGACTTCAGGGTGATAAAGCGCCTTCTCCCAGCCTGGACATCAAGACTCTGAAAGATCGATTTCGCAACGATCTTGAAGGTTTTTCCCTTAAGACAACCCAGGAACTGGCGACCCGCGCCAGGGAGCAGACTCGCGTCGCCCTGGAGGCTGTCCAGAACGAAGTGGGAGGCATGGTTGACCATGTTGCCGCGGAGTTCCGGGAAAATTTGCAACTCCCTGCACAGATCGAAAAATTGCTGGAACCGTGCGTCGAAGATGCTGAAGCCAGGCTTGCAAATTCCGTTTCCCGGGAGTTTGAACAACTCGTTGCACGGCACGAAAATTTGGTTCAGGAGAAGCTTCAGGAAACCCTGAGTTCTATCCATGCCCAGATGAGTGCCCTGGAGCAGGCGGTGCAGCAAATCCGTGACCTGCAGGCGCAACCGGCCGCGCAGCCAGCATCTCAGCAGCCGGGCGCGGAGGCGGATTTTGATCGCGTGCTGGCTGAACATGATCGTTCGGTTCAAGGCAGGCTCCATGAAGCCCTGGCCCCCGTGCAGGCCCAGATCGGCACACTGGAAGAAACTGTGCAACAACTACTCGAGTTCAAGGCACAATCGGCTGCGCAATCGTCCGCGGAGCAGACAAACACGGCAGAAATTGCTGGCAGAATCGACGCGCTTGCTGCCGAGGTGCGGGAAAAATTGCTGGACCAGGCGCAATTTGAGAAGCTGTTCGAACCCCAGTTCGAGGAGGCGGCAGCCCGACTGGAGAATTCTATTACCCAAAAAGCCGAACAGTTCGTTGCCCGGCACGAGCTGATAGTTCAGGAAAAGCTTCAGGGAACATTGAGCTCCGTCTCCGGCCAGATGAGCACGTTGGAGCAGGCGATGCAGGAAGTGCGGGATGTGAGGGCTGATTTGCTTGCCCAAGCGAACGCGGCACCGCGGAATACGGCGGAGGAGATTGAACCGCTGTTGGCTAAACACGACCGATCGGTCCGGGGCTGGCTTCAGGAGGCCCTGATCCCCGTCCGGGCTCAGATGAACGCGCTGGAACAGACGATGCTGGAAGTCCGGGAGTTGAAGGCTGAACCCGTCGTGCAGGCGTCGGCGCAACAGCCAGGCGCGGCAGAACTGGCGGGCAGGATCGACGAGTTGGCCGCTGAATTCCGTGATAGATCGAAGGACCAGACGCATATTGATAAATTGATTGAACCTCGCATTAGCGATGCAGCCGCCCGTCTGGAAAAGTCCATCTGCCAGAAGGTTGAACAGTTGGTTGCCCGGCACGAACAGTTGGTTCAGGAGAGGCTTAATGGGACGCTGAACACCGTCCAGGCGCAAATGAGTGCGCTGGAGCAGACGGTGAAAGAAATCCGTGACCTGCGGGCTGAAACGGTGATGCAGTTGTCGGCAGAGCAGCCGGTCGGACCGGCGGGCGAACCGGTGAGAATGGATGAAAGTCTCCTCAACAATGGGCTCAAAGATTTTCTCGAACAGTCGTTCTCCCGCATCGAATCTTCTTTCAACAATCTCCGGGAATCCCGCAAGGTTCAATCTGCGCAGAGTAGCGGTACGGGCCTTGAATATTTGCGCAAAGCCATACCCTCCGGCAGTACCGACATGCTCATGCGGGTCCAGCAAGCATTGGACAACCTCGACCGGCTGGGCCCGAAAGATCCCATCCCTGCCGTTTGAGGTGGAGCTTTAAAGCATTTGCACGGGTGATGCCGACCGCCGCTACCCGTTGGTGTTGGTCCTGCCTTCCCCAAGGAAACGCGGATTTTAACCGCTTTGATGTTGCTCCCGCAAATGCCCAAACAGCTTGTCGCGTGCGCGGGTGCACTGCAGGTGGGAGAACTCGCATTTCTCGAACAACATGGTGAAAATGTCAAATTCGTAGGCGATGCTGGCTTGTGAGAGCTCATTTACCCGTTGACGGAACTCGTCCACTGCTTCTCGATATAGCGCAGAGAGCCCCAGGCACTCTTGGCATCTCTTGTACCTTGCGCCATAGTTGCCGTTGCGGTCGGGGTTTTTGTAATATTCCGTGTGGGTACTCGCAAACAGTTCCCCTTCCATGACTGCATCCACTGCTTCGAAAAGTTCACCAGCAACGTCTAACCTGTGCAGGCAACCTCGTGCTCCCGACCGGAATGCTTCTTCCAGCGCCTCGGCGGAATGGTCCACGGTGACGAACAGAATTTTTGGCTTAGGGGAACGTTTACAAATCCTCCGGCAGGCCTCAATGCCGCCCAACCTGGGTAGATCAGTTCCCAGCAGGATCAGGTCTGGCTGCAATTCATCCGCTTTCCGCACAGCCGCCAATCCATCGGACGCTTCGCCAACAATCTCAAAATTGCTCTTTCGCTGGAGCACATGGCCGATGAGCTTACGGTACTGCTTATCAGCATCAACGATGAGTATCCTGGTCGCTTTCATAGCGATAATCGGGAACCTCTAATGCCCTCAAAAGCTCGCCACTCACCCTGGCGAACGGCTATTCGGATCTTCTGCAAATAAGGAAAAGTATATGTTGAAATCTATCCCTGATGACATTGTCTACCTCCCCGGAACGAATTACAAGCTTCTCCCGATGAAATCCCTTGCAAAGCAGGCACATGGTCTGTGAAAGGAACTTCAATTACTGCCAGGTGATTGCGTTATTCGGGGATGGAAACTTGACGCAGGTTGTTAAGCAGTTTAACTGGGAACCCGCCCATGCTGCTCTCGCTCTCCACATGGTCTGCCCTACATTCCGTTGACTTGGCCTGCGGGCCTTTCTATACTCGACTTCGAGGATAGCATGAGAAGGAGGCGTTGTGGCGGCACTTAGCAAGAATGAAATCCAGCTGAAGCTGAAAGATATGCGGGGTTGGTCGCATCAGGGAAAAGCTATTCAGAAAAGGTACACGCTGAAGTCCTTTATGCCTGCGATTGGGCTGGTTAACGAGATCGCCGAAGCGGCTGAAAGGGCGGGGCATCATCCCGACATCACCATCAATTACAACGTGGTGGGCATCGCGCTTTCCACGCACAGCGAAGGCGGAGTTACCCAAAAAGACTTTGAACTTGCGCAACAGATCGACAAGCTGGCTGCAACCCACTCTTGAGGCCGGCAGTCGTTGCCTTGCCTGGCAGCGGAATGGCCGGCGTTACGGCTAGAGCTGTGCTCCGCGCCCCTCCTGACTCACTCGGTAATTTCAATCCTGACGTTTCAGACCCCGGTCAACAGGATCCAGAGCGACACGGGCAACTTAACAGTGTATGTAAGGATCAATGAATGTCGACATTCATGCAGTGGGTCCATCTGAGCGCAGCCGTTATCTGTGTGGGCGGCATGGCGTTCATGCTGCTTGCTCTTTTTCCCGCTGCCGTCCGACTGGAACAGGAGCAGCGGGACAGTCTCCTGAATGGTGTACTGGGAAGATTTCGGTGGGTATCGTGGTCGATGATTCTCCTTCTGGTCGGTTCAGGGCTATATAACGTTAAACTCGTGTGGCTGGTCCCCTGGGGTCCTTACTGGAGATTCCTTGCCATCAAGATTGCTCTCGCGCTCGCAGTCTTTCTCATCATCCTGTGCCTCACCATTCCCCTCCGCGTCTTCGACGGGTTTAGAAGGCGCCTTAAGCAGTGGGTCTACGCCGCGTTTTGGCTGGCCTTGATTGTGATCCTGATCTCCGCCTATTTACGAAGAGGGTAGGGCGGTTAAGACTTCAGTTATGCATGGTCCCGCATCTTTGCACGGGTTGGCGGGCCAGCAATTACTTTTCTCTCAAGGCCGCAGCAGGATTTTTCCAAAGAAATCCCGGCCCTCCATTTTTTTCTGCGCTTCGGCCGCTTCCGCCAACGGAAAGACGGAATCGATAACAGATTTCAGCTTGCGCTGGCCGATCAGTTTGAGGACATGCATCAATTCGCCCTTGCCACCCATGAAAGATCCCATGACGGTCCGCTGCCGCCCGAACAGCGCCTGCAAATTCAGTTTGACTTCGCCGCCGCTGGTGACGCCGCAGGTCACGAGCCGGCCGTAAGTGGCCAACGAATTGAAACAATCGTCCCAAACGGCCTGGCCCACGTGTTCTACGATCACGTCCACGCCGCGTTTGTTGGTCAGCCGTGCAACTTCTTCAGCGATGGATTGCTTATTGTGATTAATGCCCTGGTCGGCGCCCAACGCGCGCGCCCTCTCCAGCTTCTCGTCCGTTCCAGCCACAGCGATCACGCGGGCCGCCACAAGCTTCGCCACCTGGATGGCGGCGCTGCCCACGCCGGAACCGGCGCCGATTACGAGCACGTCCTCGCCCGGCTGCAATTTTGCCCGGGTGAAGAGCATGTGCCAGGCGGTGAGAAAAACCAGTGGCACAGCGGCCGCTTCATCAAAATTCAAATCGCCGGGAATTGGAATGACGTTCATGGCTGGTGACTTCACATATTCGGCGTAGCCGCCGTCCGCCATCACACCAAAAATCGTGTAGCTTCGGCAGGCGCTGTCGAGCCCCTTCCAGCACGCCTCGCACTTGCCGCAACTGATCCCCGGCGCCAGCAGCACGCGGTCGCCCGCTTTTGCATTGGTCACCAGCGCGCCCGCCTGCGCAACTTCGCCTGAAATGTCGCTGCCTGCAATGTGTGGCATGGGCAGCTTCCAGGCGCGCACGCCTGCGCGCAACCACAGGTCCAGATGGTTCAGGGCGCAGGCTCTCACCTTCACCAGAACTTCATCCGGCTGGATTTCGGGCTGCGGCGCGTCCTCGTATTTTAGGACGTCCAAACCACCATGCTCATGGAATCGGACAGCTTTCATACCAAACCTCACAATTTTGATTCAGCAGGATGTTAACAGGCCTTGGGTAATGACCAACGGCCTGGGAGTTATTGATGCTATCCACGAACAGCATTCTCACGCCAGGTAGCAAAGGCGCGGAGGAATGCGCATCAGGCCCGATATTTATTCTGCCATTTTCTTTGTGTCTTCGCGCCTTGGCGTGAAACGCTTCTGCCTTGTATGCAGCTGCGCCGGGAACGTACATTGACATTACCAGTGTGGGAGTTTACGCTGAAAATGATTTTATGAGCGACGTTTTCAGTGAAATCGTCAAGTTGCGTGCAGAAGGCCGCAAGGGTGCATTGGCCACCATCATACAAGTGCAGGGATCCATTCCCAGCTACGAATGCTCCAAGATTCTCATCCGCGATGACGGTTCGATTGTGGGCACGGTGGGTGGCGGCTGCGTCGAAGCGGACGTCTGGTCCGCAGCGCAAGATGTGATGCGTGAAGAGAAGCCGCGCCGGCTGCACTTCAATCTGAATGCCAATCCGGAATACGACACGGGCCTGGTCTGCGGCGGCTCGCTCGACATTTTTATTGAGCCCATTCTGGCCACGCCCACGCTCTATCTTTTCGGCGGCGGGCACGTCTCACGCAGTGTTGCGAAGGTGGCCGGCCTTGCCGGGTTCGATGTCGTGGTCTCGGACGACCGCGAAGCGTTTGCAAACAAGGAACGTTTTCCTTCCGCAGTTGCCACGCACGCCGGGCCGTGGGAAGAAATCTTTCCCAAGGTCACCCCCAACGGTCTTTCTTACATTGTGATTGCCACCCGCGGCCATAAGGGCGATCTCGATTGCCTCCGCTGGGCGGTTACAACCGGGGCGCGCTACGTGGGCATGGTGGGCAGCAAACGGAAGCTGGCGGAGTTTTTCAAGATTTTCTCGGCGGAAGGCATTTCGAGCGAGAGGCTGGAGCGCGTCCACTCGCCCGTGGGCATCGATATCGGCGCCATCACGCCGGAAGAAATCGCCGTATCCATCGTGGCGGAAATGATCGCCGTGCGCCGGAACGTTGCCGCTTCCGCCCCTTCGCTTGCCTGGAAGCCCCGGGTTCAGCAAACCTCATGAGCTCCGAACCAAAAAAAATTCACTCGTTATCATCTCAAGCTCCGGTGATGGCTGCTGTCGTGCTAGCTGCGGGTGAATCTTCCCGAATGGGGTCCGATAAAGCGCTGCTGATGTATCGGGCCAGGACGTTTTTGGAAAACATTATCTCGGTGTTGTGTGACACCGGGGTCACAAGCATTGTTGTCGTTCTGGGCCACCACGCCGAACTCATCCGGCAACGCCTCGACCTCTCATCGGTTGAAGTAGTGGTTAATCAGGATTACCGCCGCGGTCAGACTTCCTCTCTCCAGGCAGGCCTGCGTGTGCTGGCCCCGGACGAGCCGGATGGTGTGGTTTTGTGCCTGGTGGATCATCCTGTAATCTCAGCGGATACAGTCCAAAATCTAATCCAATGCTTTAAGCTGACCCGCAAGCCTGTTGTTATCCCGCAACTCAACGGCAAGCATGGCCATCCGGTGCTGCTGGGCAGGGAAGTATTGAGCCAGATAGCAGCACTCGGCCCCGATCAGGGGGCTGACGTTGTCATCCACCGGTACCGCCCGCAGACTGAATTTATTGAGGTTACCGACCCCGGCATTCTCATCGATGTTGACGATTCGGAAAGCTACCTCAAGCTGGCGGCGCAAAGTTAACGGATGGACCGTACCGCTGCAAGCGAAAGTGGAATGAAATGCAACGCGGCCGCTCATTGATTTAGAAGTTAATTTAATCACTTCGAAAAGGCGATTTATTGCAAGCGTTCGACGTCCCGAAGCAGGCCCCAGACCATAAGGATGGCGCCTGCGACGATGCCCAAGGCCACACAGCCCCAGAACGCGGCAACATCGTAGGGAATGTAGTACTGCTGGCTATTCCAATCGATCGAGATCACAGAAGAGTCAGGCAGGAAAGTCTGCAGAATGTAACCGGCCACGGTTAGCAGGCCTGCAGTCAATAGACCACCGGACACGGAGCGCATCTGTGAACTCCCGCGCCCCCTCTTGATCCAATTATAACTCCGCGCGCAAGCTGAAAGGTCATATTGCCGGCCCGGAGGCATGAAAGCCGCGGGATGGCCTCGCGAACCCGGCCGTCGTCCGGTTACTTCTTTGACACGCGCCAGATGACGTTGCCCACATCATCGGATACCAGCAGGGACCCGTCTTTGGCAACAGCGACGCCCACCGGCCGGCCGTCCACGGCCTTGGCGTGCGGGTTGGGATCAAAGCCGGTCAGGAAGCTGGTGGGTTTGCCCGTGGGTTCACCGTTTTTAAAAGGAACAAAAACCACCTCATAGCCCGAATGGATGCTTCTGTTCCACGAGCCGTGCAGGGCGACAAATGCTCCGTGCCAGTAGCTGTCGGGAAATTGTTTACCGTTATAAAAAGTGGATTCCAGCGGGGCAACGTGCGGGCCCAGCAAAACGTCAGGAACAATAGCTTTGGCCACCAGATCGGGCCGCTTCTGTTTCACACGCGGGTCAAGGTTTTTTCCGATGTAGCTGTAAGGCCATCCTAAAAAGCCGTCCTGGGGTGCGTGGGTAAAGTAATCGGGCGGCAGGTTGTCGCCCATCATGTCACGCTCGTTGACATCGGCCCAAAGCACGCCGTTATCGGGATTGACGGCCAGACCCACGGCATTTCGCAGGCCGCTGGCGTAGATCCTCGCGTTCTTCCCGTCAGGGTCGGCCACCTGGATGGCGGCGCGCCGCGGGTCAGATTCAACGCAGACGTTACAATCTGAGCCGGCGGAAACAAACATCTTCTTGCCGTCCAGGCTGAAGGCCACCGTGCGCGTGGAATGCATTCCACCCGCGGGCAGGCCCAGAATTTTTTCGCGGCCGCCCGTACGCCTGGAGGTTTTCGAATTATAGGGGAAGCGGATCACTTCATCGGTATCGGCAATATAAACATAGTTGTCGTGGAAGGCGATTCCGAATGGCTCATTCAGGTGGCCGGCAAATGTCGTTCGCGCGTCAGACGGCTTACCACTGCCCGGATCGTGCAGCACGTAAACAGTGTTGCCGGACGTGTCGGCCAAAAACACGTCGCCGTTGGGCGCAACCGCGAGATATCGAGGTTCTGTGAATCCTTTGGCAAAAAGTGACACCTGGAAACCAGCGAGCGTCTTGGGCACGAAGCCGGGTGATGGCCTGCCGACTGGCGGATTGGCCACGATGGGCCTGGTGAAAGGCTTGGGCAGATTGGGCGCCTGCCCGTGTGTAACGTCTACTACCTGGCCAAAGGCCAGGGGGGCGGCCAAAAAAACAGGAAGCAGCAGGTTGATGATCTTCATTCGCTCTCCTTAACAGGTCAGGATACCCACAAGGACTTCGAACTTCATTCTGCCACAACTCAGTGGGAAAGCTTTTCTATCGCCCCTCGCAGGACAGTGACGGCCAGCGTGCTGGCGTGGCGCGAGGCAACGGGCAGGCCGTCCAACCCTGCTTCAACCTGTTCCTCGCTGACGGCTGCCAGCTCAGCGATTGGTTTCCCTTTGATGGATTCAGTGAGCCACGAGCCGCAGGCTATGGCCGGAACGCATCCCTGCACTTTGAAGGTTGCCTCAATCACTCTGCCTTCGCGCGCCAGAATCCACAGCTTCATGGTGTCGCCGCACACCGGATTACTGGCTTCCGCGACGGCGGTCGGATGCGCCATTTCGCCCACGTTGCGCGGATTGTGGAAATGGTCAAGGACCCCGTCGGAATACATCACGCCCCTACAAACATTACCTTCAGCAGGACCACCATGGCAACGCCCGCGCCCACAATGAGGGCGATCCTGATGCCAGGCTTTTTGTTCACTTCGGGAATCAGGTCCGAAGCAGCGACGTAAAGCGTGGCCCCGGCCGAGAGCGCCAGGCCGTAGGCCACCCAGTGGGCGGCAAGCCCCATGGTGAGGATGCCTAGGATTCTTGACACCCCCAGCGCGCCCGCTGCTTTCATGCCCGAGGCGCGGCCCTTGCCCGCTGTCACCATCACCGAAGCAATTGTGAACCCCTCGGGGATGTTGTGAAGGATGATGGCTCCGAAAATCACCGTCCCCAGCCAGGTTGAGACCATAAAACCCGAGACAATGGCAACACCACCCAGAAAGGTGTGGACGAGCAAGCCGCCCAACGCCGTGTAAGCCACGCGGCTGTGGACAAACTCTTCCGCGTGGGTCTCTTCGCCGAAATGGAAGTGGCCTGGCCACACATGTTCAAAGATGTGGACAACCAGGTAGCCGGCCAGGATCAGTACTGATCCCGAAACCGGCGCCAGGTGCAGGCTCTCCGGAATCATCTCGGTCATGGCCGTGGCCAGCATAAAGCCGGAACCCAGCGCGATGAAGTAGGCAAGGAATGAGCGGCTCCACGCCCTGGCTGAAACGATGGATGCGCCAAACAGGTTGGCAAGCCCGGCGACGACGCCCAGGACAAGGCTGATCTCGATGGCGAATAGCATGGCAGTTGGTTGAAATTCCGAAGCGGCTCTCAGCCGGAGTGCCGGAAGTGCACGATCTCCCCGTCGTGCACCACGTATTCCTTGCCTTCCAGCCTCAGCGAGCCGCGCGTGCGGGCCTCGGCAAAGCCTCCGGCATCCATCAATTCGTTGTAGGGAATCACTTCCGCGCGGATAAATCCGCGCTGAATGTCTGAATGGATTTCACCCGCGGCATCGAGCGCTGTCATGCCCTTGCGAATGGTCCAGGCGCGGCATTCGTCCTCGCCCACGGTGAAGAACGAAATCAGCCCCAGCAGTTGATAGCTGGAGCGGATCAGCCGCGAAATGGCCGATTCCGCCAGACCGTAGCTCGACATGAACTCCTCTGCTTCCCCCTCACCTAATTCGGAAAGCTCTTCTTCGATTTTGCCGCAGACCGCAGCCATAGCCGTGCGCGGGCGCTGCTTCAACCCGGCTTGATGGGCAAACTCATCGGCCGCGTTGGCGCGCGCGGCTTCTTTTTCCCCCAGGTTCAAAACATAGAGCATAGGTTTGAGCGAAAGGAAAGTGAACCCGCGCAGGGTGTGTTCTTCGTCGGCGGAAAAATCGAGCTCGCGCAAAGGCTGTTCCGCCTCCAGCGCCTGCTTTGCCTTCAGCAATGCATGCTGCTCTTTTTCGAGCGCGGGATTTTTCTGCTTTTTGATGTCTTTCTCCAGCCGCTCCAGCCGCTTTTCGACAACCGCCAGGTCAGATAGCGCCAGTTCCAGTTCCACTGATTCGATATCTCGTTTGGGGTCCACCGTCCCGCCTTCGGCAGGAATGGCCGCGTCATCGAAAGCGCGCACGAGATGGAACAACGCGTCCATTTCCTTCAGGGCCTGGGACTGCGTTCCCGTCCGCGCCAGTTGGATGACGCTGCCGGGCGTATCGACGTATTCGATACTGGCATGGACAAGTTTCTTTGGATTGAACATCTTCGCCAGGCGATCGAGCCTGTCATCGGGCACCTTGACCACGCCAATGTGAGCTTCCGGTCTCCCGGCGGCGAGTTTGTCGCCGTGCGAGCGCGTGAGAATCTTAAACAGGGTGGTCTTGCCCACCATGTTGAGGCCTACAATTCCGATCTTGAGCACAACGTCCTTTCTGCTTTTAGTGTGACGTGAGGGTTTGGACTGAACTGTAATTTTCGATACTAACACATTGGCGTGGCCTGTAGAGGCCGTGGTATTGGAATCGCCTGAAGGCGATTCGCCGACCACGCTGTGGAACGAGGGTCAGGAGTGGAAGGGAAGTGCGGTTGTTGCTTCAGACTCGAGATGAGAATTCGTGGGCGAAAGAAGCGGCCAGACAGCGGCCGGCGGTGGCCGGTTCCCGACCCGGCGTGGATTCCGCCGGCTGCTGCTTTGCCGCAAGTGGGGATTACGCTGCCCGGGTTCCGTGGGCTATTTCTGCCGTAACGGTGCTCGGTGCAGTCTCCCGTGCAGGAGTTTCCATGCCTGTTCTTGCTTTTGCGAGTGCCTTGCAAACCGCAGTCATCATGAAAGCTGCTGAGAACGCGCCGATGAACGCGGGAATGATGTATTGGCTGCTGATGGCGACTCCTCCAAACCAGTGGCCCAGCACCGGCGAGGCGACCCAGGCGCCCAGCCAGCCGATGATCCACTTTGAAAAGAATCCGTCAACCCCACTCAGAAAGCGGTAACGGATACCGTTGTGCATGACAATTGCCGCAATAAAACTGATGACGAATAATGTAAGAAACGCTCCAAATCCCATGCCGATCATAAAAGTAACCTCCTGTAAAAAATTTTGGTTATTCCGGAAGCCGGGTGTGCCGGGGCCCGGAATTTCCTGGCCCTATGTGCTCCTGAAGGTCAAGGCGGAACCTGGGCAACCGCCCGTTCAAATCCCACCCTTAAATAAGAGTCTCTCTGATTGCGGAAAGGTTGTCCGTCGTTGGCGAGTTGGAAACGATGCGCGGAAAACGGGCACAGTGCCCGGCCTGTTCTAACCCTTGCGGCGTGGAAGGCGTCGTAAGAGCGATTGAACCTGACTTGGACGTGCAAACAGGTGAAAGGCACGGCCCGTCTCCCGTGAGAGCGTCGGTTCGCTCGTCCCTCTTACATTCCTTATTCTCTCACCAGAGGGGCCGCTCGTCAAGAGTGCGTAGCCTCTTTGGGAGGCTACCTCCAGGCCTGAGAATGGCGCGGCTCAAAAGCGCCCACGAGCGCGTTCCCAATCTCGTAGAACTTCCAGGCAGGTGCGGCACAAACTTGCGCCGGACTCATGAAAGCGCGCCTCCGCAGCCCGACCCTGATCCAGCCGTGCAGCCAAAGCAGTGGCTGGCTGTCCTTATGCTCTGACCTGCCCAACCTGAAAAGCCATTAATATTCCAGATCGTAAGCGCAGGCGTTCTGTCCTCTCGATTCATGCCGAGTTCAAGCATCTGGTTAAAGTCACAGTCATACAGCGCGCCTTTCCAGCTCACGCTCACCAGTGAACGGCACATGAGAGCCGGCACGTTTTGGGGGCTGAAGTGGCTGACCAGCAGGCTCATGTAAGCCGCATATTCGCCATTCAGGCTGAGCATGCCGGCAAAGCGCTGAATAGGCATATTGTTGAGCGCAAAAAGCTGATGAAATTCTATTCCGAAACGGTCGCGGAGCTGGTTTTTGTAATCCTCCTCCAGCCGCTCCTGCGGTGGCGCGAGCGATGGACCCAGAGGATTGTAGACAAGGTTCAGTGCAAGTCCTGACCCGGGCAGGCCGTATCCCAGACGATTCAGAGCCTGGAGTGCCGAGATGCTCTTTTCAAACACGCCCCGCCCGCGCTGCTTGTCAACGTTCTCAGCGGTATAACAGGGAAGGCTGGCCACAATTTCAACCTGATGATGGGCCAGGAATTCCGGCAGGCCTTCCATCCCCGGCTGAAATAAGACGGTGAGGTTGCAACGGTCGATAACGCGGCAGCCCCGGCTGGCCGCGCGCTCTACCAGCCAGCGGAAATTGGGATTCAGTTCAGGAGCCCCGCCGGTGATGTCAACCGCCTCAATTGTCGGGCTTTCATCAAGCAGCTCGATGATGCGCTCGGCCACCGGGCGGGTCATCATTTCGGTCCGTTTCGGTCCGGCGTCCACATGGCAATGGTGGCATGCCTGGTTGCATAACTTCCCCACGTTGATCTGGAGGGTCCGCGTCTCCTCGCGGACCAATCGTCCGCAGTGGTGCGCCGCGAGAGTCGCATCAAAGTCCGCCGTGGCAATGTCATCATCGAGAACCCTCAATGCACTGCTTGTTCGAGCACCCATCAACAGCACCCCTCTTTGGATTCGTCGCCGTTGCAACATGGTCCGGCCGCAGTCGTCACCCGATAGTCTTCGCCTTTTGTCACCTTGGGGTCACGCCTTATTGTGCCGTGGCCGCAAGGGAAGGCTGGCGCTTCCTCCAGGGGAATCAAGAGGCGGGGCGGCACCAGTTCGAAATGCGGGCGATAAGGATCCTGTGAGTAGATATTGTAAGTCTTTTCGCAAACCGCGGTGCGCGTGCCGCGGCGCAGAACGTGTCCATCGTCGTCCTCAACTTTCCTGAAAGGGCCGCGATAAATCACAGCATGTTTCTGGTCCAGGCACGGGCCGTCTTTGCCCTTGTATGCAGCCACGGTTACACTGCGAAATTCGATTCCCTCGACGGTCTGCCACGGCTCCGGCTGGCGATCGAGCAGGCTGACGCCGTAGAATCCCGCCTGCTCGAATGCTTCCAGGAAAAGGTCTTCCCGAAAGGCCCCGGATATGCAACCGCTCCAAAGCTCCGGGTCCGCTTTCAGGCGGTCCGGAACATCTTCGTCGCTGACGATGTCCGATATCACCGCACGCCCGCTGCGCCGCAAGACTCTGTACAATTCCGCAAACAACTTCTGTTTGTCTCCGGGTTTCACCAGGTTCAAGACGCAGTTTGAAATCACGACATCAACGGAACCCTCAGGCACCAAAGGCTCCGTGGCTCGGAGGCGTTCCATGGCGGACTCGAGCCTTCCAATGTCCGCGGCCGTCTGCACCGGATTTTTTGCCAGCCAGGCTTCCAATTTTTCCAGGTCCAGCGCCAGGTCCTGAATTTTGCCCTTGCGGAATTCCACGTTGGCGTATCCCAGCCGGCTCGCAACCTCGGGGGCATTTCGACGGGCCACGCCGAGCATTTCATCGTTCATATCCACGCCGATGATGCGCCCTCGATGCCCGACCACCTGGCTCGCCATAAAGCACGCTTTGCCCGCTCCGGAGCCGAGGTCCAGAACGGTTTGTCCTGCTTGAAGAAAGCGGGTCGGGTCACCGCACCCATAGTCGCGTTCGAGGACTTCCTGCGGGATCAGTTCCAGCAGTTTGGGATCGTAGTCAGTGGGGCAACAAAGGTTGGGTTCAACCGTGACCGCACCGCGCGAGTAACGGTCGCGGACAGCCTCTTCGACTTGCGACGTCGCAATGCCCGGTTGTTCCGGCATTTCAAACCTCCGAGTGAACCTATCGAGGAGTAACTTTTTGATCGTACTACAGGCTGGAGCGTTTGGCTGGTGGAAATGCAGATTGCGCGGAAAGGTTGCTCGCGGCAAGACCGCGTCCGTTGGAGGGGACTGATCTGGAAAGGGAAATCTGGAGGAAGCGCTGTCAGAACAGGCGGAAGCTTACTTCCACCATCACCTTCACGGGCACCGGGGCGCCGTTGCGCATGGCGGGCTTGAACTTCCAGGTTTTCACTGTGGTCATGGCGTTCTGATCAAGACCCATGCCGAGTGGTTTAACCACCTGCGTATCGGTCACATTGCCTTGCGAATCCACCACAATCCACAGCACCACGGTGCCCTGGTATTTGGCTTTCCGCGCCTGCTCGGAGTAAGGAGGCTCCGGTTTGTAGATGGGGATGGGCGCGCTGACGTTGCCACCGACACTGTAAACACCGCCGCCTGTGCCAGCGCCCTGTCCGGGACCCAAACCGCCCCCGGTGCCGGAGCCCACTCCGGTCCCCTGGCCGGTGCCGATCCCTCCCCCGAAGCCCGGTCCGGCTGAGGGCGGCCCCGGAACACCGTTCATCGGATCGCCAAAATTATTGTTCGCCATCTGGGGAAGCTTCATCTGCGGCGGGCCCAGAATAGAAGGCTGTACGGGCAGGAGAGGCTGGATCTTTGGGACCGTCACCTCAGGCGGCGCCATTTGGACGGTCTTGAACTCCGGCGCCTTGCCTTTGGAAGGAGGCGTCGGCGTGCGCGCGCCGCCACCACCGCCACCGCCTGCCTTGTTGGCCGAGGGCGGCAGCTCCATCAGCAGAGGCGAAACGTCGGCCACCACTTCCTTCTTTGGTTGGACAGGGTTCATCCACGCGGAAATGTAATAGGGCAGGACAAGTACCAGGATTACAACTGCGTGAACCATAACGGAGTTGACCCATGAGGCCTTCTGCTGCTGGTAATCCTGCCAGATGTCGGGCGGGTATTCGCGCTTCTTGAAAGCGAAAACGCCGGCTGTTTCTCCGACAACGTAGCCGGCGATCACCCCGAGGATGATCATCCCGGGGGTTGGGCCGCCAAACCGCCAGACGCCGAGCCCCCAGGCGATTCCGCCCCCTGCTATGGCGACCAGCACTCCACACAAAGCGCGTTTCTTTACCTGTGCGCGGTTGAAGATTCCTATGGGTTCGGTTGGCTTCTCAAAGTACGACCTGACCTGCTTCGTGAAGTCCTTGTACCACGGCCGCATCTCCGTGACGGGGAGCACGGCTTCGCCGCGGGCATACTCGGGCACGCGCATCTTGCGGGTCTGCCGCCATTCGCGAAGGCCCTGGCGAAGAGACGAGAACAGGCCGGGAGTTTCCTGGATGGTAAAAGAGAATCCTTCTGGTTTTGGGCGAGAACGCACTCTGTCCGTTTGACTCCTGCCAGGACTAACGTCGGTGTCAGTGATTGGCATCAATTACCTTTGCGCGGGGCTCCCCTCGTTTACCCCTGACGTTCTCGTAAGAATAGATGTGACTGCGAAGCCCGGAGTTGTACCACCCAATTTGAATCTACCCGACGCACAATAGCAACAGCACTAATGCAATTCTACCACAGCCAGGCTATTGCAAAACTTTTGTGACTCGCCACCCCCACACCCCACCGTATCTTATTTTATCTCACTTTCTTCCGATGATTGCGTTGGAAATTTGTTTTCTTTTAGTCAAAAATTCGTATGGACTTGCCGCTGGGGAACCTTCGAATCGACTGTGCTAACATGATGGAATCAGGGCGAAACCGCCAGAGAAGCGGCAACATGGCCAACAAAAGCAACGAAGCTCGGATGAAGAATTTTGCCCTCAACCGGCAGGCGGCCCACTATTATCACTTCCTGGAAAAATATGAGGCCGGGATGGAACTGCGCGGCACTGAGGTGAAATCCATCCGCGAAGGAAAGGTAAACCTGAAGGACGCCTACGCCACGGTGAAGCGGGGCGAGGTCTGGCTGCTGAACTGCCACATCAGCACCTACAGCTCGGGAAGCTATTTGAACCACGATCCCCTGCGCGAACGGCGCCTGCTGCTGCACCAGCAGGAGATTAAAAAGCTGACGGCCAAAACTCAGGAAAAAGGACTCACGCTGGTTCCCACGCGCCTTTACCTGAAGGGGAACAAAGTGAAATGTGAAATCGCTCTCGCCAAAGGGAAAAAAGTTTACGACCAGCGCGAGACCTTGAGACGCCGCACCATTCAGCGCGAAACCGAAAAGGCCATCCACGACTATCGCCACCGCTCGGGCTGAAATTTCCACCTGAGAGGCAGTGGATAAAGTACAGCAACAGCAGTACCAGCACGTCACAGATCAATTCTGAAATTAGTTTTGATAAAATGGCCCGCGGGAAATCCACCCCGGAGGGAGCGCTGGACATGCGGAAAATTCTCTTGATTGCTTTAATTTCCCTGATGGTCATCGTGCCGCCGGCATGCTCCCAGGCAAACTCGCCATCCACGGGCAGCCAGCGAACGACGGCTGTACGGCGGGGACCGAGCGTAGCCACGGGCAGCCAGGGCGTGGTTGTTTCGGGCAGACCGGCGGCAACGGCTGCAGGCATCGAGATTCTGAAAAAGGGCGGGAACGCCGCCGATGCCGGCGCCGCTACGCTACTGGCCTTGTCAGTCACCTATGTGGGCGCATTCTGCGTGGGAGGCGAAGTCCCCATCCTTGTCTACAGCGCCGGCAAGAAGAACGTCAAGCTGCTGGAGGGGCAGGGAGAGGCCCCGCGCGACCCGAAGGCAATAGCCTGGTACATGAAGCACGGAATCCCGGACGACGGCGACGTCAAAGCGGCTGCCGTTCCCGGCATGATGGGCGCTGTGGTGACCCTTCTCAAACTCTACGGGACAATGAGCTTTGAGCAGGTAGTCCAGCCCACCCTGGCCATCCTGGACAAGGGCGGCCCCACCTGGTACCGGGATACCGGCAGCGAGCAGAGGATCGAAACGGGTGTGCATTGGCAGGCTGATCTGGCCGTGACTTTCCGCAAACTGGTGGAGTCGGAGAGGGCGGCAAAGGGCACGCGCGAACAGAAGTTGCAGGCTGTCTCAGACCGGTTCTACCGCGGGGACATCGCAGACGCTCTGGTGGCCTGGTATATCGAGAAGGGCGGCTTCCTGCGCAAAGTGGATCTGGCGGAACACAAGACGCCCGTTGTGGATCCGCTCGAAATCACTTACCGGGGCTATACGGTTTATAAGCCCGGCCCATTGACGCAGGGTCCTGTTCTCTTGCAGATGTTACGTTTGCTCGAAGGCTTTGACCTGAAGAAGATGGGCTTTCTTTCGGCGGATTACATCCACACCGTGGTGGAGGCGGAGAAACTGGCCTTCGCGGACCGTGATGAGTATTATGGCGACCCTAATTTTGTAAAGGTGCCGATGAAGCTCCTGCTCTCTGACCAATACACCAGGATGCGGCGGGCGCTGATCGATCCCAAGAAAGCCTCGTTGGAGCTGCGGCCGGGTGATCCCTACCATATGAAGCCCACAAAGCCGCCAACCATCACTGGCCCCTGGCATGGCGGGACCACGGTGATGTGCGTGACCGACAAGTGGGGCAACGTGATTGCTGCGACTCCAAGCGGGCTATCGAGCACGGCGGGAGTTGCCGGGCGTACGGGCATCATTCACGGCGCCCGGCTCACCAGCCTCAATACGTTTGCCGGCACGCCGAACGTGATCGAGCCCGGCAAGCGGCCGAGAATCACGCTGAGCCCCACGCTGCTCTTCCACGACGGCCGGCCGGTGATGGCGATTTCGGTGGCGGGCGGTGACCAGCAGGACCAGGCAGCCCTGCAGGTGATCCTGGCTTATGTCGATTTCGGCATGACGCCTGAGCAGGCTTTCAGCGCGCCACGTTTCTCCACCTCGCACTTCGTCGGCTCGTTCAGCCAGGACCCCCCGCGTCTGGGCAGCCTGACGGTGCCCAGGAGCGTGGGCGAAGCCGTGGAGGCGGACCTGAGGGCTCGCGGGCATGTCGTGAGGCTTGGCAGCGGCCGGGTAGGCGGCGTAGCGCTGATTGGAATCGACCCCGGAACCAGGGAAGCTACTGCGGTTGGGCCTGCTGCCGGAAAAATGTAAGAGGTTGTGATCGCCCGATTGTGGCCGACCGTGTGACCAGAGGAACGGCAGAGGCCCTGCGGCGGGGAGGAATGCTCCGGTTTCAACACATCCTCACAGTTTAATTTCGGTTTCAGAAAATCTCGAACGAAGGAGCAGATAAAAATTGAAAATCGAATTGAGGCGCGGGCCTGCTTCCGCACTGGCCCTGCCGGCTGTCACCGCGTATTGTTTTGAAGATGACCCTGTTTCGAGCGGCAGCGCGGGGTCATTGCCCGAAGGAAGCCGCAAGCTGCTGGGCGAATTGAAGGAGAGCGGGGAATTGAAGGGCAAGGCTTTTGAGAAGACGCTCATCCATCATCCTGCCGGGCTTGCCGCTCAGAAATTATTAGTGGTGGGTGCAGGGAAAAAAAGGAAGTTCACGGCCTTCCTGCTCGGGCGACTGGCCGGCGCCGCCGTGCGGCATCTGAGGGCACGCGGTATTCGCGAGACGGCCTGGCTGGTGGGGGATGAGTGTGGGCCGGAGCAGATCCAGTCCGTGGTTGAAGGGGCCGTTCTGGCGGATTACGATTCCGATCCCTACCGCACCGAACGCAATGGTGAGTTCGGCGTTGATTCACTCGTGATTGCCGGCGAAAATCTCGCAGCCTCAGACGAACTGAAAGCTGCGGCGGATCGCGGCCGGGCGATCGGCGAAGCAGCCAATTTCACTCGCACGCTGGTGAATGAACCCGCCAACCGCATGACGCCTTCCGTTCTGGCACAGCAGGCCCGCGAGATGGCAACCCGCTCGGGTCTGGAATTTCAGGAACTCGGCGAGGAAGAAATCCGCAATCTCAAAATGGGCGCCTTTCTGGCCGTGGCCCAGGGCAGCGACCAGCCGCCCCGCCTGCTCGTGCTGCGTTATTCTCCGCCGGACGCGCTGGAATCACCGGTGATCGGCCTCATCGGGAAGGGAATCACTTTCGATTCGGGCGGCATTTCGCTCAAGCCCAGCCAGAACATGCACGAGATGAAAACTGACATGGCCGGCGGCGCCACCATGCTGGGAGTGATGCAGGCGATTGCGCAGATCAGGCCGAAGGTCCGCGTGATTGCCATCATCCCGGCTACGGAGAACATGCCCAGCGGCAAAGCGTGCCGGCCCGGCGACGTGGTCACGACCATGAGTGGCAAGACGGTTGAGATTCTTAACACAGACGCGGAGGGCCGCCTCGCGCTCGCCGATTCGCTTACCTATGCGCGCCAGCTTGGCTGCAACGTGCTGATCGACGCCGCCACGCTCACTGGCGCCGTCACCGTGGCCCTCGGCAAAATCACCACCGGCGTGTTCGGCAGCGACCAGCAGTGGATTGACCGCGTTGTTTCCAGCGGAAACGAAATGGGCGAAAAAATGTGGCAGTTGCCCGTGGACGACGACTACAAGGAGCTTTATAAGAGTTCCATCGCCGACCTGGCCAACACCGGCGGCCGCTATGGCGGGGCCATTACAGCTGCCATGTTTGTGGGCGAGTTCGCGGAAGAGACGCCT
>DATEKC010000092.1:0-3467 GCA_035277665.1 Terriglobia bacterium
TCGGCGGTGATGCAGTGGACGATAGCATGAGGGAAGGGGCGTGTAAAGCGCCCGAAGTGCGAATGTGTTAGCAAAGGACACAGGGGATGCTGCACAGCGCCTCTCTTAATCAGTTGAGGACGTGTCCAGAATAGATGACTCCGCCTCCAAGTATGATTATTGGGTAGAGATTCATCTCCACCATGTCGCGCCAACTCAAGATTTTCTGGACCGGGATGCTGATTTACCTTGTCAGCTTCTTTCTTGTTGCCATTCGGAATCTGGATCACCAATCTACCCCACTCTATGGGTTCATGTGCGCCTACGGTGCCTTCTTCTATCCGATTACCGTTATCCGTTTCAGCGAGGGTAGTGGTCCCGGCGCTTTTGTCCTTTTTAGTCTTCTTGTCGCCGGGTTGATCAATCCAGTTTTTATATTGACCGCGTTCCTTCATCTTACGGGGCAGTATCCCAGGGCATTCGCGCTTCTAAGAATCGTAGTGCTTCTGATGTTTCCATTTTGCTGGTACCTTTTCCTCCTAGCGCGGATTTTTCCGCGCGAAGGTCACTTTCTGTGGATCATTGGGATATTGCTTGCGCTGTGTTCGCATTGGCTCGCAAAATTGTGGGAATAGGTGAATTGGGAGGCTTAGAAAGCCGCAAAGCACAATGTCTGATTGCAGACCAAGGGATGTTGGGCAACTTAAGGGCTAGATGTCTGGTCCATTTGGGCCGAACATGTCGCCAAGGTTGAATTTTGCTCGCAAACTTGCGGGGCCGAGTTTGGCAAAGAATTCTACGGAAGTTTCTCCCGCAGAAATCAATGGTTTGCCGGACGGGGTTTGTTTCGGAAAATAAAATGTAACGCTGGTATTTCTACCCAGCTTGGGATCGCTGACAATCACGACCCGAGTTGGCGAAACCTCTTCCCTCGTGTACATTGCTTTGAGTGTGGCGCTCTCCATCAACGCGTCGCGATTCATCCAGGGGAGCGGAGTCGGGCTGTCGCTGACGAGGACGAACACGAATTCGTCATCGCTGTTGTCTATGGGCACGTCCTCCCTTGCCCGATTTTCGTGGCTCTGAAGGACAGCGGCGCGCATCAACGCATGCCGAATCGTCTGCGACGAAGCCCAGCGCAAAACGTAAGCGCCCTCGGGCCGGTATGGTGCTTTGTCAGGTGGCGGCAATTCTATAGTCTCTTCATCCCGCGGTATGCCGCTTCCCAAAACTGGAATTGTCTGCGTGGACTGTGGTGGACCGCCGTACTCGGCGTCTGGGTAATAAGGCGTGCGAATCAATTTCGCCCATGGTGAGTTCCAGAGGATTTTGCGTACGTCCTTGGCCGTCCAGCTTGTGTAAGGTTTGTCTTTCCATGGGCCACCGGCTGCCGCAGGTACTGCGAAGGCGAGAACAAGAAGCAACCACACTCTCATGTGCCGCACAGCCGACCTCACGATGTTTCGTGAGATGCGCAGCGCTTTACTGGGGATGTAAGGCTCAGCCTCGTAATTGTCAACCCCGATCGGCTTGCATCAGCCCGCGAGACTAAGAGTCACCTACCTCAGATTATTTCAGATACTTCTTGTACCAGGCGACGATACGGTTGAGGCGGTCGAGTTCGTGCTTCTCTTCCTGGATGTGGTGACCTTCGCGCGGGTATTCGACCAGCTCGGCAATGACGTCAAGAATGGCCTTCACTCAACGTGCCAGGGCAGAGGATGCACACCAAGGGGGCTATGAAAGGAGTCGCGATGCGCGTGTTCATAACGAATGGCAAATGGAAGACTGTGACGGTGGCGGCAAATATCAGGAATGCCGCGGCCATGCTCGGCTGCGATACCTTCAGTTTGAACCAGCCGAAGATGGCAAAGCTCAGGACCGACCAATAAAAGAGAACCCCGCAGGCTCGGATGATGCGCACCTTCGGGGAGAAGAGCCGAGTATCGAACGCCTGATCCGTGCTCAGCCAGAAGTAGCCGAGCTTGCGTAGCATCAAAAAGGGAGCCCCCGGCCCTTCCTGCCTCCAGATTCCGGGTATCAACTGCATAGTTTGCCGGTTCAGCGTTCCTTCGTCAGGCAGTTTCAAACGATCGGGTGAGTTGACTTCAATCTGCTCGTGAACCCATCCCATGGTTTTCTTAAGCGTCTCAATCTCGCCCCGTTGTGCCCTGCCATCCGGCGTCAGGACCCCCTGTGCCAGATTGACGCCAGTCTGGGACGACAGGAAGACGCTGCCGTGAAATGCAATGCGATTCCGAATAAGCCATGGGGTAAGAATCAAAAGGCTCGTCACCGCGGCCAGTGCGGTCGGTGCAACGCTGCGCTTGAAGCCGACGCGGCTTAGCAACACGAAAAAGAACACAATCCCCAGGACAATAAGGTTAAATCTGAGGAGCGTTCCAATTCCAATCAGGACTCCTGCAAGGATTGCATTCCGCCGCTCAGCAATCGCAGTGTCCGCAATCAGAAGGAGAAAAACCGAAGATATAAAAGCTGCGAAACATTCGGTCAGGAGTTCTCCGGTGAAAAAGATCTGTGTGGGCAATGCCATTGCTGCGGCGAAGCCGACAAGGGCTCGCTCCTCGCCCCAGAGCTTCCTTGCAATCAACCAGCAGACGACGGCCGTCAGGATGCCTGCCCCGAACTGCAATAATCGCACGACGACAGGGAATGAATTGCCGAATAGCAAAAGATTCACCGCCAGAAACATTGGGTAGATCGGAGGACGGATGGCGCTGGGCATCCCGTAATAGCTCAGACCCTGCCCTGCAACCAGGCTATGGGCAAGCGCGACATAGGCGGGCGTGTCATTTCCGCCGGACCATGGAGTCGCAAGCTGCCTTCCAGGGTAGACAGCGACAAAAACTCGCGTCAGGAAGGCCAAGAGGATCAGCGTGAATGAGAGGCGCCTTATTATCACCGGCCTTATGTCGCATCCTAAGAGGGATAAGTGAATGTTTCGAACACCTACCGGTCTATTTCAAATATTTCTTGTACCAGGCGACGATGCGGTTGAGGCGGTCGAGTTCGTGCTTCTCCTCGTGGAAGCCGTGATTCTCGCGCGGATATTCGACCAGCACCGCGGGCGCGCCATAGAACTTCAGTCCGCGATAGAGGCCGGTGCTCTGGCCGAGCGGGTCCGTGGTGTCGTTGATGCCCTGAAGAATCAGGATGGGCGTATGAGCATTCTTTAGAAACAGATATGGCGAATGCTTGAGCATCGCTTCCTGGCGGTCGTAGGGCAGACCCCAGAACCATTTGTCGTAGGAGGGGCCGTTCTCCGTTTCGAATTCGGCGATGAGGTCCACCATGCCCGCGCCAGACACGGAGGCCTTGAAGCGATTCGTCTGCGTGATGACCCATTCGGCCAT
Organism: Terriglobia bacterium; assembly: GCA_035277665.1. Taxonomy (GTDB): domain Bacteria; phylum Acidobacteriota; class Terriglobia; order UBA7540; family UBA7540; genus SCRD01. Next base: position 3,354 of record DATEKC010000092.1, read on the forward strand.
GTAGCCGCCGTAAGACCAGCCGCCGATGCCGAGGCGATCCGGATCAGCGATGCCCTGCTTGATGAGATAGTCCACGCCGGCCATGACGTCCTTGTAGTCAGCGCCGCCCCAGTC
>DATEKC010000093.1:0-25141 GCA_035277665.1 Terriglobia bacterium
CGCCGAGGCTGCTACGTAGTCCAGGTTCTCCCGCGCCAGATTGGACGCGTGCGCCAGGCTGTACCCCTGATCGCTTTGCCCATACTGCCACTGCAACGCACCCTGCCCCTGCGGCTGTTGCCGCTGCTGCTGGGCGATCAGAAGGAAAGATGACGCGGCCACCAGTACCAGTAGCCCCAACAGCGCACACCTTGTGAGCCATGTGCGCCAAACAGAAAACCATCGCCAGTTTATAAAACGAAAACTCACTGATAGCCTCCTGCTCGCCGCCCAGGGCCCCGGAGGACATTAAGAATTCCTTCTTCAGAAGCTTCTACATCGAAGGAATGAATATCGATTGAAGCCCAGTAGAAAACACTACTGTTGCGCTCCGGCGCCACGGCGAGAATCTTCATGCTCGGAAACTTTTCGAGCAATATGTCACAAACGGCCGGACGCGACAGCGGGTTGTCAAGCGCGACGATCAGGAAATCCGGCTGCTCCTCTTCTACGGCGCCAAGGATGTCCGCCTCATTCTGAACTTCGCCCACAACCTCGATGTCGGGTTGGTCAGCGATAGTTGCCAGAAGGAGTTCACGGATCAACCTCGGCCGATTGGCAACAAGCACACGTATGTTTCTTGTCATGCGGCTCTCCATCATTTAATTAGTCTTTGGCAGATGCCGGCGGAAAGGAAGGTTCAATGGAGAGGCCGGACCGTGGAGTTAATCAGGCTGGGCCTGTACCAGTACACTGGCCCGTGGAAGTACCAATTCAGGTCTAATTAGAGGCGCAGGGAATTCCAATGACCGAAGGGAAAAAAGATTGAAGGATTATAAGAAAACCTGATTGACCCTGACCATTTCAACCACGGAGAGGCGATCCTCAGCCCCGACTTTCTGCAGCATGCGGTGGACATGGTTCTTGATGGTCTGCTCGGAAAGGTTCAACTGGAGGGCAATCTCTTTGTTCGTCAGGCCCTGGGCAATCAAGGGCACCAGTTGTTGCTGGCGGCGGGTCAACCCCAATTGCGATTTCACCCGCATGCTGGGCAGGTTTGTGCACGTTGCGGCAACATAGCGGAAAAGTGAACGGCAAAGGCCCGGGGGGCATACCGCCTCGCCCCGCGCCACGGCCCGGATGGCCGCAACGACATCCATGGCTGAAGCTTCCTTCAACACATAGCCAGCAACTCCAGCGCCGACGGCTTTCAGGAATGTTTCTTCCTCCCATTCCATACCGATCATCAGAGCTTTAAGCCCGTCGGTAGAATCCACGATTTCATGGACGAGCTGGAACCCAAAAGCATCCGTAACGGAGGAGTCAACCATCAGGACTTCGCAGCCGGAGTCCTCTACCAACCTGGCAGTCTCAGGAGTGCAGGCCGTGGCTTGGACCACAACAAACTCGCTTTTTTTGCGAAGGATTCTTGCTAAGGCTTCAAGCAGAAGACGATTCTGCGCGAGAAGGAAAATGCTGACCTGAGCACTCACGGTGGCTCTAACCTCTCATTTTTAGGATTGACGGACGACTCAGCAACGGTAGAAAAGGTCGTCCGGTTTCTAAATGACTGGTAGATGAGCGCAGTGACCGCAGGTCAGCCCCTAGGAAAGAAACAGGCAGATCAGAAGCTTGATCCCCTCCCCCAAGGGTCACCGGTATTAGAGAACACGGTACATAACCACTTATATTATAAATCGTAAAAACCCGGTGCTGTCAAGCGAGATTACCAAGACGATTAATACAAGCTATTGCATATCGGCACCCAAGCCGGAACAATTCATAGTAGTCATCATATTAGGTAAACTGGAAAAGCTCCTGTGCCGTATACGTTAAAAAGAGGAAGAACCCTCTACGCCTCCGGAACGCGATTTCATTCCTGTCCTCACTGCCCGAAAGCCGATAGGCTCCCCGCCCGGCGGCGCAATCGAGTTTTTTGTGCACAACACACTTCATTGGTTCCCCAAATCTTTCTGATCGGAAAAATTAATCACATACTTGAGGAGCAAGACGGCGGGTACACACGGGGGCGTTGCAAACCCGCGATTTTATGATTTGCCGGGATCCGGTAAAGCCCCGCACGGATACAGCATGCCATGGAAAGCCGAAGGATCAGTAGACCAGCCTCAGGGAAAACTGGATCTGGCGGGAAGTCCCTGCGGTCCTGCTGATGACTCCAAAACCGCTCCCCTTTATCGTGTTGGAAGGGATGCCGAAGTTCACCAGGTTAAAAGCATTGAAGAATTCCGCGCGAAATTGCAGAATGCCCAGTTCGCTGTTGCCTCGTTTGCCAAAAGGCGTGTCCTTAATCAGGGCGAAATCGAAGTTGTGATACTGAGGACCTCGGAAGGAATTCCGGCCCAGGGTTCCAAAAACTCCATGATTGGGTCCCGTGCCGCCGGCCACATTGATGGGAATACTGAAGAATGAAGTGTTGCCCGCCTCGCGCCCGAAGTAGTCTTCCCGAATCGAGCGGCTGGTCGAAAAATCGGGTTGAGCAGTCTGGTCAGGGCGGTCGGCACTCGAAGTCCCTGCTCCGGTCTGCTGGATTCCGGAATAAACAGTGAATGGCAATCCCGTCATCAGGGTTGTTATATTCAGGAACTGCCATCCCTGCGTGACAGACTTGCCCAGGGGCCGGAAGAAACTCACGCGGTCTATCGGGAGCGACTGGATCAGGCTGAGAGCAAAGACATGGGTCACGTCAAAATAGGAAGGGCCACGGTCTGCTCCGGGGTTCCAGGGATTTTGGGGCATTGTCTGGAGAATGACACCAGGTCCTTCCGTAAGAGTGCCCAGCGCCGTACTCGTATCATCGAGGGATTTTGAAAAAGTATAGCTGGCCTGGAAGCCCAGCCCCCAGCGCGTGGAACTCTTGCTGAGACTGGTCTGCAACGCGTTGTAAACGGAATGCGACCGAGTCGTCATCAGGGTTTCGGACCCGAACCCTCCGATGGCCTGGCCGGCTGAATTGAACTGGGTGAACGGGGCAAAAGCCGGTGAGGCCCCACTGTAGCTGTTGGGTGAAAAAATGCTCGCCAGGTGCACACCGGCGGTCCCCACGTAATTGGCGGTGAATTTCACGGCCCCAAAATCGTGGTCCAACCCGGCCGTATAGGTTTCGATATAACCATTGCGGAAGTCCTTGGCAATACCAAAAGTTGAAAGCACCTGGGCCTGATTTCCCGGCGTCAAGGCCGCCAGATCATTCTGAAATCTTTGAATATCAATGGGCGTATTGGGCAAAACTTCAGCAGTGTTGCCGTTGGGGAACACCGGCTGCCCGGCGGGCGTGTAAACGGGCGGAAGTTGCACGTGGATTACAGAGTTGCTGAACGGCACAGCAACCCCGGGAGAAGCGGAAACGTAGGGTGTGAACAGAAAAGGGATGTTCCCGGTGAGAAAGTTGTCCTGCCACAGGTTCGTCAACAGGGATGTGATGGCGCCGCCCGCATGCAGGACGGTACTGTGAGTGAGCCGGTAATCCATCGCGAGGCGCGGACCCCAGCCGTTCCAGTCCATCGAATAGGGGGGTTGCGGATTCGCGACAAACGTCTGCGTCGCCCCGGGTGTCCAGAAGGGCACGCTGGCGCCATCCTGCCCCACGATGAGAGGTGCGGAAGTCCGCTTCTGGGCTTCGGCAATACGGCTGTTGACTTCATACCGCAGTCCGTAATTGATGGTCAGGCGGGGTGTGGCATTCCAGCTATCCTCAAAATAGACGTTGTAGGCCTGGCGCCGCACACCTGCCTCATCAAAGCGGTTTCCCGACGGCGTATAATCTGCAATCGCACTAATGGTGTACAAGTAGGGTGAGGCTGTCAGCAGGCTCGTCAAGGTGTCCGGCAAAGGATCTCCCGGCTGTAAATTGTGCTGCCCGCTCGCCGATGCGATCGCCACGGGCGAATAAGTAGTCCCGCCGCCAAAAGAATAGAGGCCGTTGGGGTTCACACCCCAGATGGTGGCATCGCGGTTCACCCGGATCTCCCCGCCCCACTTCAAGTTGTGCTGCCCGATGCTGTACGCCATGTCCTGCTTCACCTGGAAGAGATTTCCAAAAGACCCGGTGATAGATCCGTCGGCGGAATTGTAGGACTCGTAGAGCGCGTCGCTGAAACCAATCTCGGGCTGTGTATGGTTAATGGAAGGAAAGAAGGGGGTGCTCCGCGTATACCCCAGCGAGGTCTCGGAAGTCAGGCGGGGCGACCACACGCGCGAATATTTTAGCCCGGCATTCCGCTGGTGATCAAAAAAATTGATGGCAAAGGTGGGATCGATGGCCGTCTGGTCGGGGTTGGTGAGAGGTCCGTCAATCTGGTTATAACTGAAACGGGCGTAGAGCTTCGAGTTGTCGGAAATGCGATGGTCAAGGCGGAGCGAAAACTGGTCAGTCCCCGTAAAGACATTGGAGGACGTCGCATACGTCCTGGCGCCATAAGAGCCTTGCGGATCGTTTGGCTTCGGGTAGCCGTTGAGCACCGGAACAATCTTCGGATTGACAGGAACAATCAGGGTATCGCCGGGATACGCCGTTGTGTCAATGCCGTTGCGTTCCGCGGCCGTGGGAACAGGAAAAACCTGCGTAGTCCCCAGTACCTGCCGGAACCCCTGATACTCGCCGAAAAAGAATGTCCTGTTGTGCCCGTCATAAATCCCGGGCACCACAACCGGTCCGCCCATCGTCAGACCGAATTCATTGCGGCGAAAGGACGGGATGCGCCGCGGGTCCTGGTCGTTCTGGCGGTCAAAGAAGTTACGCGCATCAAATGCCGAATTGCGGACAAACTCGAAGAGGCTGCCGTGAAGACGGTTGGTGCCGGACTTGGTAATCACATTGGTGTAGCTGGCTGCGCCCTGGCCGATCTCTGCAGACATCACGCCGGAGCTTGTCCGGACTTCCTGAATGGCATCAACGTTGAAATTGGGGAAGGTTGCGCCGCCCATTTCGGGGTCACTGGTATCAATCCCATCCATCGCGAAAACTGTGGCCGTGGCGCGCTGCCCATTCACGGCAAACTGCTCGGTGAAGTTGGCGTGGCCGTTGGTATCCGTCATGGTGCCGGCGGCCAGAAGCAGCAATTTGCTGAAGTCTCGCTCATTCAGCGGCAGGCTGGAAACCTCCTTGCCGGAAAGGCTCTCGCCGCCGCTCGCGCGGGGGATGTAGCTGCCTGCCATATCCACCACGCGCAACTGGTTTTGCAGCGAGGATATCCTTAACCCAGCAGACAACGTCAGTCCATCGTCGATCACCAGCAACCGCGGCGCCGCCCATTTCTGGGCGTCCTTTCTGGCAGACAATCGGTATTTACCTGCCCTGATGCGGTCAAACGAAAAAGCGCCGGTCGTCGAAGTTTTGGACGAGTAATCGAGCCTGCCACTCGGAGAATGCAGAGAAATCACCACCCCGGCGACGGGATTTCCGGCATGGTCTTTTAGAACGCCGTTCCAGGATGTCAAAGCGAATCCGCTCCCCGGCAATGCGGCCAGCAACACGATCGCAGTAAAAAGGGTACGAATTCGCCAAGTAACTGAACGGCACATAGCCTGAGTATTCTACTAGGGTTCCGCCTTTCGGCCCAAGTTCTTTGAAAATCTTCCTGCCGGTATTTTTCGCATACCGGCTGGGCAGGAATCATTCTTATCCCGGGCAGGAGCCCGCATGCCCACGAGGGCTCAGGACGATAGGTTGTGAAGCAATTCCTCGGCAGAGAAAATGCCTGATGATTTCACTAAAACAGAGAAGAGGTCACGCGGGCTTTGCTGATAAGCCAGCGAATACTCGCCGCCGGCGAACAACTTCGACAGCAACGCGGCCAGCTCCGGCTGGAAGGCCTCACGCGTTTCCGGTTTGTTGGGAGCCAGCAGGCGGTCGTTGATGGAAATCTCGATCTCCCGGCCGTTGAAAACAAATTTCGAATTCAGGCGCGGGTCCGACTCAAACCGCCGGCAGGCTGTGAGGGCGGAAGTGGTTGCCTGCCTCAATCGGTCCTGATTGCTGCCTTCCAGCGTGGCCTTCCGATTGTACCGAACACCGAGGCGGTTACCTGAATTATCAATGCTGTAATTCGCTTCGTGTCCGATCAGGACCACTCCGGGACCCGAGTTAACGTGGCGATAATCGGCAACGTCCAGCAGCAATTCTTCCCTTCCCTGTTCCTGGATCCATCCATGAAAAACCGGAATCAGAGGCTCGAGATCAATCCCCTCTTCGTCCTTGAGAAGAAGCTTGACATTAACATGTTGTATTTCCATGGGGCGGTTTTGTTCCAACTCAACTGGCAACCAGGGCATCGGCTCGGCTGGCGCAGGCGTGCGATGCCTCGATAAAGAGATGGGCTTCATCCATCAGATAACGGGCGGAATCCTCAGTATACGGCAAATCAGCCTTCTCGTGCGCCGCAAACAAATATTGTGCAAATTTTCCGCCAACAAAAGGATCGAAAAACCGCTTCGAATCATAGAAGCGCTTCCGGAACTCACTTACGATCTCGTCGGGATCGTCTGCAACGCGCGGGAATTCATTCTTGACCAGCGCCCTGGCGGCCCGCAGCATGGAGAGATACGCAGTCTTTCCGGCACGCTCGGTTTTGCCGTTTTCGAAAGCAATCTGGGCCTCAAAAAGCTGCCTCTCGGCTGCCGCCAGATCGAATTCCAGGGTGGAAATCACTTCACCCGCGCACTCGCCCACCCCCATATCACCCAGGGTATATTCGCGGGGGTCTCCCCAGTCCCGGAAGAACGAATGGTCCGCCATGTCCGCGGGCGGGCGCGTCAGGTCTTCCAGAAGCAATTTCAGCTTGACCTTGCCCGTCCGTTTGACAAAGTCCTTAAACGATTCTCCGCTCTGACGCCCGGCAAGATAAATGCCGGTCAGGCGGGTGACCACTTCCGGAATGTTCTTCGAGGGCACGGCCACCACGGGCATCCCGTAGGAACCCGCGTTGTGTCCCCACTCACCGCCCAGAACCACCTGGAAATGCGGCACCGCGTACCCGGACATTTTGCGGCTCACGCCGTAAAACCCCAGGTCCGACACGTGGTGCTGGCCGCAACTGTTGAAGCAGCCGCTGATCTTGATGTGCAAATTCTGGACCGCCTCGTCCAGTTCGATGCTTTTTTCCATCAGCCGCTTTCGCAACTCCGCCGCCAGTCCCCGCGAAGAAGAAATTCCCAGTTTGCAGGTGTCGGTTCCCGGGCAGGCAACGATGTCGACGATGCTTCCTGCACCCGGAGCACCCAGTCCCACGGCCTCGAGCGCCTGGTGGAGTTCCGGCAGGTCGGCCTTGCTCACCCACCGAATCGCAAAGTTCTGTTCCACGGTTGTCCGGACGGTTTCTTTCGTGAATCGGCGCACGATGTCCGCCAGCGCCCGAAGCTGCCGTGCAGTGATATCTCCGATCGGCAAAGTCACCGTCGCAACCACATAACCTTTTTGCGGCTGCGGCCGGATATTCGTCCGCAGCCACTGTTGAAAGGTCTTTGATCCTGTCGGTTGCAATTCCCCGCCAGCTTTCAGCGGTTCCTCTTTGACCTGCTCAGCTTCCCTGATGTAATCCGTCCATCGCGGATCCGGTTCCAGGATCTTGCGTTCTTCCAAAACCAGTTCGCGGAACTTTTCGATTCCCAGATCCTGGACCAGGAACTTCAGACGGGCGCGGCTGCGGTTCTTCTTTTCCCCCAGCCGGGCAAATACCCTCGACACTGCCTGCGTCAGCGGCAGCAGCTCCTCGGGAGGAACAAACGGATCAAACAGCTTGGCCTGATAAGGAACGGCGCCCAGCCCGCCACCCACGTACATGGCAAAGCCGCGCTTCTCTTCCCCATTTTCCACGCGTTTTGCGGCTACCAGTCCTATGTCATGAAGGTTGGCAAGGGCGCAGGCGTGCTGCGAGCAGCCACTGAACGAAGGCTTGAACTTCCGGCCGAACTCCTGGGTATCCGGATGCCCCAGAAGGAATCTCGAAAGCGCCCTGGAATAGGGCGTCACGTCAAAAGCCTCATCCGGGCAAACGCCGGCGTAGGGGCAGGCGGTCACGTTGCGGACCGAGTTGCCGCAGGCCTCGCGAGTTGTAATGTTAACCGCGGCCAGCCTGCGCATGATGGAGGGCGTATCTTCTATATGTACGTAGTGGAGTTGAACGTCCTGCCGCGTGGTGATATGCGCAATTCCGTCGGAGTATTCCTCGGCCAATTCGGCCAGCGTCTCGAGCTGAGAAGCATTCAGCCCTCCGCCAGGAATCTTGATGCGCTGCATCCCCGGAGCGTCCCAAAGGGTGTTCGGCCCTTTCGTTAATTGGCGCCGGGCGTAGGCCATCTTCTGGACCTTCGTCCCGTCATGGCGCTGGCCGTTGTCATAGCGCTGTCCGTATGCGCCCCTTCGCAGGCGCGTTTCCGCGAACAAACGGTCTTCAAGCTTACCCATTTTCTTCAGGCTGATTTCGGCCTCGAAAATGTCGAGTTCGCGGGCCAGGGCCTCCGGCATCCGTCCCGCGAGACGTTCTTTCCACAATGTGTTCGATGCTTTCATTACTTCACCGCCCCGCAACTAATAAAAAACCCACCGCCGGCATTCCTTGCGACGGTGGGTTTGGATAATTCCTTAACTGAAAAATCTCTTTAGGGCTATCCTCCACACGCCGGCACAAACGTGCAACAACACATGCAAGCGCCACTGTGGATTCCCTTGCCCATAATAATGGCTGTTATTGTACCTAAGCGGGCCGAAGGTGTCAACCGGCTTGGGATCGCGGCAGGTCGCCTTTATTACAGGCCGGGGATTTTCTCTCGACTGTGGACGACAAAACAGGGGATCTGAGCTAACTGCTCACTCAATTAACATTTCAAAGCAACGACCTCGTAATCCTTTACGGAGGGGACCTCAGCCGTCACAACCTCCTTCATCTGCTTAAATTGGAGGCTTCGGCCCGAGCGAAGCGCACGTACGGCAGAAACCTTTTTCCCTGCCGGCACTCGGACTGTAACCCGGAGCGGCCCGGTGGGGTAAAATCGCCGAACAGAAGAACGCATCGTGTTGGGATTCGTGTAGTTAATAATATGAAGAGCATATCCCGGCTCAGTCTCCCAGCCAAAGAGTTCTAACAACCCCGCTCCGTCAACGGTCGCGGGACGAGGCTTGCCTTTCATCAACCAGTTGATGGAGCTGGCGAGAAGATGATTCAGGTCCGGGTTGCCGGACTTCCACGCGGTGCGGGCAACATCCCCAGGAAAATAGACGACGCTGCCCAAGCCTCCAGAACCTTCGCGGAACATGGCCGTGGGTTCCTCCGTCTTCGGAATACGAGGATAAACCATCTCCGGCGGATACGCGGGATATTGCGGAATAAGACTGAGGAAAGTCGATTCGGGCTTGAGATGACTCACCGGAACCCGGAATTCCGTGCTGGGAAGAATCTCCGTATTCTTGAAAACCTCCACTATGGGATGAGGACGCTCCATGTGCATGTAACTGTTCTGGACAGGCCCAACCAGTTTGCCCGCCACGTGAACTCCAAAGAGGTCCGATAGCCCAAAGTCTTCACGTCGCACTCCCCACTCGTTGTAAAGCGACGTTTCAAACGTTGCCAGCAGCGAGCCGCCCGAATCCACGTATCGCCGGATGGCCTGGCATTCGCTATCTCTCAAATACGCTGCGTTGGGAACCAGGAGCGCTTTGTAGGGCTTGAGCTCTTCCGGCGTCAGATTTTCCTGGTGGACAAAATCAAACAGAAACCGGCCTTCCAACAACGCATAGTAGAGACCCTGGAGATAATCGGTGGAATCAATCCGCTCGCTGTTCAGCCGACGCTCGTGTGTCCCGTTTGTCTGGTAGAAAGCGATGGTGCTTTGGGGATAAAGCACGGCGATGTTGGCGAGCGAACGCCGGTTGCGGAACTCAGCTTCGTTCGCTGCCAGCCAATCGAAAAACGCGCGGCCGGTTTCCCGCCAGCGGGAGTCCAGCACAGTTCCCCCCAGGCGGTGATACCACGGAACCATGCCGCTGGCTGTGATTTGCGCCATCCAAAGCGTTGCTTCAGCCGCAGGCTTGCTGGCGTGCCGCCACAGAGGGTCGCTGGTGCTGTAGGAGCCAATCACATTGGTGATTGTCCGGCCGTCCATCACAGCCTGCGCCACGCGACCCTGCTGGGAGCATTCCCAGATGGGCGCTTCCGTCGAACGCCCCTGGTGATCGGCGTTGAACCACGCGGCGACCTCGCCCAGCTTTTTGACGTCTTTGACGGTCCGAATCCCGCCGCCCAGGTTGCCCACATAAACCGAATCGGGATTCTTCTCCTGCGCGATCCGGTTCCATAAGCTCCAGACTTCCGCGACACGGTCCATGTAAACTTCGTAATACTTTCTGTAGACCGGGCTTTGCGCGTCGGTCGTTTCCGGCGGCACGCCGCCCGTCTTTTCGTGGTAGATCTTCTGGCACGCAGGGCAGTAGCACACTTCCAGCGAGCCCGTGCTCGGCCAGCCATTGGTGAAAAAGCCATCCGGATGGTAGCGTTCGTTCATTTCGCGGTAGATGGCAGGCATCTGGTCAGTGAAGTAGGTGCTGAACATGCAGGTCTTGAAGAGCCAGGGGCACTCGTCCTGAGGCCGGGGCGAGCCGTCGCGGTTTCTTTCAAACCATTCAGGATGAGCATCCAGCGCTTCCTGGTAAGCGTAGTTGCAATCCATCCGCGCCACAATTCTGATGCTGCGCTTTCGCGCCGCGACGGCCAGCTCGCCAAAAAGATCGCGTGTGCCCAGGAACTCGCTGCGATGTTGATAAGGAACTTTCGTGGGGTAAAAAGCGACAATTCCGCCGCCATTGATAAGGATGGCGTTTACTTTGAGCGACGCCCAGTAATCCATCCAGGCATCGACGTCGAGGGTGAGCGGGTCGCGCTCGTTCAGGTTGAGCTGGCCGCAGCGCCGCATCGTGGCGTACCACGGCTTGCCCTGCTCCGAACCTTGCCCCGCCGACATGCCTGCCGGCGTGACCACCACCGACGCCGCCGACACCGCCATGAATTCCCTTCTGGTCAACTGCTTCATGGAATGATCTCCGCTATTTAAATCTCTGCGCGCTGACGCACGCTCCCGCACATTGGCGCGCGATATCTCACGAAAAACCTCTTAGTAGGCGGCGACGGAGTTCTTCACCACCGTGATGCCGATATTACGCGAGGGATTCTTCGTCCCTGGCTAATGTGAAAAGGCGGCACTGCTTACGTATGAGATCGTTGAAACTTCTCACCTCCGAGGGTTCCGTCGTCTGCGGGGGCAAATGCACTTCCTCGCCGCCTTGCGCGTGGAGAAACACACAAATGTATGGCGAAAGTGCGACTCTGAATGAAACCTTGGGATTATTGAGGAGGTCCAGCACGGTTGCAACAGCCTGTTTTGGTTCGTCCACCAGCATCGGGATGGGATTATCGTTCTCCGCAACTGCCAGAACGGGGTTGTCGCCTGTGATGAAGCGCTCGTCGACATAGGGCAAGGCAGTCCGAAACTCGAAGGCAGGAGGGTTGGCCCTCCACGACCGCAATATATCTCTCATCTGTTTGCCCATTTCAGAAGGGAACTCGTTCGTGGCCAGTTCACGGCCAAGCTGCTCCCTCATGCAGAGCTTGTTGGCCGGAGTCCGCACGATTTGGGCAGCCACGAAATTGCCCAGCGCCCCTAGTTCCTTAGCAGTCATGCTTGAAAGATGGTTTTGCTCTCGTTTGACGTGCTGGGAGAGCCTGGCAAATGCATTTTCGACATGCCTGTTGAAAAAGTCCTCAAACTCGTCATCCTCAACGCCCTCCCTGTTCCTGACATAGAGGCTCCATTCTTTGCCTACAGACTTCGGGAACCGAGGCACCGGTCTCTCCTGATCGGCGAATCTGACCCAGACTCGTCCTGAAGAGTCCGTAAAGCCTTTCTGGTAGCAGACCGGGAGAAAGTGATTATCGCGCTTTAGTGGCGCCGCTGATTTCAGATGGTTTGCCATCCCGGAATAAATGGCCTCATCGCAAATCCCCTCAACCTCGCGTCTCTTCGCCTTTCCCGCGTCGGTGTGCGCCCTCCTCGCATGCACGAGGAGAGCGAAGCAATCGTCGGGCGCCGCCCGAACAATCGCTGGAGACACCAGGACTCTCCCGCTGCACCACGTGCGCGACGATCAGTAGGCGCGGCCGGATCGGTCACACCTTCAGTTTGCGAAGGTAAGGAACACTGGCCTTCATCATGGGCAGGTCCATCTCGACGTAGTAATTCTTGATGCCGCCCACTTTGGCCGACTCGAAAATGTCCTTCCAGTTAAGGGTGCCCTGACCGATAGGCACGATCTTCCGTGTTTTGGCGTCCCATCCCTGGGCGTGCATGGAGATGAATCGGCCAGGATATTTTCTGAAGTAATGCACGGCGTGGAAGCCCTGCGCAATGGTCGAAACCTGGAACTGGAACTTGACCAGTTTGGGATCGAGAAACTTGAACAGCAGGTCGTATGTGCGCTGGCCGCTGGGAACATGGGTGACCAGCCAACCCTCATTATGGAGCCCCTGCTGGATGCCGGCCTTGTGGGCGCGCTCGGCGATGCCGTTGTATTCGTCCGCGGCGCGCTTCACGTCGTCCACCGTGGGGTTTTTCGGCCCTTCGAGGCTGGCGACCAGCATCTGCGTCAGGCCGACTTCCTTTGCCCAGGCGATGCTGCGCTCCTGGTCTTTTCTCAGTTCGTCCAGACCAAAGTGCGAGCTGACGCAGGTGATACCTGAATCGCCCAGAATCCTGCGCAGTTGCGCGCCCGAATATTTGCCGACGTCGGCAAAGCCGGAGTCCGCATAGCCGATGGGCGAGCAAAGTTCAATCGACTTGAACCCGGCCGCTGCCAGGGTCTTGATGGTGCCCGGAAAATCCTTGGCGATCATGTCACGAACGGGCCACGTCTGGCAACCGATAGGCAAGCCCAGGGGATTTGCGTTGAGCTCCAGCGCGCCTGCGGAGAGCAATCCTGCCGCAGCGGCGCTGGTGCCCGCCAACTTCAGAAAATCTCTTCTTGAAACAGTAGACATCACTACCTCCTTACCTGCATAAACAGCATGAGTATGTTTAACGGCAAAAACCTGTCAAGCTTTTGCGAGCAGCGCGATGCTCAGTCCAGGGTAAACGGCGCACGGGCCGGCGGATTCAGTTGCGCGTTGGCGGCCTCCAAGTCCGCGGGCTTGCCCTCCGCGAGACCCATGATGCGTTTGTTTTCAGCGTCCCATTGCAGTTTGGTTCCCATGCGAACGGCAATGCAACCCAGCAGAATCGCCTCCACCACGTTCTGCTCGAATTCATAATTGGCGCGCGGCTTGGGGCCGCCGCGAATGGCGTTGAGCCACTCGCGATAAGCTCCCGGTGACTTGGGCAGATCATCGGGCGGTGGAGTGAAGGCCTTCATCCGGCTCGAAGGAATCAGCCGCGCGTGCTGGCCTTCAAAGCTGCAAAGGATCTTACCCTTGTCGCCAACAAAGAGCAGGCCTTCGCCGTCGCCGCGATCGCTCATCAGCTCGCCGGGCTCGAGTTCCGCCGGGCGCTGCGGGCGCAGGTGCGCATCATACCAGTGGATGGTGACCGGCGCACGGTCGCCCCGCGCGGGAAATTCCCAATGCACGATTTCGCCCAGCGGAAACGTATCCGGGAAAAGCGGCGTTGAGCTTCCTTCCACGCTGGTGGGCGCAGTCAGTTTGAGCACGCGGAACAGCGTATCGAAACTGTAGTTCCCCATGTCGCCGATGGAACCTTCGCCAAAGTCGTTCCAGCCGCGCCATATGAACGGCAGATACACATGGTTGAACGGCCGCTCCGGCGCCGGGCCCAGCCACAGGTTCCAGTCGAGGCCATCCGGCACAGGTTCTGATTCTTTCGGCGCCTCCATGCCCTGCGGCCAGTAGGGTCGCTGCGACCAGTTGTGGACCTCGCGCACCTGGCCGATCACGCCGGCCGCGACCCACTCGCTGAGGTGGCGCGTGGCGTCCGAGGCCTCATTCATCACGGCCACCTGCGTGGCCAGCCCGGTCTCGCGCGCCACCTTCGCCATCAGAGCACACTCGTGTACAGTATGGGCCATCGGCTTCTGGCTGAAGACGTGCTTCCCGTGCCGCAGCGCGTAAGTAGCGATATAGGCGTGCCAGTGGTCGGGCGGGCAGACCACCACCCCGTCGAGCTCCGGTTCCCTGGCGATCAGGTCGCGAAAGTCGTTGTAGCTTCCGCAGGCGCGATAGTCCGGCAGCTTGCGCTCGTTGCGGTAATAGGCATCCACCAGGCGGGCAGCGGGCGCGCGGCCGCAGGTGGGACCTTTCCAGTCTGAACCCCAAGAAGGGTCGTTCAGCAGCTTGCGCTCCTTATTGACGATTTCATCCTTGCCCCACTCGGAATAATCGCTGGTCTCGCGATTGACGTCGCACACGGCCACCACCTGCACGTCGGGAATCTTCAGGAAGTCCATCATCACGCGCGTGCCCTGCGCGCCGACGCCGATGCACGCAAGCTTGATGATCCTGCCCGCAGGAACAGGAACTGCGGCCGCAGGCGCAGAGTGTGGCAGCAAGGCCGCAGCAGCAACTGATGCGGCGCCGCCTTCAAGGAACTTGCGCCGCGTGAGCAGCGGCGACATGGTCTTATCATCATGATCATAATTATGCATGGCATCCTCGGCCAGGCGGCTCTGATGCAAGGCTTGCGTTAATGGTGCTGCCTGGAGCGGCAACACCATATCACAACTCCGGCGGAATCTCACTACCTTGACGGCGGCCGTGCTCCTGGGGGCCTGGAAAACCGCCGCTTCCGATGATGGAACTAGCCGGTTTCGAATGACGATGTAAATCTTACCCGCTGTATCATGATTGGACACTTTTTTTAAAAGCGCTCCTACGAAAACGCGCGATCTTTGTATAACTTACTTGTTATCAGCATGATACAAATTTATAAATTTTGCAGACAAAACGTCCCATTCGTCCCATTTTGAGGGGGCTTAGGCATATGTAGCCTACATATAGAGGCTCTACGCGACCTGGCCCCATCTCGTGCCCGACAGACCTGAATCGGCACTTCCACGTTACCGCGCGGCTTCCCGCAGCCAACTTCTGATTGCCGGCGGGCGCCATCATCACCTTGGCCGCCAATAGCGCGAAACCGCAGGAAGGCCCCAGCGCGGTCGCAGTACACGCCGGGCCAGCGCCGCAAAAATCCTCTCCGCAAATTGCGCCGATCGCCCGGATCGTTTACTCGTGCTCACCGCCGCCCGCTCCGTTAATCACGCGCCGCTAATTCTTTGCCGCGCGCCCGCAGCGGAATCCGCCCTCCCTGCGCTCTGGGCGGTATAATGCTGCCGAGACCGTTTGATCGAACTACGCGCGCGCACTTTTCGCACGCGAGCGGCGATCTTCCCTCCCCGGTGCATCTGCAACGATCGCTTTTCCCCTGAACCAGCACAGCGCCGGCAAGCGCCAGCGAGCCCTCATGTTTCTGCCTGCCAGCCCGCGTAAGAAGCAGATTAAAGGGTGGCTTCGCGCAAAGAAGGTGGCCTTGATCATCGCAGAAAATCCGACATGGAAAGACTTCAGCAAAGGCTGGTTTGGCAAAGAGTAATGCGGGGATTCTTCGCTGCGCTGAGAATGACGGAAAAGGCGAAGCTGTAGCCCTGTCATCCTGGGCCCCTCAACTTGTCATCCTCTGCCTTACAGCCGTCATCCTGAGCGAAGCGAAGGATCACAGTATTTGTATTCAAAGCCAAAATACGGGGATTCTTCACTGCGTTCAGAATGACGGATCGGGCGAGGCTGTAGCGTTCTCAACCTCGCGGGTGGCGCAGACATTGACATTAAATGTCTGCGGTCAGCGAAGCTGAGCGGGGTTAAAATGACGCGGTATCATAATCGCACCGGGATTGTGGCGATAGGCCGTGGCCAAGTTGGAGGTATTATTTTCTCGAGGACGCCTCGATCATAACAATGGATCGGATGCCATAATGACAAACAGAAACGTCCCGCTGCGCGGGATCGCAGACTCGACAAAGCGCGAATCTGCGCCACCCGCCAAAGCTCGAAAAGACCCTTCAGCGCATCAGGCCCGAAGGCTCCAAAGCCCGCGGCTGGCGCAGACATTGATGTTTAATGTCTGCGGTCAGCGAAGCTGAGCGGGGTTACAATAGCGAGGAAAAGAGAATGATGAATAGAGAATTTATGAAGGCGGGAAAGGCCCGGAGGGCCGAAAGAATTTAGCCCACGCGCGTGAGCCGTGGGATTCGATTGGCGTTAAAATCCTCCCCAGCCCCGGCAGGGGCGAAAGACAAGCGGCTCGTTGCGTAGGTGAAAATTGGAATGAGCACAAACCAAAGCCTCCCGCTGCGCGGGATCGCAGACACGACAAATCACGTGTCTGCGCCACCCGCCGTTCAAGATTTCGTTGAGGTTGAATTCCCACTGAGGAGCTGGATGCATGATTCACTCACACCCTTCGTTGGTCTGCTGGGCGGGGGCCCTCCTCCTGACGCTGCTCGGAATCCAGGAAAGACGTTCGTATCCAGATAAAGCATGGATGGCGTGTTCCAACTGGCTTCTTGCGCTGCTACTGGTTTCAGGGGACATGATCTGGATGCCTCTCGGCAGAGGAGTTCCGGCGCTGTCAATTCGGCCCGTTCTGGGGATGCTGATCTTGGTGGTGGGCGTAACTCTCGTGGGAAGGTACTTCTTCACACACCGTTCCCCCTAGCTACCGTGGCGGCAATTAGGCAGACGCAGGGCTCGATATGAGTGTGGTCAGAGCCTGGTGCCATTCTCATTCTAGGCGGTCAAGAGTCGCCCTATGCGACCACTGCTATGATCGGTCACTTCATGGGAGTTCATCCGTTTTGGGGCTACACGGCTATGGCCACGTTCCTCGCGCTCTCGGGGTACGGCCTTTCACGGCTCGCTCCGAAGAATCCCCTGATGGCCCTTGGGAGTTGGGCGGGTGGCGCAGACATCGATTATTGATGTCTGCGTTTCAGCGAAGCTGAACGGGGTTACAATGGCGCGGTGCCATATCCGCCCCGATACTACGGCGAAAACGATCTTCACTACCTGACTACCAGCACCTATCGGCGTGCGGAGATTTTCAATTCTGAACTCTTCAAGCGCGAATTCGTGGCCACCCTGGCAGAGTTGCGCGCCGAACTGGGATTCCGGCTTCTCGGCTACGTCCTGATGCCCGAGCATCTCCATCTGCTGCTGTGGCCCTCCCAGGCGGCCAATCCTTCACAAATCATGCAGAGGCTGAAGGGGCGCGTGGCGCGGTCCATCCTAAAGACCCTGCGGGAGGAGCGGAGCCACGCCTGGTGCGCCAGAATGCTGAGGCGATTTACTTTGCCCGCGACTGTGCACGATGAGGCAAGCTGCCGTGTGTGGCAAAGGCGGTTCTACGACATGAATATCTGGAGCGAAAAGAAGCAACTGGAAAAACTGGATTACATGCACAATAATCCCGTGGAGCGGAAGCTGGTGGGCTCGCCGGGCGACTGGCCGTGGTCAAGCTGGAGATATTATTTTCTGGAGGACGCTTCGATCATCACAATGGATCGAATGCCATGACAAACAGGAACGTCCCGCTGCGCGGGATCGCAGACTCGACAAAACGCGAATCTGCGCCACCCGCCGGGCGACTGGCCGTGGTCAAGCTGGAGATACTATTTCCAGGAAGACGCCTCGATCATTGCCATGGATCGGATGCCATGATGACAAGCAGGAACGTCCCGCTGCGCGGGAACGCAGACTCGACAAAGCGCGAATCTGCGCCACCCGCCCATGATGACAAGCAGGAACGTCCCGCTGCGCGGGAACGCAGACTCGACAAAGCGCGAATCTGCGCCACCCGCCTAACGTTTTGGGGCCTGCGATCCACGATGTAAAAGGAAGGGGTCGTCCTAAAGGCCTTGATTTGTCGGAGGACGAGCTGAGGGAACTCGCTAGAGAGCTGGCGAAGAATCCTAATAACACGATTCCGGGCTGCGTCCCGACAGGACAATGAGGCGAACGCCTATGAACAGTAACATCCTTCCGAAGGAAGGTTCGAGCGTCGGACTCCAACTATTTGCCTCCGTACGTATTTTCGGAAGCAACCTCGATTTCGAGAAGATTTCAAGAACGCTGGAGGTTGACCCAATTCATACGCACCGTGCGGGTGAATTGAGCCTCCTAAAGAAGCCGTATCCGAGTGACCTTTGGCTTCTTGAGTCGCCGCTTCCCCATACTGAACCGATGGACGCGCATCTCCTGTGGCTGAGAGAGAAACTGCTCCCCCATTATGGCTTTCTCCAAAAGCTCGCCCCAACCTCTGATGTCAGCAGCTATTGTGGAATAACTGCCGACGGCGGTCGTGCGACATTTCGGGTCTCAGCCGATGCCCTGAGAATCTTCGTCGAGCTTGATATCTGTATGGAGTTGAGTCTTGTTCTTTATGGAGCGCCGCTGGAACGGGGGTTGCCGGAAACGGATCGTGCTGCGGACCCTGAGGGGAGAAAGTATCGGACTGAGTCTGAGGCGGCCTTTCGAATTGAGGGGGACGGTCTGGACTTTGACGGTATCTCCGACTTGCTGGGCTTGACAGCTTCTCAAATGCGTCGCGGCGGGGTATCAGATCTTTCAGGAAGCGCTAGGGACCTCTGGTCCCTCTCGTCGCCACTTTCGCAGAGAGAGCCGCTCGACCTGCATCTTGACTGGCTTGCTGGCACGTTGTCGCCGCGTTCCGACTCCATTCGTACACTAGCCGATGGAAATGATCTTGTAATTTACTGTAGGTATGGTACCGAAAACCCTGCCGGGGGTGTTGCCATTTCCCCCCAAGCCTTAGGATTGCCTTTGGCACTCGGCATTCCGCTAGAGCTTGACTTTCAGTACGTCTAAATTGTCAGCGGGCGGGTGGTGCAGGGTCGAAAATCCCAAATGTCTCAGGCGGGAGAGCCTGCGGGCGCGATTTTGTAGGGGAGCCCTCCGGGCTCCCGTTCGACTTTCGCGAATCAAAAGCGGGAGGGCAGAGCCCTCCCCTACTACGAAAGACAAGAGCCTCAGGCCGCGCGGGCTGGCACTGCGGGACGCCACCCGCGGCGACGTTGGTGTGATCGCCTACATGCCAGAATGCGGCATGCAGGCGCCACCGGTGTCACTGAACCTTGACGCGGGCAGTCGTGTTTTCCGTAATTGTAACTTTCTGCTCAAAGGGCTGGCCCCCCTGGGCGGGAACTACCTTGAGTTCGTACTCACCGGGTTTGATCCGCAGCCCTTGCCAGTGATTATTGAACTCATCCATATGCCCCATGAATTTGTCATTCAGGTACACGGCCGCAAACTTGTCGCTGCCTTGTATTCTCAGGGTGCCAAACGGAGGCGCAGGAGCAGGCAGGGCCTCCAGTTTTGGAGCAATGGTGGTCGTCTTACCGGACTGGATGGTTACCGTCGTGGCATAATCCTTGAATAAGGAATCGGAAAGCTTCACTTCATGTTCTCCGGGAGAGACTGCGTATTTCCGAGTCTCTCCGAAATTCTTTGCGGGTCCAAGATAGTTTCCATCCACGAACACTCCAGCCCTTCCCGGATTCGATTTCACTTTCAAGTAGCCGGAGTTCGCCTCCTGGGCTGCGGCATTAAGAAAACTCAGCAGGAGAACGAGGCAGGCTCCAAGGGTCAAAATACCCACTCTTCTGCATGACCAGCTCATAAACACCTCCTTGGTGCGTAGCGATGTAGAAATCGGTTTTCTATTCCGGCGTTCCGAGGAAAAAAACTTGTCAATACACATCGTGCAGGCGAGGGGCAGGATCTCCTGCTGACTCTCTCGCACTCCCCAGCGGTGCGCCGCCTTCAAGCGGCTCATCGCGTCCTTGCAGGCGGCCATCTCCGTGCCGTGCAACCGAATCGCAGAGAAACTGTATTTCGACTCTCGCCAACGCCGATTTCAATGCGTCACAGGGTGCCGTTTGACGACGCGGTATATGGCCAAAAGAATAATCGCTCCGATCACGGACACAATGAATCCGGCCGATTCTCCCGGGCCATACCAGCCAACCGCATGGCCGATTGTCGTGCCAATCACTGCCCCAGCGATCCCGAGCAGGGCCGTGATAATAAACCCTCCGGGATCTTTCCCAGGCATGACGAGCTTGGCGACAGCCCCAATCACAACCCCGATAAGCACAATCCAAAGCCAATGCAACATGGCGCCCTCCTTCTGGAAAACATCCTTTTCTGGAACTTCACAAGCGGACCGCATGGCAGTCAGGTCATCATTGCGGTCCGTCTGCATCAGGCAATGTGCCGGGCTAAGCAGCTTTTACCTTTGCTACACGGACATCGGCCAGGTTTACGATCGCTTGTGCGCGCAGCACAAACTTGCTCTCTGCAAGATCACGAATCGTGCGGACGCCGAATGCCTTGCCGAGCAACTCGGCATCATGTTTGGATAGCCCCTCCAAAGCCTCCACAGGCGACTCCGCCAGTTCTTCGAACGATTTCGTCTCATACGCCTTGTCGAGATACTTACTCAGGTCTGCCATAAAGATTCTCCTTTCGAATGGTTTACGCAACGCCGGCGGCACGATCATCCAGCCAACAGGTTCGAACCAGCGCGAATGATCGCGCGACGTCGTTTTGCCTCACCCCGGAAACCGGAGGCCCGGTCTTGCGCGGTCTCCAGGGTTTGCAACAAGCCGATTTCCGACATTAGCCGGCTTTCCTGGTAAACACGCCGCCCACTGTTTCGGCGATTCCTTTAACCTTCTCGGTCAGACCGCCACCCGCCGTGCCCGACACGATGGCATCCAGTTGCTCACCGACCGAACCGGGCAGGCGCCCCTTCAAATAGCCGACGACAACCTCAACAGCCACCCCGGCTTTGTCATTCGGCAGTCCTGTTTTCTCAGTAACCAGTTTGACGAGTTCCTCCATGGCATCCTCCTTAAAAGAAATTCAGCCACCTGCGCCTCTTTGAGCATTAAACACGCAGAGTCCGTGCACACTTTGAGGAGCAGGCACTTCATCTTTACCGCTTCGGCATCAGGGTCGTACCTGCCGGCTAACCAGCGATTTCTGCCTGTGCAGTACCGCTGACAGGAGTTACTGTGAGAGGCGCTTTCAGTTGAAACTCGAGAAGCGTTTCTGACGGCAACTTGATCTGCTGCCCTTTCGTCAATGCCTGCACGCCGGCCCCGGCTCCGGCTCCCGCCGCGGCTCCTACGGCTGCTCCTTTTCCGCCGCCGGCAATGGCCCCAACCACGGCGCCGAGGGCGCTACCGCCCCCTACCACGATAGCGCTTCGCTTGCCGCGTGAAGCGCCCGTTTTGGAAAACTCCCCGGTTTGCACGTCGTAGGCCTTTCCTCCCACCGTGAGACTTGACAAAACCAGGACGGCCGCCGAAGTTCCCTTGAAATGGCCCGCGCTCCTGGCCGAGACCAGCTTGACCTCTGCATTGGCGTTCTTGGGAACAATGGTCTTATCTTGAATCACGACGGGTGAGTCGAGCGACGCCCGAAAGGTGTCGCCTTCCTTGTTCCTGGCAGTATCGACAGGGTCGATCAGCCGGACGGTTAAGTTGGTCCCTTCCGGAATGGTTATCTTGACGGGAGCGGCTTGCGCTGGCTGAGCGGCGGCAACTGGACTCGCAGGAGGCACGGCTGCAGTTTGGCTCTCAGCAGCCGCCGCCTGCGCCGGCTTCATGGCAGGCTTTTGTTTTGACGATCGTTTCGCGCCTCCGGGCCGGGCAGCCTGCCTCGGCTGGGTGGACGGCAGTTTAACAGCCGCACTGGCCACCTGGAGGTTGTTGACCACGGCTTTCACGCCGTCGACCTGCCTGGCAACATTTTCGGCCAGACTGCGCGCCGCACCGTTTTCCACGTTGCCAGAAAGCACAACGACTCCACTGTTTGTTTGAACGGTGATGGAGGCCGCCTGCAGCGCGGCGTCCTGCTGAATTCTGGCCTGCACGTCCGCAGTGACATCGGCATCGTTGCGGACCTGTGAGCAGGTCGCCAGTCCCATGGCGACGACCAGCATGCCCATAAATAAAGCTACCGAACGTTTGTTCTTCATAAAACCTCCGAGGCGGCAAATTGCCGATCACGGCTGTCCACTGGCTGACCATCCCGGGGGTAGCGTTGCGATTGTTCGAGCACCAGCAGTCACACGAACGCAATCATGCGCGCAGGTCGTCTCACAGGATTTGAAAGCGGATGTTGGAGGACGAAAGCGGCTGGGAAGGTTAGTCGCGCAGAGGCTTTGGTCGAATTTCGCCTTGTGCCTCGCATACTCTACCCCGTGTGCGCCCAGAATGCCCGTACCCTATATCCATTACGGAACTAATTGCGCTCCAAGTCTGTGTTCCATATCACAACGGGCAGTGACAATGCTGATGGGCTCCGCGTCGAGGCTCCTTTTCAGTGGTGATGATGGGTCAATCAACCATACCACCTGTATGCATTATTTTTCACACCCGCGGATCTGCACATGCTCGGGGCAGGCCACAGGCGGCGGGTTCGGAAACGCCCTCCACAAGAGGGTTTGCTAATTGTATTTGGTGCGTGCAATCACTCAAGAAGATATGGTAGCCTGCGGCTTCACACTGCAAGCCGCGTCGTTCCGGACTTGATTCCGGCTTTGGTGAAGGCCTGGGCAGTTGCGGCAAGGGGTGCCGCTTTGTCCAGCGCGCGAATGACCACGGGGCAACCGTCACAGCCAAATGTGATGCTACACACTGCAAGGATTTCCAGAAACGGAGAGTATAGCCGCTAAGACATAAGCACTGCCCGACCGTTGCGAGCCGGGGATCGGGCCCGAGCTACGAGCAAAGGGCCGTCCTGTATGTTCCAGAGGGTGAGCTATGGAGGAGGGCCTTCAACACAATGCTTGCTTCACAACAAGGGCATACTTGATTCGGCGCCGCCAGCACAGCCCGCAAGCAATTCCTTAAACGGCGCCGACTTTGACACATACATGGCGATCGTCCTCGATAATCCCGTAAGCGAAAAAGCTCTACTCGTGGTGGCATTATTAAGTCGAGTCCGGCATGGTGGTTTGCCGCCCCACTGCCTGCCGTCATGGGCAGATGATACTCGGTCGACGCCAGATAAAACACGCGCAGCTAGACTTCAGGCGTGTGATTACGAGCAGTTCGCCGGGCGCACAGGCTATCATGCCATGCGCTGCCGAAATCAAAATTCTGGGCCGGAGTGAAGGTGGAGGTGATCTATGAAAGTGTGGTTAGGCGCTCTTCTGACGTTTTTGTTCTTCGCAGCAATGGCAAGCGCTGATGTGGTGACCCTGAAGAACGGTGACCGGATTACCGGAACGCTGGTGAACGTGAAGGGCGGCAATCTGGAACTGAAGTCCGACGTCTTGGGTACTCTGACAATCCCGCTCGCGCAGGTGGCCACGTTCTCGGCGGAGAAGCCAGCGGCCGTGATGGTGAAGGGCGAAAAACCCCTCCAGGGCCAGCTCCAGCTTCAGCCCTCGGGCGACTGGCAGGTGACCGCGAACGGTAAGTCACAAACCGTAGCGGCCTCAAGCGTCGATGTTATTATGCCTGAGGAAACCTACCACAAACTCGTGGAACACACCGCGACGCCTTGGCAGGACTGGAAGGGGACCGCCAGTTTGGGCTACGCCGTCCAGCGCGGCGACCAGCAGACGAGCAACTTCAGCACCGCGGTCGCGGCCACCCGTGAGCGACCGGAGACGCCAACCTTTGTACGCCACTGGCGGACCAACTACGGGTTGACCATGGTCTTCTCCCATGCTGCGGAGAACGGCATTTCGGTTACTTCCAATACCTTCAGCACCGGCCTCCGCCAGGACTACCTCTTTGCGCCCGACGACTTCCTCTTTGGGCTTGCTCAGCTCGATCACGTCGGCGCCCAAGGCCTGTATCTGCGGCAGACTTACGGTGGCGGCTATGGACACGACGTGATCAAGACATCGCGCACGCTTTTTAGCGTCCTGGGCGGCATCACTTTCGTTCACGAAAAATTCTTCACCGGCGCCTACAACCAGAGTGCCGAGGCTCTGGGCGGCGAGAGGCTTGGTATCCAGCTCACCAAGCTGGTACGGCTGGATCATAACCTGAACTTCTACCCCAACCTGTCGAACACGGGGCAGTATCGGTTTGACACAGCGACCACTTTATCGGCCAAGCTTAGCAACAAATTTTCATTGAATGCCGGGGTGGTCGACTTTTATTTGAGCAACCCCGCTGCGGGGAGCCACAAGAACAACGTCGCATTCACCACCGGGCTCGGTTACACGTTCTAATTTGGGGTGCATAGCTTTATAAACCCCTGAATCCCACTTAGGAGAAAATCCATGTTCAAAGAGTTCAAGGCTTTTGTGATGCGGGGTAACGTGCTGGATATGGCTGTGGGCATCATCATTGGCGTCGCCTTCGGCAAGGTCGTGACCTCGCTGGTGAATGACATTCTCATGCCGCCCATCGGCAAGCTGCTGGGCAACATTGATTTCTCCAACTTCTTCATCACCTTATCCGGCCAGCACTACCTTACGCTGGCGGATGCCAAGAAAGCCGGGGCCGTCACAATCGCTTACGGGACCTTTCTGAACACCGTTATTGAGTTCCTGATCGTTGCCTTCGCCGTCTTTGTGCTCATTAGGTCGGTGAACCGATTGATGCCAAAGCCGGCCCCGGCGCCCACGCCTCCAGCTACCAAGGATTGCTCTTATTGCAGGATGGGTATTCCAGTGGCGGCTACGCGCTGCCCGCACTGTACCTCGCAGCTCAGCGCGGCTTAGGGGACGATAGAATGCTCCCTGTGCAAGAGCCCGCGCGGGAGGCGGATACGTCGGGCGTTTTGCGGTGTATGCCGCCCTTCTTTCGCATCATCAACGGACGCCCCAGGGCCATTGATCTAAAATGATGCAACAGCCCGGTGGTCCGGTGGGTGGCGCCGACATTGACATTTAATGTCTGCGTTCAGCGAAGCTGAGTGTGGAACAAAGAGAAGGATGAAGTGTGAAGGCTGAAGGATGAAAATGCCGGGCTGAAGCCCGCCGCTACAAAACCACGCCGTGCGCCGCTTTTCAATCTCCCAATCACCCGATCACAAATCGCTCAATCACCAATGGCGCGGGGGTCTGCGCTGGCGGGCTGCGAAGAACCTCTCGATTCGCGCCGCCG
>DATEKC010000094.1:0-4327 GCA_035277665.1 Terriglobia bacterium
ACCAGGAGCCGATTCCAAATCCAATGGCTCCGCCGATGCCGGCCAGGGTGATCAGTGTTCCGATGAAAATTCGCGATACCAGTTCGGCAGTGCCACGAGTCGTCCGCAGCGTATGCATGAATGCCTGGCCGCGCAGGCGGGCAATCGCAGCCAGTTGTGCTCCCGTTTTGGAGGCGCGACTCAGCCAAGCCATGGAAGTTCCTGTTCCGCCGGGCGCGAGCCGCCCACGATCTGCAGAAAAATCTGCTCCAGAGTGAGTTTTCCCGACGGCGAAGGCTCGTCGGATCTCTGTGTGCCTGCTTCGACCCCAGCGCGTAATTCATCGAGCGAACCCTGCGCTACCAATCGCCCGCGATCGATGATGGCGACGTGGCTGCAAAGTCTCTCTACGATCTCGAGAACATGAGACGTCAGAAAGATCGTCGCTCCGCGCGCGATCATGCGCTGAAGCATACTTTTGAGAGTGCCGGCCGCGATGGCGTCGACTCCTTCAAACGGCTCATCGAGGAAGAGAACTCGGGGAGCGTGGATAACGGCGGCGGCCAACGCCAGTTTTTTTTGCATTCCATGAGAATAGTCAGTGATCAGCGTTTTGGGCTGGCGGGCAAGGTCCATGAACTCCAGCAACTCAGAAGCGCGTTTTGCGGTGGTTTCGCGGTCGAGACCGTACATGCGGCCGGCAAAGTTCAGATACTCCGCGCCGGTCAGTCTTCCGAAAAGAGCCATTCCTTCGGGAACGACTCCAATTTGCCGCTTCACTTCCACAGGATTGGCAACCAAATCAAGTCCAAGAATCCGGATCGCGCCTGAGGTGGGCGCGAGCAGCCCGGTGAGCATTTTGATCGTGGTGGATTTGCCTGCTCCGTTTGGGCCGAGAAATCCAAAAAACTGTCCACTCGAGACGCGAAGATTCACATCCTCGACGGCAACGAGTCCGCCAAAACGCCGGGTCAGGTTTTCCGTGAAGATGGCAAATTCCATGAAAGCCTTGACTGTAGCACAGTCATAAGGCGAGGGCGGGAAGGCCTCAGGCGGTGCTGCGCTTCAAACGTGGAGTGCGGCTTTTCTGAGGAGAGGCAGCTTCTACACGATTTCGGCCGCCTTGCTTGGCGCGGTACAAAGCTTTATCAGCGGTGCGAATGACGTCTTCGACTTCGGTCGAATGCGGTGTAGGTTCGGCCACACCGATACTGATTGTCACCGAGAGGTCGATGGTTCGTTCTTCGTTGGCCAGTTGTCGAATGCGCGCACCTTTTGCGCCATTTGCGGTGCGACGCTCTGGCCCGCGTGGAACACGCCGGCGGTCCCGGCCTCCACGCAGGCGAAAGCGCGAGGTTTCCACCTGAGAGCGTAGCTGCTCCAGATAGGGCAAGGCATGCTGCAACCGCAGTCCGGGAAAGATGATAGAAAATTCCTCGCCTCCTACACGGAAGGCGCGGCCTCCTCCCTCGACGCGAGCCAGTCGCGAAGCCACCATGCGCAACACTTCATCTCCTGTCTCGTGACCGTAGGTATCGTTGAATTTCTTGAAGTGGTCGATATCGACGACTGCAATTGCGAATGGCTTTTCCAGGCGCAAAAGAGCTTCGTTGAAGGCGCGACGACCAGCAAGCGCCGTCAGCTCGTCGTGATAAGCAAGGACGTAGGAATTCTCAATCAGAGAGCTGACCAGGATAAGGGCCGCCGTGGCAAAGTAAGCCTCGGCATGGCGTCCAGCGCCGCCCGCGCTGAAGGCGAGGAATGCAGCGGCCAGCGACCAGAGAATGCCATTTTCCAGCGGCTTCCTCAGGGCAAGCGCACGCAAGCCTAAGACAGTGAAAGCGATAAGAAAGACAACGCCGCCAGCGGGCGGGATCGCTGCCCAGGAAATCGCGTTACGTGAAGGAAGACCCAGGTGCAAGATTGCCGGGCTGGTGGTTTGCCCTGGGCGGCACAGGATCGCCACGAACACTGATTCCGCAAAAAGCAACAGAAGCTTAGGGGAAAGAGCAGGTATAGAAAGCCCCCGCTCCTCAGAAAACGACATAATAAGGATATTGACCGGAAGCAGGATGGAGATTGCCTCAAGAGCGATTCGGCCGGGTCCGGGCGCGTGCCCAGCTCCACGCAGGAAAAAATTCAGAGCCAGGTGCGCCAGGGCCAAAAAAATAAGAATCATGAGCATGCGGCTGGAGCGGAAACGAAGCGCCAGAAGGACACCCGCCACGAAGGCCGCGTAGTAATAGAAGTCAATCGCTGACGACGAGGCAGCCGGGAGCGCGAAGCCGATGAACACGGCAGCGGCGAGAAGCAGGGCGCCTCCCGGAAACAGCAGAGACTTCAAGGTACTCCGGCTCCAGAGATTCACGGAGTTGATCCACACTGGTTTGCACCATTATCTCCGCTCGAAAGGACGTGGGTGAGTGGCAGTGTGGGTTCCGATTTTGCGCCCGGTTCAGCGTTGGGAAACTACGCCCTTCGTGCAAGCGGGAAATGACTCGATCCACGCCCATCCTCCTTAGAATCAGGGGTTGCAGATTAGAGGAATCTCATATGCGAATCCTGATTGCGGAAGACGATGGCCCCCTGGCCAGCTTTGTTAAGAAGGGGTTGGAAGCGGAGCACTACGCGGTTGACATCTCGGGCGACGGGCAACAGGCCTGCGCTATGGCGGCCGAACTTGACTATGACCTCATGGTTTTGGACCTCAATCTGCCTCGACTGGATGGGATTTCCGTCCTGCGCTCGGTGCGCACGCGGAAAACGAGCATTCCACTTCTTGTGCTGACGGGCCGAAGCCGGGTCGAGGACCGGGTGCAATGTCTCGATATGGGGGCGGACGATTACCTGGTGAAGCCCTTTTCTTTTACCGAGCTTTCGGCTCGCATCCGTGCCCTGCTGCGTCGCAGTCATGTACCCGCGGAGTCGGTGTTGGCCGTCGGAGATCTGAAGCTGGACCGGGTAGAACGAAGGGTGGAACGCGGGGGGCGGCGGATTGAGCTCACGTCGAAGGAATTTGCCTTACTGGAGTACCTGATGCGGAACGCAGGACGGCGCATCACCCGGGCCATGATCATCGAGCATGTGTGGAATCTCTCGTTTGATACCTGCACAAACATTGTGGATGTCTACGTCAACTACTCCACAGCCCAGGTCGATCAGCGTAAGGTTGGCAAGCTGGCCATGGCCATTCAGGTGGCTTTCCAGGAACTGGGAGTTTTTCCGGCGTCCACCAGTCAGATCCCAATGGACACAAAGGAGCCGATGCCGTTCAATTCGGTGCAGGCGATTGAGAATGCAAAGCGGGCAGCCGCACTCGCCAGAATCGTTCCTCCTCCGCGCGGGGTGCTTTCCGGAGCCGAGGAAAATGGCGACCTGGCATCTCTACAACGGGAATTGGAGCAGGCGCTCGCCCCTGAAATTGCCCGCCAGGAAGTCGCTTTGCACAGCGAGCCCGATGGCCTGGTAGTCAGCCTGCGCGAGATCGGTTTCTTCGACAGCGGCTCCGCTGAAATCCGCGCCACTTCTTTAACTCCATTCAGCCGCTTGGCCAATCTGCTGGCACAGCGAGAGTACCGCATCCGCATCGAGGGGCATACGGATAACGTTCCAATTCATAACCAGGATTTTGCGGACAACTGGGAGCTCTCAACAGCCAGGGCGACCGGCATGACCCGCTTGTTGATCACCAAGTATGGCTATGAGCCCGGACGTCTGTCGGCGGCCGGCTATGCGGAGTTTCATCCTGTCTCCTCGAATGCTACCGAAGCGGGCCGCGCGCAGAACCGGCGTTTGGATGTAGTGATTCTCGGCAAGGAACTCGCTCGGGCCCTGGCTGTTAATCCACCTGTGATGCAACCCAGCCCTTAGGCCCTCGGCGCCCCGTTGTGGATTGTGGCCCCGGCGCCGCATTCCGCAAAGCGGCTGTCGTATCTTGCCGATGAAAACTTTCGGGCAAGATGGAAACCATCGCGGCTGCTTTAAGTCGACTGGGCATGGAGGGCATTCAGTTGGCGGCGTGTCATCCAGCACTTTTACAGCAATCTTCTAACTCATGGGCATCTTTTCCGGGGGCATGCCGAAATCGCTTTGTGGCATAGGTGATGACTTCAAGCTGGCTCACCTTCCATCCGCCACCGCATACACAAAATCCGAAAAGCGGCAGGTGATCCTGTAGGTGCTTTATGGAGATGCAGCCCAGAGAAATACGGTTGAAGAAACTGGAATGTCTCCCAAAGAATGAGCCCGCCGACCTTCGCTATCGGCGGGCACCTCCCGGGCTGAACACACGTGGGGTGTTTGGCCCAAAGAGGTAGGCAGCGTAGCCCATGATTTCAACTACTACCAG
>DATEKC010000095.1:0-24009 GCA_035277665.1 Terriglobia bacterium
ACCCTCCCCAGCACTTCCACTCGCCCCAACTCTCTTTCACTCATCTCCATTCGCCCCAATCTGACCTCCTTCCGGAAGTCCTATTAGGGGACATTTCTATCGAGGACAAAAGGGGACATTATCATCGAGGTACAACAGTCCGCATCGTGGTGCAATCGCAGGCGCTCCGCGTGTTGCCTCGCTTGTTGGGCTTTATTCCGAAGCGGTTTGGGTTGTTGGTGGACTCGAGGAAGGTTTGTAGGGC
This sequence comes from Terriglobia bacterium, assembly GCA_035277665.1. Classification (GTDB taxonomy): domain Bacteria; phylum Acidobacteriota; class Terriglobia; order UBA7540; family UBA7540; genus SCRD01. The sequence continues at coordinate 245 of DATEKC010000095.1, forward strand.
TTCAGGCCTGCGCGCGCCATTCCGCGCCTGGCTTCCGGGTTCTTCATAAAAGTTTCCCAGACAAACCCTGTGCGCAGATTCTCTGCCATCAGCAGGGTAATGCCGGTGTCGATGCCAATCACGTCCTTGTCGTACCATTTTTTCAGCGGGTTGAAGGCATTAACGAAGCCGTATTTGCTCCAGGCGTCATTCCCGTATTTGGTCCTGATGTTTTTGAGGACCCGCAACGTTGGCCCCGGCAGGAAGGCCAAAGATCCCCCGGTCGCGCTTGGGACCACGGTTCCATCGATCGGCCCGATTTCGGGTGGCCCTCCCCAAACCTCGTAATTGCCTGATGGCGAATCCGAAGCCGTAATTCCCCAGAGGTCGTCACTGTAGTCGGGAAACCGCGGAGCAAGTGCCAGGCAGAAAAGCCGGTGGGCCTCCGTCGCGATTTTCGAATTCAGAAAATAATCGGCGTATTGGTCGCGCCGGCCGCGAAAGTCAAACCACGCCTGGGAGTACTGGTGGACAAACAACGGAGCAAATGAACCAATGTACTTGAGGTCGCGATATTCGAAAGTGAGTCGCTTCCACGAGGTCCAGGTTTGCGGGGATAACGGGCGGGTGTAGGCGCCCATGCCCAGCAGGTACATCATCATCAGTTCGCTGTAGTCATCCCACCGGTAGGGAAGAAATCCGATTTCGGGCATCCATCCCATTGACAAAAGTGGAGTATCCTCCGCCAGCCACGACCAGTCCGCGCGATTGAAGATATCGAACGCCAAAGGCTCGATTTCTTCATCCCCGCGAAAATATACCCGGCACATCAGCACGCCGCAAAGCAGGATGGCGGTGTCAATGGAAGAGACCTCTGAATCCCACAGGCGTTCGCCCGTGTTCAGGTTGGCGAAGTGAAAGAAAAAGCCCCGATGGCAAGCCAGCTTCTTCCACAGGAACCGCAGCGTGGCCAGCGCGCGCTTGCGGGCCTGCGCACGGTTGATGTACCCGCGCTTGTGGCCAATGCACAACGCCGTCAATCCAAAACCTGTTGCAGCAATGCTGGCCACCACGGAGTTATCAGGGCTGCGCACGCTGCAGCGGTCTTTCACCAGCCCCGTTTGCGGGTTGGCCTGCTCCCAGAAAAAATTGAAGCTGGCTCTTTCCAGATCTTCCAGGAATTGGTCATCGTCTTTGGAAATGGTCTCCCCGGTTGATGTTTTGACCTCCTGCGGCTGCGGCTGGATATCTGTCTGGCTGGGCGGAATCCCCAGGGCGGCAAGCGGCAGGCTGACGCCCCCGGCCAGCAGTTGCCGCAGCATCACGCGGCGTGGAATTGCTTGCTGAACCTTTTCCCAATCAGGCATAAATCCCGGCCGTGTGGTTTTTCAGGATGTTGTTGTTTTGCACTTCTTGTCCGCCCTTGCCGTCATTTTCGGTTGAAGCGATAACCTTCCTTCAGCTCGCAGCGATACGCTTTGGTCCTGTTCTGGCCATCCGTCATGCTGCAACTGGCCCACGATAAATCAGGATCGGGGCCCAGCGGATAGATGATGTGCTCTCCCTGCAAGTCAGCCTCAATGCACACTCCTTCCGCGGAGGCGGGAAGCGTGAAGTCCAGAACGCGGCCGAAAATGACGGGATAGGACCTGTGCACCCCGGCATTTTGCAGGGGATGATAAACCTCCGCCTCCACCAGAAAGGTTGCCGTTTCGGACCAGTCATAGGCCGTAATCTTGAGGATTCGCTCCTGCGCGGGAATTTTTTGCGGAGCCACCGCAGTAAACGGGCAGGGCCCTGCAATGCAGGATACGCGGGCATTTCGGAAAACGTTTCCTTGCCCCGCGTCCAGCGAAATCGTGGCTTTCGCCGCCTTCCATTTCCCATCCGGCGAACAGGGCCGCCGGTGGTTGCAGGGTTCGCCGCCCTCATTCTCCACTTGAAACGTTTTGACGGTGCTGCCAACGTTCACCGCCGATGAGGTCTTTGCCGAATATCTCACCGATATGTTGGAGACGGCTACCGGCGGGCCGCTCGAAAGCCGGGCGGGCTGGGGTGCCGTTGGGACCATTCGGATAACGTACGGGCCGGCCCCGCCAACCACCGGGAGGACCAGCGGCTGGTATCCGGTGCGCAGGAACCTGAGTGTGATCGGGACTCCGGGCTCCCTGTCAGGCGGCAGCACAAGCTTGAAGAAGCCTGACGCGTCTGATTTGCACGACGCGCTCAGGATGCCGCGCCGGCCGATGATGTCGGCGCCGGCAATGGGAGACTCTTTTTCCGCCTGCGGAGACTGGCTGATCACCGCCCCTACAATGGTGATGGGACGCCTGCGTCCCGAGTGGCGAAGCTTGAGCGCCGCGGTCACGCCGCCGGCCACAACCGCTGCGGCAGCAATCCAGATTGCAATTTTCCCGATAGATTTCAGTCGCATGCCCCGAAAACATTCTACGACATTCGCCGCAGAAATGTTTATGGGCAGTCACCGGCACGGCCTCTGGCATGGAATGCGGGGGCGCCGTTCCGCCGTTGAGTTCCCGTCTCACCGCGTCCCATCTTCCATCCCGTTGTCGAGCAGGGCAGAGAAAGCCTTGACGGCCTTGATCAGGTCGTCCGGCTCCTGAAACCAATATTCCTGCGACGTGCCGTCCAGTTTCTCAATCCGCAGGCGGCCAACATTTTTTCCGTGGGATGGGAACCATGTCTTCTGGGGAAGGAACCTTGCCTGTTTGATCTCCGCGGGAAGCAGCTTGAAATTGTGCGGGTGGATGGTGAGCAACTCTTCCGGGTTTTTTCGCGGATCACGCGCGATGAGTTGCGCTTCCTGGTGCTTGTGACCCAGCGCCATGCCGGTGCCTGCCATCAACGCCACTCCCAGCAATCCTGCGCTGGTCGGGGCGGAACCCGCGCGATCGAGATCAAACTGGCCGCCGACACGCAGGAAATAGAGGCAACCGTTACACGACTCCACGCGGTAGTAGCGGTCCTGCTCAAATGTAAAAGCAGCACGGGCAGCAAAGCTGTTGGGATCCGTCATGAATAGCTCTCCTTCGCCCCGAATTGAAGGGCTCGGGAATTTACGCAATTATCGCATGGGCGAAGCCGCTGTCAAGCCTCGTGAACGTGTTCCTTGAGTGTGCAACGCGCGGCCGCGTCTACTACAATATTGGGCAAGGGCAGGAATCGTTGTGAAATGAGGCGCGCGCCGTGCTGATCGCCGTTGGCGGCTGATATGAATTTCGATCTGGAACGATTCGTTGAAGCCCAGAACCCTGTCTACGCGGAGGTGTGCCGCGAGTTGCGGCAGGGGTTGAAGCAGGGGCATTGGATGTGGTTCATCTTTCCGCAGCTTCGCGGCCTGGGGCAAAGTTCTATGGCCAACAGGTTCGGGATTTCTTCCGTTGCCGAAGCCAGGGCATACCTGGCGCATCCGGTCCTTGGGCCCCGGCTGGAAGAATGTACTTCGCTGGTAAACGCTGCCGAGGGCGTTTCTATCGGCGAAATATTCGGCTACCCCGACGATTTGAAATTCCGCTCCTCGATGACCCTGTTCGCTCATGTTTCGTCCGGCAGCAACGTCTTCGCCGACGCCCTGCAAAAATATTACGCCGGCCACCCCGACCCCTTGACCGTCGAAATGCTAGGCGCGTAGCAAACCTTTGCGCCACCCGCCGCCACCGGCACGCATAATCACAGCGCGGGGTGACTTCAATCACTGTGAGAGTTTAACCAACGAATTATCACCGCCAGGAAAGATCCCGTGCGTCAGGCCTGTCAAATAAAGGATAGGCAGGATGAAGGATCGGCTCATAATTTTGCCGTTCCCAAGGATGTATGACCCATGATTGCTCAGGAAGGCCCACGCGTGAAACATTTCCGGATCGGATTCAAGAGCATCATGCCCGAGGGTCAAACCTTCGAGTGGTTTAGACCTCGCGCATCGCTCTGGGGATGGCTCTGCAGTGTTGCGGTTGTAGCAGGCCTGGCAGCTCTTCTTGCGGTCGCTATCCGCCACGGCACCCCTGCTGACTGGATAGTATCCGTTTTAATTATTGCCTTGATAATTCCGGCTACATTCTTCCTCTGTATATACCCGACTATGAAATACTCAGTTGGCGCCGGCACGGTTGTGCTTTCGTGCGGTCCTTTTAAGTGGCGCATCCCGGTCAGCAGCATCTGCTCCATCAAGGAAGATGAGCTGGAATACCTGCCCAAGTCACAAGGCTGGAAACTACCAGGCTACGCTCTATTCAGGATTGAATACGGCCGGATAGGGATTGTGAGGATGTGTGCCACGTCCCTGACCACACGCGTCCTTCTCATCTCAACGGGTACGGAAAAATGGGGAATTACGCCGGCTGACGTTGATTCATTCAGGGCTGCAGTCGCGCGCAGCCGGAGATGATGGAGTGGGAAAATTTATCGTAGCTGGCGCAGGCGGTAGCCTTGTAGCGTTTGCGATTCCTCAATTGCCACAGCCTTTTTCCTTCATAATTCAGAATTCATAATTCACTTCGCCCCGTGATTTTAATCCCAATCAGCTTTGCTGATTGAAGAGCGCAAACGCCCTCTCCGCCAGCTCCGTGCGCCATCAATAACTATGGATTGGATCAGGCGAATTTGCTGATGTGTCAGTAGTAATGCGGGTTGACAAAACAAGTCCGAGTGTCACAATAGATTGTTGAAGGGTTGTTCATTGCCGTGTATTCGCCCGTACAGCCGACACCACAGAAACAATCCATTGCTTGCTCTGAGGCGCGCCGTGGGAAAGAAGAAGAGATACTCCCTTGCCGGTTCGATGGTGGACGCGCCTTGCTGTTATCTGCGCGTGTCTGGCTTGCCGAACCGCAAGCGCGCGCGCATCTTCATTGTCGATGACCAAGCCCCGATACGAAAAGTACTCCGAAAGTTTTTGAATGGGGAAAAGGGATGGGAGGTTTGCGGAGAGGCCGAGAACGGGCGGGAGGCTATCGACAAGTCACTTCAACTCAAGCCCGACCTGGTCACCCTCGATCTTTCGATGCCGGTGATGAATGGACTGGAGGCCGCACGTGAGCTGAGACGGGCATTGCCTGCCGTCCTCCTGGTTATGGTCACGCTCCATCTAACCCCTCACCTCGAGCAGCAGGCCTACGGGGCCGGCGTAGACGCTGTGGTAGGCAAGGGGGATCCTGACGCGCTCATCGCCTGCCTTAGCCGCCTGCTGCAATCCCGTTCTTGATTAGCCTGCGAGCAATCTTTCGCGCAAGGCTTGCAGCCTCTCCCTTGCTTTGCGCAGATCCTCGTGCTCATCGGCGTATGTCGCTGTGCCGGTTTCGAGTTCCCGAAGGCGGGCGTCGATGGCACTCTGCGCATCCTCGATGCGCGATTTCAGCCTGCTGCGGTCGGTTTCAAGAACCGCAGCTTCATAAAGTTCCTGCCATTTTGGTAAGCTACCCATGCGGTGCCTTTCAAGGGCCGGTTGCCCGGCGGGAGCGGATCGTCCGTACAGCCTCAACTTTTCCTGCCTCCCTCTCCTTGTGGTCACCCTCTCTTCCAGGATCATCGCCCAGGCTCCTTTCTGCACCGTTCCCGCAACACCCCAAAAAACTGCAAGGACCGCGCCAATTTGCCTTCCACGCGCTAAGCCGAAGGAACCACAGGAAGACATCGGCAGCGGCGAATTCCACCTGCGTATAAATTTCGACCCGGCATGTAAACATTGCCCGCAAAAATCCGTTAGATGCTGTCTTGGATAAATTTCGAAATCAACGCCTGGTCCGTTCACGTACGCAGCTGCGATCAACACCTGGCATGAAGCCGATAAATATGCCTCATACTTGCCCGAAGTTTCCGAAGAAAAGCAGATGATGGAGGCTCAGGTGTGGTTGCCGGCTGGCTCAGATTCGAGCTTTGTCGAGTCTGCGATCCCGCGAAGCGGGACGTTTCTGCCCGGCTTCATGGTAACCAGTCCATAGGGAGCGCTTGTCATTCATGGCTCGCCGTTGCTTCTTTTATCCTTCATCCTTCACACTTCATCCTTCAAATCTTGTCCTTCATAATTCAGAATTAACAATTCTCTTTGTGCCCGCTCAGCTTCGCTGACCGCAGAGCCAGAAACCGCCTCTGCGCCAGCCCCGTATGGGCGACCCGCTGTTTCTAATGTCCGGTAGCGGCAAACCAGGCCCCTGACGGTGCGGTTACAAAGACAATCGGCGCGATGCACGGGTGCGGCAGTTCCACCCTCGTATTGATGCTCGTATTGCCCATGGAATCAGCCGGGAAGGCGTCCGTCAGCTGGTTAACGGTGTCCGCCTGTCCGCTTCCATTGATACTCAGGCAACTGACTTCTGCGCGGAAGAACGGCACGGTATTCGTTCCCGTGTTCGGTCCTTCCGCAAACACCAGTCCGCGGGTGCGAACTTTCAAAACTCCGTTGCTCAGCAGTGATCCACTGGCCCCGGAAATCATCCATGCCAGGCCTCCGCCCGGGATGCCTCGAATCGGATTGCTTGTGCCCACGTAGGGTCCCGTTACAGTCGCCATCGTCGTCCATGTCAGGATAGGCGTAGCGCCTTCGTCTGGCGTCTGCGCGCCCGCCAACCCGATATATAAGGCGCTCAAAAACAGCAGTGTGCCTGCAACAAAAATCTTTCGCATCGTTCCCTCCAAAATTCCCAAGCGTATGACTTCCGCGTGTTTGAACAAAAACGCGTAGCAGACCGACTTTATCTGCTTGAATGGATCAAAGTTGTCAGGGAGCTACACCTGATCTGCAAAAGATTTGTCACTCGTTGTGGCAGGCGCCAGCGCCGGTCGCCGCGCTAGCGGTCGACGTTTTTTTTGACAAAGGGGCATGTCGATGACGAGAACGCGCGGACCTTAACCCCGGAGGTCCTCGCTTGCGGCGGTGCGCAAATTCGCGTACATTGAAACCATGAAAGTGGAAGCGATCAAGGAAGCGATTGCCGAACTCCCCGCCGAAGAAAAAACGCGTCTTGCGGCTTGGATTGTCCGGCAGGATTTGCTGGAGTGGGACCGCCAGATTGAACAGGATTTCTCCGCCGGCGGGCGCGGAATGGCGTTGCTCGAGGAAGCCGAGGCGGATGTTCGCCAAGGGCGTGCTCGGCCGCTGGACGATGTCCTGGCGGAAGCCAGGGCGACGCGCAAATCCCGGCCCAAGAGCCGGCGGTGAGCCATTTGCGCTCCTCCGCTACGCCGCGCTTCTGGAAATTGTTTGCCCGCCTTCCCGCCAAAGTGCAGGACCTTGCGTTTGAAAAGTACGAGCTTTTCAATCAGGACCCGTTTCACCCCTCCCTCGGATTTCAGGAAAAAGGAAGAGTCTGGACCGTCGAAATCGGCCGCTCCTACCGCGCCATCGCGCTCAGGAACGAAAACCAACTCCATTGGTTTTGGATCGGAAGCCATGAGGAATACAACCATGTCCTTGCGCGCGTGAAATAACCGAACCGGGGGTGGCGCTACAATTGAGGGCGTCCCGCGGCTGGCGCAGATGCTCGCCTTGTAGCGTCTGCGGTCCCGCGCCTGGCGCAGATACGCGCCTTGTCGTGTCTGCGATCCCGTGCAGGGAGACGTGTCTGTTTGGCTTCACGTCAACCTGTCCATAGGAAGCGCTCGTCATTCATGGATCGCCACTGCCTCTTTCTTCCATGATTCAGAGTTCATAATTCCTTTTCGCCCACTCAGCTTCGCTGATCGCAGAGCCAGAAACCGCCTCTGCGCCAGCCCCCGCGCCCTTTCTTGGAGTGCGGGAGCGTCAGCTCCCGCCGTGGAAGGCGGCAGCTACGCTGCCGCACTCCAAAGGCCTTACCCTTCCACCGGCGCGGGCATGGCGCCGCCCCAGCGCTCGGAGACAATCATGCCTGCCAGAATGAGGGCGAAACCGAGGACCTCTTTTCCGCCAAGGTGCTCACCGGTAACGATGATGGAAGTCAGCAGCGCGAAAACGGGTTCCAGGGCGAAGATCAGGGCCGTGTGGGCCGGAGGAGTGTACTGCTGCGCCCACACCTGGGCGCTGAAGGCAAAAGCGGTGGCGAAGATGGCGGTGACGAGAATCGCGAAGATCAGGCCGGCGGTCCAGTGCAGGGGGGCGGCGGGCGCAAACGGCGCCGCCAGAATGGCGATGGCTCCGACCACCAGGATCTGCACCGGCGCAAGCTGCGTGAATGGGATCCGGCGCGTGTACGTGCCGAGCAGCACGATATGAAAAGCGAACGAAACCGCCGCAAGCAGGGTGAGCACATCGCCGCGATTCACCGCTCCAATGCCGGAAGGCAGAACCAGGAAGTAGAGTCCCGCCAGGCCCAGGGCCGCTGCCGCCGCGTTGCCCCGGGCAAGGCAGTATCCGAAAAATACTGAAACCAGGGGCACCAGAATGACACTGAATCCGGTGACGAAGGCGCTCCGCGAGGGCGTCGTGTAAAGCAATCCCCAGGTTTGAAAGGCGAAACCCGAAAAGAGCAGCGTCCCCAGCAGCAGGCTGGGCAGAATGGCCCGGCGCTCGATGCGCCCCCGAGCCATGATCAGCCACATCAGCAATCCCGCCAGCAGGAAACGCAGGGCGATGAACATCAGCGGCGAGGCGTCCGCCAGGGCGCCCTTGACGATCACGAAGGTTACGCCCCAGAAGAAAGTGGCCAGCACCAGCAGAAGTTCCGCTTTTGTGCGCTTGCTCAAATCAGGTCATCCTTCATTGCGAGAGCTCCAGAGGAGCGTCAGAATTTAGCCCACATCACAAGCCTTGGGAAAATGTACGGTTCTATCGATATTTGAAGTGTCGCAGCGACCAGCGCACACGCTCCGCCACGAAAGCGGAGAACGGTTTGATGTTCATCTCAATGCTGGCAGCGTCGAGCGCGCTTAAGTAAGCATTGCGGTCATCGACGCGGATCACGATCCAGGGGTAGCCGCCCGAAGCCAGCATCACGTTCATCAGGAAACGGGCCATCCGCCCATTCCCGTCAGGGTAGGGATGGATATAGCCGAACAGCCAGTGGCCGAGCACGGCGCGCACGCCAGGTTCGGTTTCTTTTTCCAGAAGATCGAAGAGCACCGGCATGGCCTCGCGCGCCGCTTCCCAACGTGGCGGCACGTAGCGCGATGTACGCAGATAGACAGGAATGTTTCGGTACCCGGCCAGGGCGCCCGGCTCAACCAGCCCGGCCGTGACGCACGGCAGGAACAATTCGCGGTACCACTCCTTGTGCGCGGCGCGAGTGAGCGTGCCTGGATTTTTGCCCGTGATCACTTTCTTCACCGTCGTCTTTACACGCTGGAAGGCCTGCCAGTAGCCGCGTGCCGCCAGAGCGTCCCGGCCCTTGTGGTCGTCATCGTCATCTTCAGGGCTCCAGTTGCCCTGCCTGACCTTTTCGATCACCTCCGGCGTGACCGAATAGCCTTCGATGGACAGAGAATGATAGGCGTCGTTCCCGTATATTTCATCGACACGTTTGAGATAACTGGTTGTGTCCTTGGGAAGCCCGGGCGGCTTGGGGAAGCTTTCCGTTACGGCCTCGCGCGTGGATTCCCACAGCATTTTGATGCGTCCGATGATGGGGGACATTGGCCGATGTGGAATGGCGAATACCTGCCCGGCTTCGAAAGGATTGCTTTCCCTTACGTCATAGCCCGCACTCTTCATCGTGCTGACAATCTCGTCGGCAAGGGCAGGGCGTCCGGTCTGGCGCAAGGCCCCGGCCAGGTAGCCCGCCTTTGCGGAATGGCCGCCGTTAAGCAAAAGGCGCAGAAGTTCGGAAGGCTCACGGAGGCTTGCCAGCACCACCTGGGTTTCGACTGGACTGCGGGCGAAAAAGGATTCCGCCACCCTCACCAGGGCCGCTGCAGGCGAGAAAAGCCGCAAGCCGTCCTTTGTGGCGAGATCGCTTGCCGCCGGCATCTCTGGTACCTTCAGGTCATAGAGGGAGGTGCCGAAGGGAAAACCGATCGCATTGTTTGTGCCCTTTGGACTGTTGACTACGACTTGCTCCGGGATCACCGTCTTCTCGCCGTGCAGCCAGAGCGACTGCTCCGCCGACAGGTGCCACCCGTCGCCGAAACGCTCGTTGCAGTAACGCGCGCAGAATTCCCAGAAGGACGCAAACCACGGGGTGCTGTCGCCGGGGCGCGCGCCCGGGCCGCAAGAAATCAGCCAGCCCTTCATCACCTCCTGGAGGAACCCGTTCGCCAGCAGCCGTTCCCGGTGGACGCGGCTCAGTTCGTCTGATTTGAATACACGTCTTCGCCCTTGCTGAAGGGTCTTCAGCACAGCTAGGGACGCTGCGAGCTTTTCATGTGGGGTTGCCATAATTCTTTTCCTGATCCAGACCCTTGACGGGCTAATCCAAGTGCATCATGTCGTTCTATTACAAGTATATTATGTTGCGATTATGCAAGTCAATTATGTAGTGTTGCTGCAAGTATATCGTGCATCGAGATGCGTAAGACAAGTATATACAATAGCTTATAGGTGTGCTCTGATGGTTTAATCTTATCGGAAAATTGGTTTGCCGACTGCCTATTTTGACTCCAGTCTTCCGTGGCATATCGACCCAGTGACTCCCTGCCTGCAACCAGGTAAAAGTCAAAACGTTATCCTCGGGCGCGTCCGGCAACCGCGAGTCGGCCTTGATTCCTCCCACCGGCGGGCTTCACCCGGATTTCGCCTTAGCCATCCTGCGACCATATCTCATGCGGGGAGTGAAGCCGGTGGCACCACCGGCGTCAGAATAAGCATCAGCAGTAGCATGACCATCATCAGCACCAGCATGACGACTATGGCACCAACGCCGATGACGATCAATACGACCTACAACCACTATTGGCTGTTGTCCGCCGGCCGCTGCATCCACTCCCAAAATAACCACCAGGCAAAGAGTAGAGTAAAGTAATATAACTTCTTCTCAGGAAAGTTCGCTTGAAGTGCATTCTCCCATCGAAATTTATGACGGAGCAAGAAATTCGACATGAAAATCATTGTGATTGGGTATGGGCGCGTTGGGTCGCAATTCATTAGAAAAGTGGACACCTCGGCGAACGAGGTTGTAGTGGTGGACAAGGAACGCGCTGCGCTGGAACGCGCGAAGCCTCCGGAGAGAGTGCGCTTCATTTACGGAAACGCGATTGACGAGGACCTGCTGCGCGATGCGGGGGCCGAGAGTGCGGACATCCTGCTGGCGCTGACGCGCGATGAAAACACGAATCTGATGCTGGCGCAGATCGCGCGCGTAATTTTCAACGTTCCACGGGTGGTTGCGGTTGTTTACGACCCCGACCGTGAATCCTATTTCCATGAAGCAGGCATTGAAACGCTGGCCATCACGGCGGCGGGAGCGGAGATTTTGAGGGCCGGGCTGACGGGCGCCGCGGTGAAATCGGCCGTGCCCTCGGGAACGCTGCGGCCGGTTCCAACCACCAGCCCGCGCATGGCCCCGCGTCCCCTGGAAGCGCACGACGGATCATTCTACGTTCTGGTGGTGGGCGGAGGGCTGGTGGGCTATTACCTGGCGCGTTCGCTGCTGAAAAACGGGCACGAAGTGACCATCATCGAAAGGAACCCGGCAACCTACAACCTGATTTCGCAGCAGATCGATTGCCCGGTGGTGCTGGGCGAAGGGTCGTCGGCGGCGGTGCTGGAACATGCCGGGGCCGCGCGGGCGGACATCCTCTGTTCCGTCACCAACCACGATGACGACAATCTGATTTCCTGCCAGGTGGCAAAGTACCGCTTTGGCGTGCCCAAAACCATCGCGCGCGCAAAAAATCCCAAAAACGAAATGATCATGCGGCGGCTCGGCGTGGACACAACGGTGAGCGCCACGGGAGCCATTTTTGCTGCCGTCAGAAACCTGGTGCCGCGCTCACCCTTTGCTGCCGTGGGCAATCTCTCATCATGCGAGGCGGGCATACTGGAATTTCGCGTCACTGCCGACTCGAAGCTGGCGGGGAAGAAAATCAAGTCCGTCGGCCTGCCGCCCGGATGCAGGATTCTTGGCATCGTTCGCAGCGGCGAGGCCCTGACACCCACGGATTCAACCGTGGTTCAGAACGGCGATACGCTGCTGGGGTTCGTTCCTCAGGCGCAGGAAACGGCCGCTCGCGAAGCGCTGTCGAAGAGTTGACGCCCTGTTCATGCCCATTGCGAATCGCAGCAAAGTGAAATTTCTGCATTCGCACCGCGAGGCATCTATCAAGGAGAAAAACGTGGACCCGCATTCTCATGGACCGGACGACCGCCACGGAGCGCGCCAGCCCGAGCGCTTCAATCCTGAACGAGCGTCGCGGCTGGACGATCCTGCACGGTTTGAATATTTGCCGCCGAAAGAAGTAGCGAGGATGCTCGATATTCCAACGGGTGGAAAACTGCTGGACTTCGGGACCGGTACGGGAACTTATGCCATCGAACTGGCCAGGCTGCGCCCGGACGTTGAGGTCATCGCCCTGGACGAACAGCCGGAGATGCTCGGCCTGTTGCAGGCTAAGCCGGCCGCCGCCGAGCTTACGAATCTGAAGCCCGTGCTCTCAGCAGGTATGGCCAATTACAGGGGAAAGATTGACCGCGTGCTGGCGCTGAACGTCCTGCACGAGCTTGGCGATGAGGCGCTGCAAACCGTGAAAGCCATGCTCGGATCCGGCGGCGCAGCCTTATTCATCGACTGGAATGCAGAAATCGAACGGCCGGCCGGGCCGCCCGCCGATCATATTTACTCACCCACCGAAGGACGCCGGAGGCTGGAGCAGATGGGCTTCAAAATTCGGAGCAAAAAATTGTTCCTCTATCACTATTCAATCCTTGCGGACTGAACAAGCAGACGGAGACAATCGTCTCCGCCTTGTTCAATATGCTGCAATGTATTGCAATTACATGCGTTCCGGCACTTCGATGCCCAGCACATCGAGGGTCTGCGTGAGCGTCCGTTCGACTAGGTGGACGATGAATAGAAGCACGTTCTGTCTTGCGGGATCGGGCTCGCGGAGGATGTGAAAGCGGTGGTAAAAGTTGTTGAACGCCTGCGCCAGCCGGAAGGCGTACTTTGAAACAACGGCCGGCTCCGTGGATGCGATGGCCTGGTCAGCCACCATTTCAAGTTGTGCCGTCAGGACCACCAGTTCCCAGAAGGCTGTTCCGTCCTCGCCCTCCAGAAATCGCTTCAGCACCGGCGGCGGCAGTTTTTCCGCCAGCGAGCCGGGCGCGAAGCCAGCATGATCCGCCGCGTACTTCCGGAAAATGTTCCGCGCCCTGACAACAGTGTATTGCAGATAGGGTCCCGTTTCGCCCTCAAAAGCCAGGGCTTCCTTGAAGTCAAAGGTAATGATGACGTGGCAGGAGAATTTCAACAGGAAATAACGCAGCGCGCTGACGGCAATCATGCGGCCATAGGCGGCCTGTTCTTCGGGGTCCTGCGTCATCTCGCGTGAGCGGACCTCGCCCGTGGCTTTTTCCACGAGCATGTCGATCAGGTCATCGGCTTTCAGGCCCAGGCCCTTGCGCCCGGAGACTTCAACATAACTTCGCTCCAGGTCTTCCGGGCTCAGCTCGTAACCCATTTCCTGCGCGCAGGCGGGCGAGAGGCTCACTACTTCGTAAGCGAAGTGGTGCAAGTGTTCAGCCTGGTCGCGGAATCCCAGGGCGCGGAAGGCGGCCGCGACAATGTTCTGGAGATACGCCTGGCGAGTGTCGATCACGGCATAAGCTTCGGAAGCGCCACCAAACTCGGGCGCGCCAGCCTGCGGCTTGACGCCCGTGTGCCACACGGTCTTCCCGTCGGCATAGCGATAGAACGGCGCATAGAAAAAGTCTTTTCCCAGCAGGCCGAACTTCCACATGTGGTAAGCAATGTCCTTACCCACGTAAGTTACGGTCCCGTTCGAGCGCACAATGATCTTCACGTCTTCAGAAGCGGCACCTTCGCCGGTCTTGTCCGCCTCTGTGTCGCCCAGATCCATCACCCAGCAGCCCGCATTCTTTCCAGCGGTTTCATAGCGGATAGCTCCGATCTGCTTCATGCGCTCGAAGGCGTTTTTCCAGAATTTGAGGCGCAGAATCTCGCTTTCTTCCACCAGCAGGTCGTAGCGAACGTTGATGCGCTGCATGGTTTCGATGTGCAGCTTGACGATGGTGGTTGAAATGAGGCGGGCCATTTCCGCCGACTCGCCTTCGCCTTCCTCGATTGCCTTCAGGGTTCGGGCGCGGAGGTCCTTGTCGCCGCTCTCGGCATAATAACCGGCAACGCGCGCGTAGAGGTCCCAGCAATAATAGTCGAAGCGAACATCTTTGTTCTCAATCAGTCCGCGAATGCCTTCAACGCTCTTCCGCTCAAGATGCTGGAAACCGACGACGACGTCGGCCACCTGCACACCGGTGTTATCAATGTAATTCTGGGTTTCAACGTTATAGCCGCGAAAGCGCAGCAAACGGACGAAGGCATCGCCCAGGGCAGCGTTGCGCAAGTGGCCGATATGCGCGGCCTTGTTGGGGTTGATGCTGGTATGCTCCACGAGGATCTTGCCCGGATGAACGGGCGAAGGAGGAGCAGGAAAGCTGCGCAAATGGAAGAGCGCCGACGCCAGGGCCGGCCGATCGAGTCGAAAATTCATATAGCCCGCGCCGGCAACACTGATCTGTTCCACGCCTTCAATAGGTAGCAGGGTCCCGGCCAGTTGCTCGGCAATCTTGCGCGGAGGCTGCCGGAGTTTTTTTGCCAGTTCAAAGCAGGCGGCAATCGAAAGATCCCCCAGTTCCGGGCGCGGCGGAAAATCAAACACCGGCGCCCCGGCATCCAGACCAAAGATGCGCTTGACCGTTTCCATATACTTCTGCCGAATTCTGCCCTGAATTTCCAGATACAAGGTGATTGTCCTGATTGGGAAGGACCTTGGAAGCGTCCGCTTGTTTTCCCCTACGCACCCACGGTGAACGATTCCGCCTGATGCGTAAGCTAGAGATTATAACAAAAACCTATTTTTGCGTGGTTAGTCCCTGGCTGGTTTTGGCCCAGAATCCCGCGCAATCAATCAAAACCTCGGCTCCATGGCCGAGCGGGAGCCGGCAGGGCGGATGGAGAATTTTTTACCCGGTACCGGTGACATTTTCTCACCTGGCAAAAACAGGCGGGGATGGAGAGGGTTGGAATGAGAAAGTACAACTTGTATTATCATGTGTTATCAATAGGATTAGAGCAAAAAAGCAAAAATATGGCTGTCTGATTGCTCGGTCTATCGTGCTGGGCTCCTCAAACGAACTCGTGCGTGGGGTAGTAGACCCTCTGTGAGGGGTTGGAGGTAATGCGGATTCGATACCCAGCCACAAATTCCAGCGAAAACAAGGCAACAGCCCGGAGCCTTCCTGCATCTGGGGATGGAAGGTGCGATTCGTTGAGGTCGACGAAAATGGAGGGAGAAATGAAGGCTCATGTCTTGAGGAGGTTAGAGCTTATGAAACGAGCAATTCTGTTATGCACCGCAGTTGCGGTTTTGCTTTGCTTAAGCGGGTTTCCCTTGATGGCCCAGGGTCGCGCCGGCGGCGGAATGGGCCAAGGCGGTATGGGTCAGGGCCCAGGCCAGGGTCCAGGCCAGGGACCGGGACAGGGCCCCGGAATGGATAACGGTCCAGGCAGCCGGCAGCCAAATTCGAATGACCCAGGGATGGGCCGCGAGACTACCAATCGGCCCATGGAACAGATGAAGACGCCCGCGCAGTTGCTTGCCCAGAACACCAAACTCTCCAGCAAGCTGCAGACGTTGCTGCCTGAAGGCACAAATGTTCAGGACGCTGCTTCCGGATTCAAGGACCTGGGAGACTTTGTCGCGGCCGTGCATATTTCAAAGAACCTCAACATTCCTTTTGATCAGATTAAGACCAAAGTGACCAGCGGAGACAGCCTGGGCAAGTCAATAAAGGATTTGAATCCCAACCTGGACCACAAGGCGGTCAAATCCGAACTGAAGAAAGGTAAGAAGGAAGCCAAAGAGGATATCAAGGCCTCGCATAAGTCCTGACGCCCAGCGGTAGTTTTGGGCGCGGTGCGGGCTTATCCTGGACGAAGACTGCCGGATTGTGGGTGTTGCACGCCATCATGTTCGCTATACCCCGACTGGCGCCGGTAGCTGTCTGCACGCCGGACGCCTGGTGATCAGCCGGGGCTTTGTTACTTGGCCAAATCCCTCAGATGTCTCCTCCGTCGCGTGGGAATCTTGCCTGGAGGACCTCACCCCAGCACTGGATTCAGGTGTATAATTCGGTCTGGTTCCAAAGACATCATTCTGCCGCAGCGAGTGGGTGCGAGGAATAAGATGCAAAGCGATGCGCGCCGGTATGCTGTTGTCCTGGCACTAGTCGTAGCCCTCGGTTTCGGTATTGCGATCGGCGCCTACTTTGCCCGCGGTAGCCGGGCGGTCCCCTCGGCCGGGACCTCGGCGGACCCTCACCCCCTGGCGGAACCCTCCCCCGCGGAACTATCAACCAGTTTTGCACGCATTGCAGAGCAGATGGAGCCCGCAGTGGTCAATATCAATACGGAAACGACGGTGCGGATTTCCGGGCGCGGGTTCGGGTCGGAAGGCGGAGAGCCTTTCGACGATCTGTTTAAACACTTTTTCCGTTACGGCCAACCCGGCCAGCACCCGGAGAATTACCAGCGGCGGAGCCTTGGATCGGGCGTCATCTTTGACCCGCGGGGCTACGTGCTGACCAACTATCATGTAGTGATGCAACTGGATTCAGGCAAGCCTGTGGATCGCATCGAGGTTTACCTGCACGGTGACGATGGCACCAAGTACCCGGCGAGAATTATTGGGGCCGACAAGTGGACCGACCTGGCGGTGATCAAGATTGACGCCGGCAGGCAGCTCAAGGCGGCACAGTTCGGAGATTCTTCTTCCGTGAAGGTGGGCGACTGGGTGCTCGCCATCGGCAGCCCGTTCGGTCTTGAATCAACTGTAACCGCCGGCATCATCAGCGCAAAGAACCGCAATATGGAAGGCGAAATTGAGCGGGGAGTGCAGGGGCAGTTCAAGCGATTTATCCAGACAGATGCTGCCATCAATCCCGGAAACAGCGGCGGGCCCCTGGTCAATATGGCAGGGCAGGTGATCGGGATCAACACGGCAATCGCTACGAGCAGAGGATCGAATGACGGCGTTGGTTTTGCGATCCCATCCTCGACTGCTCGCGCCATTTATAATTCCCTGATCACTTCCGGAAAGGTGCAGCGGGGCGCCATCGGCGTAACATTTATGGACCAGAGTAATCCGGCCCTGTTGCGGAGTTTCGGCGCCAATCATGGAGTTGTCGTCAACAATGTCGAACCCGGCAGTCCGGCCGACCACGCTGGCCTCAAGATGGGTGATGTCATTCTGGCGATCAACGGCCAGCCGATCGGTTCCGGCAACGACCTTGTGCAGATCGTGTCCGGCAGCAAGGTGGGCAGCAGGGTAAAAGTTGAGTTGTTGCGGGAAGGGAAACATCTTACGGCCACCGTTGAAGTGGCGGACCGCAACCAGATCGTCGCCCAGCAGCAGGCCAGCCTTACCCCTGATGAAAACAAGAGTTCGCCTGAAGAAGCGGGAGGCGTCCTGGGCATGAGCGTCCGCACCCTCTCTCCGGACCAGACCGCCGAGGTTGTCAGGTCATTGCATCTGCCAAAACCGCAAGGCGTGCAGGTCGCGCAGGTTGCTCCCGAAGGCTTTGCTGCGGAACTCAGCGTGCGCGTAGGTGACATCGTCCTCAGCGTCAATCATCAGCCGATCTCCTCGCTGCAGGATTTCATACAAGCTCAAAATACTCTTCGCTCAGGACAGGATGTGCTCCTGCTGGTGGCGCGGAAAGCGGGCCGGGCCTTTACGACGATGTTTCTGGCTGATACTCTGCATTGATATGGAAAAGATAATGGTCGCGCTCCGTTACCGGCGAATTTGCTGGGCCGTGTTTATCGGCCTGGCAGTGTCCCTGATGCCGAACGTCCGGTTGACGGCAAAACAAAAGAAGACTCACAACGTGCGCCGATCCCACGTGCGCCACCACGGGCGGCGCCATAAGAGCGTCCACCATTATCGCAATGTGCGCATCCAGCCCTCGCGGGTCAGGGAAATCCAGGAAGCACTCGCCAAGGCCGGCTTTTTCCACGACACGCCTGATGGCATATGGGGTCCAACGACGCGTGACGCCATGAAACAATTTCAGAAGCAACACGGCTTTGCCCCAACAGGTCTGCCGGAAGCCAAGCCCCTCATGCTTTTGGGTCTGGGTTCGCACCCTTTGCCGCCTGGGCTTTTGCCATTGCCTCCAGCGGGCACTGACGCTGAAGCTGGAAGTGAAGCCGATTCGGGAACCAGCTCGGGTTCTGGATCAGCAACGCAACAGAAACCGATCTCTTCGAACTAATAACCTGCATCTAACGGACAAGAGGAAGCCGGAGTTCCTTACCGGTTTTGTGGGGCGCTGGCGACGGGTGAGACACCTGATCCGAGGGTCCGCCTGCATTAAGGGCGAACAAAATTAGGGGAAGGGCGCTCCCTGCGCCGGGAATTCGGCGCACCTGGACGCGACGCCAGGATTTTTTCGCGCCTGCTGAGGCGCATTTTATAAAGGCTCAATAGGGAGGATTTCGCATGAAGACACGCATCGTACTGGCCGTTCTGTTGATGTCGGTTATGGTTGCTCCGGCATTTGCTGAATCAGGACGCGAGAAGGACGTTTCCCGAATCCGCAACTCACGTTTTGCATTTGAGGAAATCATGAGGGCCCCTGACAACAGCGTTCCGCAGGAGCTTCTGGGATCGGCCAAATGTATCGCGATTATTCCCGGAGAAAAGCGCGCCGCCTTCGTCTTCGGCGGGCGATACGGACGGGGGCTGGTGACTTGCCGCGCGGGCAGCAGTTGGAGCGCCCCGGCTTTCCTGCTGGTCAGCGGCGGGAGCTTCGGGTTCCAGATCGGCGGGTCGTCCACGGACCTCATCCTGATTTTCAGGAACCGCGGAGGCATGGACCACTTGTTGAGCGATAAGTTCACTGTGGGCGCTGACGCCACGGCCGCTGCGGGCCCTGTCGGCCGCCATGCCGCGGCTGCCACGGATGCGGAAATGCACGCCGAAATCCTGACCTATTCGCGCAGCCGCGGGGTTTTTGCCGGCGTCGCCCTGAATGGCGCGGTGGTGAAGCCTGACAGAGATTCCGATCTCGCGATGTATGGCGCGGATATCGAACCCAAGTCTATTTTGGACGGGCATGTCAAGGTTCCTGCGGAGGCGGAAGGGCTGATCGAAGTGATCTCCCGCAACGTGCGCGAGGCCGGTGGACAATAAATTTGGAAGCGCCGGGCAGACTCTTGAGACGTGATTCTTCAAGCCCCGGCATTTCAGGTATCGATTTGCGCCCGCTGCAGTTTGTCGCTGTAGTCGATATAGACGGACTTCCATTCCGAATAGAAGTCGAGCGCGGCGGCAGCGGCTTCCCGATGGCCGTTCCCGGTCTGTTTTGTTCCCCCGAAGGGCAGGTGGGTCTCCGCGCCGATGGTCGGCGCGTTTACATAAAATATTCCGGTATCCAGCTCGTGCATGGCCTTAAAGGCGTTGTTGATGTTCCGGGTGTAGATGGACGATGACAGGCCATAGGCTACCCCATTGCCGATTTCGATTGCCTGCTCCAGGTTGGAACAGGGAATCAGCGTAACCACCGGGCCGAAGATCTCTTCCTGGCAAATCCGCATGCCCGGCGAGCAATTGGAGAAGATGGTGGGGGCATAGTACCATCCGCGGTCGTATTCGCCGCCGGCGAAGCGCTTTCCACCGCAAAGCAACCGGGCGCCTTCCTGGATGCCGATTTCGACGTACCGCTCGACAGTCCTGAGCTGGGCTTCGTTGATGAGCGGCCCGACCTGGACTCCGGGGTTAATGCCATTGCCCACCTTCAATGCCTGTGTACGCTGCAGGAACCGCTGCTCGAATTCGCTGTAGATGTCATTGTGAATCACGACGCGGCTTGAGGCTGTACAGCGCTGCCCGGTGGTCCCAAATCCGCCCCAGATTGCGCCATCAATCGCCAGGTCCAGGTTTGCATCCTCGAGGACGATGATCACGTTCTTGCCGCCCATCTCCAGGCAGACGTGCTTGGAGTGGTCGGCGCCGGCATGCGCTACTTTGCGTCCGGCTTCCGACGAGCCGGTAAACGAGATGACCGGAACGTCTGGATGCGCAGCAAGCGGAGCGCCTGCTTCGGGTCCAAACCCGCTGACGCAGTTGACCACTCCCGGCGGCAGCCCCACTTCTTCCAGCACTTTTGCCAGGTTGAAAGCAGAGAGCGGCGTATCTTCCGCGGGCTTGATGACGACTGTGTTGCCGCAGATCAGCGCCGGCATGATTTTCCAGGCGGGAATCGCCATGGGAAAGTTCCACGGGGTGATCAGGCCGCACACGCCGATGGCGCTTCGAACCGACATGCAGAACTTGCTTGGGAGTTCGGATGTGGTGGTCTGGCCAAAAAGACGGCGGCCTTCTCCAGCCATGTAAAAAGTCATATCGATGGCTTCCTGGACGTCGCCCCGCGTTTCCTCCAGTGGTTTGCCCATCTCCCGTGTCATTTCGCGCGCCAGGGCTTCTTTCCGCTCCGCGAGCAACTGGCCGGCCCGGAACAGGATTTCTGCGCGCTTTGGCGCGGGCGTGCGTTTCCAGGCAGGGAAAGCTGTCCGGGCTGCCGCAACTGCCGCAGCGATATCTTCGGAGTTGGACCGCTGAAACGTGCCGACGCAATCATCTGAATCAGCGGGATTGAAATTGTTAAAAGTCCAGTGGCCAACGGATTCAACCCACTGGCCGCCAATGAAATTCATAAAGACATTTTCGGTGCTCATAATGCCTCACAGTTTAACCAGAAAATTGGAAGCCGGACGGGGCTTTTCCCTTCGCATTAAATTTGATGGACCTCGTTTTTAGAACTCCCGGTGCTTTAACTGCCACTAATACAATTGTTGCTTCCGCAGGGGCCTGGGCACAAGCCCCGTATCCGGAAATGGCGGCGTAAAGCCGCCGGCACAGACGGTGCGGCGGAAAACGCGCGGATTTGCCTGACAAAACCACGCTACGGTGCTAGCCTACAATGTGTCGCGCCGGGCGGGGTGCAACCCAGGAAGAATAGGCAGTCTGAATGGACTATTTAATGCCTTTAAGTGACTGAAAACACAAGAAGGCGCATTTGGCCGCTAAAATGCGCGGGACAAAAGAGATGTTATTTGCAGAAACGAAGCCAAGAAGTCATTGAAAACAAGGGATAAGGCTACACATGTTGGCTGGAACGAACCCAAAAACGAACCCAAGAAGCCCTTTAGATTCAGACCGTGAAAAAAACCAACCCCAAACGAACCCAAGGAAATCCAGCCAGGATATAGCCCGCAGATGACATTCGACCCCACGACCAATCGCGCCTCCAAAGTCCGCAACCATAATGCGACTTACGACCTGCCGATCGCCAGCAAGTAGGAGATAGTCGTGTCTGATATCGAGCAGTTAAAATGCATAATTCGCGAGAGTGATGAACTCTCAAAAATAGGAGAAAATAAGAGAGCGCTCAAACTGCTGGATGACTCAATCGCGCAAGCGATCCAGGAAAGCAATGCGGTATGGGTTCGTATGTTGTGCCGTCATGCCGCAGTTCTATGTGATCACGCAGGAGAACTCGATTTGGTGAGGCGCTATAGGGAGCGCATTCTGGCCTATAGCCTAGATGACGCCCTGTCCCTATATGCTCTGGCTGAATTTTCCTTTCGTCAAGGCAGGCCGGACGAGGCCAAGGGCTACGTCGCCAAGTGCTATCAGATATGCTAGGGACGAGGTACCAGCAACGACAAGGCACTCATCGAGCTTCTCTTGAAGCGGTGGCCGGAGCTGGCCGGTGACGCAGGCGCTGGTTCTTAATATCAGATGACAAGCCCCTTGTCTGCGAGTGGCGGCAGAGGCAGATTTTGATCTTCAAAGTCTACGTTCAGGGAAGCCGGATGGGAAATAAAGAGAAGGATGAAGTGTGAAGGGTGAAAGTGCCGGGCTGAAGCCCGCCGCTACGAATCCTCGCCCGCCGCTACGAGGGGGGAAGCCACTTTTCAATCGCCAATCACTCAATCACCAATTCCTAAAAGGCGGTCGGGACGGGGTGCATTTCCCCATGTGTATTGCAGCTCGGAAGTGCGAAAGGCAGGCAGAATCAGGCGACAAATTTTGTGTTTTTGTAGACTGCGGAGAGGGAAGGCCATTAGAATGTTCCTATCCTCTCCGGGCAGCGTGGGCGGGTTTCACTTTAATTACTTTAGTGCGGGTACCAGCCGGATATGAAGTGGCTGGGGATGCTTTCGAGGGGAATTCCGGGGGGGAAAGTTTCCCAGAGATGGATGCGTTATGCCGAAGCCGATCCTCATTACGGTGGACGACGATTCGGAAGTTCTGCTGGCCGTCGAGCGTGACCTCCGCCGGCGGTATTCCGACCGCTATCGCGTGCTGCGTGCCGATTCCGGCGAAACGGCGCTCGAAGCTCTGCGCGGACTCAAGCAGCGGGACGACACTGTAGGGCTGCTGCTGGCGGACCAGCGGATGCCGCGGATGACCGGCGTGGAGTTTCTGGGTGAAGCCATGAAGCTTTATCCGGATGCCAAGAGGGTGCTTCTCACGGCTTACGCCGATACCGATGCGGCGATTCGCGCCATCAATGAAGCTGAAGTTCACCACTATCTTCTGAAGCCCTGGGACCCTCCGGAAGAGCACCTTTACCCTGTGATTGACGACCTTCTGGAGGATTGGCAGGCGACGTTTCGTCCCCGCTTCGAGGGTATTCGGGTCCTCGGCACGCGTTGGTCGCCACAGGCATACGCTCTCAGGGATTTTCTGGCCCGCAACCAGACGCCCTACCGGTGGCTCGATGTGGAGACGGTGGAAAGCGATCCCGAAGTTCGGCAACTTCTTGAGGCCCTTGGCAGCGACGTGTCCGGCCTGCCGAGAGTGTTCTTCCCCGACGGGACCTCTTTGGCCGCTCCCGGCCCCACGGACGTGGCCGAGAAGCTGGGTTTGCGCGTGCGGCCTGAAATGGCATTCTACGATCTGGTGATTGTTGGCGGCGGCCCGTCCGGCCTGGCGGCAGCGGTATATGGAGCTTCGGAAGGCCTGCGCACGGTGATGATTGAAATGGAAGCGCCAGGGGGCCAGGCAGGGATGAGCTCCCGGATTGAAAACTATCTGGGCTTTCCTTCAGGACTGAGCGGGGGCGACCTGGCCCGGCGCGCCGTCGCGCAGGCCCGGCGATTCGGAGTGGAAATTCTTTCGCCGCAGCATGTCGTCGGAGCCCGCGCGGAAGGCTCGGCGCGAATGGTCAAACTGGCGGACGGAAGCGACCTGAGCTGTAAAGCGTTGCTGATCGCGACGGGCGTTTCCTATCGGAGGCTCGATGTGCCCGGTGCGGAGCAATTGCAGGGACGCGGGGTCTACTATGGATCGGCGATGACCGAGGCCCTGTCCTGTAAGGACGAAGAAGTCTACATCGTCGGCGGCGCGAATTCCGCCGGGCAGGCCGCCATGTATTTCTCAAAGTACGCCAAACGGGTTGTGATGGTAGTCCGAGGGCCGTCACTTTCCTTAACCATGTCGCAGTATCTGATTGACCAGATCAAACGGACGCCGCATATTGAAGTCGTCACCGGCTCCCGCATTGCGGAAGTCCACGGCACGGAACGCCTGGAAGCAATCTCGATCCATTGCGGGGACAGCAATGAGACCAGCCGTGTTCCTGCGTCTTCACTTTACGTATTCATTGGGGCCGA
>DATEKC010000096.1:0-4224 GCA_035277665.1 Terriglobia bacterium
GGTCGTAGCCGGGAATCCCACCCCCAACCCCAGCCTCACGAATTTTGCGCCCCGCCTCTCGGCCGCTTATCTCCTGGATAAGAACACGGTCATCCGGGGTGGATACGGGATTTTCAGCGAGGCCTACGGTTCCGCGCCCAATTCTGCGATTTATGGGTCGGGACCCATGACATTATTGAATGGGCCCGGCCCGTTCGAAATCAGCGAGACGTACATCAACGCGCTGCAAAACGGGCAGCCGCTCTTCGCCTTCCCGAATCCTTTTCTTGGCATCAGCTCGTCGGTGATCCCGTCACAAAGCGTTACGGGCTTCCCGAAAGACACGAAGAATGGAAAAATCCAGCAATGGAACCTGACCGTGGAGCGGCAAATCGGCGGCACTGGCTTGCGCGTGTCCTACGTCGGTTCGAGGGGCAGCAGTCTGAATTACTTTATCAACACCGATATGCCCATGCCGAGCGCAGTTCCGTGGACGCCCAGCCGCAACCCCTTTCCTCAATTCACTTCGACCAACTTTGACCGCAACGACGGCAGCTCGGAATATAACGGCCTGAGCGTCGAGGCCAAACGCCGCGTGGGGCAGCTTAATTTTGACTGGAACTGGACCTGGGCAAACAACCTTGACACGCTGGAAAACTTGCAGGATCCTTACGGCCCGCTGCCCTGGAACCATGACTACATGACGCCGCACCACAGGATTGTCCTGAACACGGTATGGCACATCCCCGTTGGGGCAGGCCGGGAATTTGGCGCGAGCATGCCGGGTGTGCTCAATCAAATTGTTGGCGGATGGGACCTTTTCTGGATCAGTTATTTCGAATCCGGGGAGTGGTTCACGCCGAGCTTCTCTGGCACAGATCCGTCCAACACGAACACCTATAGCATTATTCCGGACCGGACTTGCAACGGGAACTTTCCGCCCGGCCAACGGAACCTCAGCGGGTGGTTTAATACCACCTGTTTTGCTGTTCCTCCGAACGGGAGGTTTGGAAACAGCGGCGTGAATATTCTGGAGGGGCCTGGCTTGAACAATCAAAGCGCCAGTTTGACCAAGACATGGCCGATTACAGAGCGGTGGCACGTGGAATTTACGGCGATGGCTTCCAATGTTTTCAACCACCCGAACTTCTACAACCCGTTTTCAAACGATATTACGGCGCCGGGGGCAGGCGCAATCACGTATGTCCCCGACTATTACAGCGCCGTTAAGGCGGGGCCGCGGCTCATAGAAGGCAGGCTGCGGATTCTCTGGTAGCAGAGGCGGAATCGAAAATCGGAGCGGGGGATTTTGCCATCGAAGGCGGATTCCTCCATCCCGCGGGGAATGTGCTCGCGCATCGTGAGAGGCGCGCGGCCGCTGCCGGAGCGCCGTGCGATGATGTTGATTGCCGGGGAGGTTTCGCACCACGCCTCCCCAACTTTTTTTGCCGACAAGTATTTATTCCCGACGCCGGAGTTACGTTAATGCATAGATTCGTGTGGTTCACGCTGATGGGGTTCCTGCTTCTTCCTGTTTGTGGGCTGGCTGCTCAGAACCGATTGTTGCCGCAGCCGCAGCAGATCACATTCGGGCCAGGACATCTGGCCGTGCGGGGTTTGGAAATTGAATTTGCTTCGCCACCCAGCCCGGAAGACCGGTTTGCCGCTGATCAACTTTCAAAGTGGCTGGGCTCGAGAGCCGGCAGCGAAATCCCCATCTGGGAAACCAGAGGCAGCGGGCCTGCCATCGTGCTCGACCGCACCGGGGCCGTCGACGCGCTGCCTATGCCCGGCGAGAAGCCCGGGCCGGATTCGTGGGAATCGTATGAACTGAAAATCGCTCCCAGCGGCGTGACGATTCGCGCCCGCTCATCTGCCGGAATTTTCTACGGCGCCGAAACGCTCCGGCAATTGGTGGAGGGCGAAGGCGAGCAGGCGTCGCTCCCCGAAATATCCATTCACGACTGGCCCGGCATGGTTTACCGCGGGACGATGGTGGACATGAGCCACGGACCGCTGCCGACGGTGCAGGAAGTGGAGCGGCAACTGGATTTTATGGCGCGCTGGAAGATGAACCAATATTACTTCTACAGTGAAGACAGCATCGAGTTGAAAGGTTTTCCGCTGTTAAACCCGACGGGCCGGTTCACCCAGCAGGATGTTCGCACCATCATCGCCTATGCCCGCCAGCGCCACATTGACGTGATTCCGTGCCTGGAGCTTTACGGCCACCAGCACGACCTCTTCCGCGTGGAGCGCTACTCGGGCCTTTCGGACCTTCCGCATGGGACAGAGTTCGATCCCCGCAATCCGAAGGTGATGAAGCTCCTGGCCAACTGGATTGATCAATTCGCGCAGATGTTTCCCAGCCCGTTTGTGCATATTGGTTTCGACGAAACCTTCCAGATCCAGATGGCTGTAAAAGAGGGCGGGACGGGGTCATCGCCCACCAGGCTTTTCGTCGACCAGTTGAACAGCGTCGCGCGACTGTTCGAGGCACACGGCAAGCACGTGATGGCCTGGGCCGACATCATGGTCAAATACCCGGGGATCGTTTCGCAGTTGCCCGCCGGCATTATTGCGGTGCCGTGGCAATACGACTGGCAACCGAAGGATCCCGAGTATCAACATTACCTGAAGCCGTTGACCGCTGAAAAAACGCCGCACATTATTGCCACGGGTGTAACGAGCTGGAACCAGATCGCTCCCGATTTTGATACCACTTTTAAAAATATCGACACCTTCCTCGATGCCGGCCGCAAATCGCATGCGATTGGATTGATGAACACCATATGGACCGACGATGGGCAGATGCTGATGCAGATGACGTATCCAGGCATCGCCTACGGAGCGGGAGCAGCCTGGCAATCCGCTCCTATGGACAAGGCGACTTTCTTTTCCGACTACGCGCGGCTGATGTATCCTCCCGAAGCCGCCCCTGAAGTTGCCACCGCGCTCGACGACCTCAGGCAGTCCGAATCCGTGCTGCAAAAGGTGCTGGGCGGCGAAACAATGATCGCGATGTGGCGGGATCCGTTTAATCCGCTCATCCTGAAAAAGTGCACGGCGGGCCAGGGCGATCTGCGCCAGGCGCGCCTTTTGGCTGAAGACGCTGAATCGCTGCTGGACCACGCCATCAGCCTGGGCGGCGACCGGACGACGCTCGAAAGCCTGCTGTTCGGCAGCCGCTTACTTGACTATGCAGGGCAGAAATTTCAGACTCCGCCTGAGCTCGAGGACTTGTGGCATCGACTCGGCCCCACGCGCCCGCCAGATGAAGCATGGTGGAATGAGTGGGAGTCGATGACGACTTACCAGGACCATTCGCGCCTCGTCGATCTGATGGATGCCATCACCGAGTTGCGCGCAGAATATCGCGCAGATTGGCTGGCGGAGTATACTCCCTATCGCCTGGCGTCGGCGATCGGAAGGTGGAACGCGGAGTATGAGTACTGGCGGCAATTGCAGAGCCGGCTGATGACATTCTCGGAATCTTCACACGAAGGCCAGAAGCTTCCGCCGCTTTCCTCTTTTGCGGAATCGCGCTAGCATGGCCCGGCGCCTCGCGCCTTGAAATTTGCTCGCAGGGCAACAATTGGCGGAACCGCTGCGGATGAAATCGCCGCAACAAACATATTCAATAGTGAAATGTCTAACCAAAGGGACACAAGAATGAATCGATCAGGATCAGCAAGCGAACCCAGAAACTTCAATGCCGGCGTAGTCGGATTGGGCCTGATGGGGACCAGCGTCGCCACCTGCCTGCTGGCCGCAGGGCATCCTGTGGCGGCGGTGGAGATTGACGAAAAAAAACGGCAGAGCGCGCGCCGAAGGATACTCACGAACCTGCGGGAGATGAAAAAAGAAGGGTTGATTCGCGCCGACCCAAACAAGATCATCAGCCGGCTGAATGTCTCCGGTGATTATGATGTCCTGAAATCGAGCCAGTTGGTTGTGGAGTGTGTGTTCGAGGACCTCGCTGTCAAAAAGGATGTCCTGCAAAAAGTAGAAGAGAGCATCTCTCCCCGCAGCCTGATCGGGACCAACACCTCGGGCATACCGGTCACCGTTTTGCAGAAGGGAGCGCTCCACCCGGAGCGGATCGTCGGCATCCACTGGGCCGAACCTGCCCATATCACGCGCTTCATGGAGATCATTTGCGGCGACGAAACCCAGCCAGCCTATGCGGAGCTTGCGGCGGCGCTTTCACGCCGGTGGGGCAAGGAGCCTTCCATCCTCAAGCGG
>DATEKC010000097.1:0-16837 GCA_035277665.1 Terriglobia bacterium
AAGGAGGCTCGACATGTACACTCTGCGTGCTCCCCTTCTTCGCTGGCTTTGTTTTGCGGCCATGCTCTTTCCAACGCCGGCCGTTGCCCAACAGCTACAGCCGGTTGACTTGCCTGCTCCCCAAACCGCCGGAGGCATACCGTTGATGCAGGCATTAAGAGTGCGGAACTCGACTCGTGAATTCACTTCACGAAGGCTGCCGGTGCAAACGCTCTCTGACTTGCTGTGGGCGGCGTTTGGAGTGAATCGCCCGGAATCCGGCAAGCGCACAGCGCCCTCAGCGATGAATTGGCAGGAAATCGACATCTACGTCGCCACGCCCGACGGACTTTACCTTTATGTCGCCAGGGGTAACAAGCTCATCCCGATCCTGTCGGGAGATATGCGCGCGGCGACCGGGACACAAGCGTACGTGGGCGAAGCTCCTGTGAACCTGGTGTACGTTGCCGATTTCGCCAAAGTTGCCCATGCCAGCGCGCCGGACCATGCCCTTTACATTGGCGCTGACACAGGTGCTATCGTGGAGAACGCCTATCTCTTCTGTGCCTCGCAGGGGTTGGGGGTGGTGGTGAGGGGCAGCATCAACCGCGCTGCCTTGGCCAAAACAATGAAGTTGCGTCCCGACCAGAAGATCATCCTGGCACAGACGGTGGGTTATCCTCGCCAGTAGTTCCGAGGCGGCAATATCCTGCAGCGGCGGGCGTCCCATTGGTGCTCTATTGACGCCGCTCGCCGCATCATGCAGTCCCTGTGACTGGTGCCGGGGTCAGGACGGCAGAGTAATGATGCGGGTTTCACCCCGCAGCATAATTTCCTGTAGGACCTGCGTGTTGCCGGACCCTTGTTCCGTGAGGACCTGGGTTTCGGCGTTCTTCTTTTCCTGAGGAACACATTTGCAGGCGTGCGTTGCCACGACCTTTGAACCTTTCAAAAACTGGACCTGGTCGAGGCTCTCGTTTACCACCACAGAATAAGTACCCGCCTGCAACGTCTGGCCTCCCGGCAGGACAACGTCCTGTGCAAGATGAATCTGTTTGGTTCCGGCCAGGGCCAGGCCCGCAAAAAGGAAAACCCCGGCTGCAACCCAAAATCCCATCTTGAGCGTTCTTCGCAACATGTCTTTACCTCCTAGGAAATTGACCTTCATATTCCTATTCACGCACTCCAACCCGGAATGAGTAAGTGATCCTCATCACAGGTAACTGTTTGCGGCGTGGGAAACAACAGGCGGAAATGCTGAAGGTGTCAACTTGAGCCGGACGAATGCTATCAGACTTCAACCCTGGCATTCTGGATGAGCCATTCGAGCGATTCTCTGACCGCCTCGAGCGAAGTATATCGCGGCTGGTACCCCAGGACCCCGCGCGCCTTTTCGATGCTGCAACAGGAGGAATGAAGAATATGGTCCCAGGTAACTTTGGCGTCATCCGCTGTAGCCGTCTCTTTCCATTCCTCCCATGGCAGGAATGAAAGATTTGCCGGCTTGCCAAACCACCCTGCTACCGCTTCGGCATAACCTCGCAGCGTGAGGGCCGAAGGCGAGACCACGTTAAAAACTTCCCCCACCGCGACGCTCCATTTGTTGAGCGCCAGCATGAAGGCCTGTGCCACGTCGTCGCTGTGGACGTGGTGCAGGGTTTCCATTCCCAGGTTGGGCAGGCTCAAGGCCTTGCCCCTGGCCAGGTCGGAATAAATCTTCGGGTTGAAATTTGCCACCGGGTTCACGGGTACCCATCCGCAGCCCACCATGTGTCCCGGCCGCAGGACCGTGACAGGAAGCCCCCCTCGCCGCGCTTCGCCCAGCAGGTATTCTTCGATGGCAGCCTTGCGCTTTCCATATTCGCAGATCGGCTGTCGGGGTTCGCTCTCCGTGCTCGGCACGTGCAGGCTGGCTCCGCCCGCCCAGATGGTGCCGCAATGGATCAACAACTGGACCCGCCCGCGCAAAGCGTCCACCAGTTGCCGGGCGCTTTCCAGCTCAAAGCAGATCATGTCAATCACGGCTTCAGGCCCAATTTCCGCCACGCGCCTGCCAAAGTCGCCGGATTTCTCTTCTCTGGCGCGGTCCATCTCGATCCATTGCACACGCTTCCAGGCGGACTGGCCGCCAATCCCAGCTTCCGGGTAACGTGGTTTTTGCTGGCGGCTGATCACCGATACTTCGTAACCTGCCTCGATCAGCCTCGGAACCAGATACGTTCCCGTATGGCCTGTCCCTCCGATTACAACAACGCGCATGGCATTTCTCCTATCGTCCAAAATAACTTAGATTAAATAAAGGGCGAAACCGCTCAACAACATCGATTGGGGTGCGAGTATTTTTCCTGTTGGCGGCTCGCGTAGTACTCCCGCCGGCTCACGGGTTCGCCGCCTTCAGCAGCCATCCGCGCGCAGTAACGAGCGTAATCATTTTCTCCGCTCGCTTCGCGCAGGTAATTCCACAAGGATTTCAGCAGGCTCACCGCACGAGTCATTCGTTCATTTCCTCCATCTCATGCCTCCAGCCTCGACAGTTCAGCCGGCGCTTCCTTCAGCACCGGTTCCCTCCTGCCCGCCGCGTACGCCCACCATTGCCGCCCTGATTCAAACAGAATCAAAATCACGAGGACGGCAAACAGAAGAGTGACCGCGGCATCGAGGCGGTTGTTGAAGATCAGCCGCCGGGTTGTTCCAATCTGCCCGGCACGAATTGCGCCTTTGGCAATCTGGTCGGTCAGCATCTGGGCGTGCGAAAGAAACCCAAGGCGCGGGTCCGGGCTCCAGATTTTCTGATAACTCGCAGTCATGGTCACAGAAATCAGCCACGCCAGCGGCGCCAGCGTCACCCAGGCGAAACGATCCTTCTTCATCTTGATCAGGATGGTCGTGCACACACACAAGGCAATCGTGGCAAGCATCTGGTTGGAGATGCCGAACAACGGCCACAGGCTGTTGATCCCCCCCAGCGGGTCCACCACACCCTGGTAAAGAAAGTAACCCCACGCGCCCACCACCAGCAAACTGGTCAGCACCACCCCCGGATACCAGCCGGTGCGCCCCAGCGGTTTCCAGATGTGGCCCAACAGGTCCTGCAGCATAAAGCGTCCCACACGCGTGCCGGCATCAAGCACGGTCAGGATAAACAGCGCCTCAAACATAATGGCAAAGTGGTACCAGAAAGCCATCACTTCCGTTCCGCCCAGCACGTTGGAAAAAATATGGGCCATGCCCACGGCCAAAGACGGCGCGCCACCGGTGCGATTGAAAAGCGTAATTTCGCCCACCTTTGAAGCCAGGTCCGCCATGGTGGCCTGAGTTACAGGGAATCCCCAGCCTGAAATCGTGGCCACTGCTTTCCCGGCCATCTCACCCACAACCCCCGCCGGGCTGTTGATGGCAAAATAGACACCCGGCTGCAGCACCCCGGCCGCCACGATGGCCATGATGCCCACAAACGATTCCATGAGCATGCTTCCATAGCCGATCATCCGCGCGTGCATTTCGCTGGTGATCAGCTTCGGCGTTGTGCCGCTGGAAATCAGGGAATGAAATCCGGAGATGGCGCCGCAGGCAATAGTGATGAAACAGAACGGGAAAATCTTGCCAGCAAAAATCGGGCCTGTGCCGTCCGCAAAGCGCGTGATGGCGGGCAGGTGCATCATCGGCCACGCCGCCAGGATGCCCACCGCCAGCGCCAGGATTGTTCCCAGCTTGACAAAGGTTGAAAGGTAATCGCGTGGCGCGAGCAGCAGCCAAACCGGCAGGATGGAAGCCGCCAAGCCATAGGCAATGATCATCCAGGCCAGCGCCGGACCGCTGTAATTAAACCAGTGGGAAAGCGTCGCCGACTCCGCGACGTAGCGCCCGCCGACCACTGCGGCGATAACCAGGGCGACCCCCATCAGCGAGCCTTCCAGGATACGGCCTGGCCGGAAGTACCGAAGGTGGATGGCCATCAGGAAAGCAATCGGTATGGTGGCGGCAATGGTGAAAAGGCCCCACGGGCTGCCCTTCAAGGCATTCACCACCACCAGCGCAATCACGGCGATCAGGATAATCATGATGAAAAGCACGCCGAAAAGCGCCGTCCAGCCTGCTGCCTCGCTGATTTCTTCCTTGGCCATCTGGCCCAGTGATTTGCCATCACGCCGGATGGAGCAGAACAGTGTCACGAAGTCCTGCACAGCCCCGCCCAGCACTCCGCCGATCAGGACCCAGAGCGTGCCCGGCAGATAGCCGAACTGGGCCGCCAGGATCGGGCCTACCAGCGGCCCGGGCCCCGCAATCGCGGCAAAGTGGTGTCCGAACACCACCCATTTGTTGGTAGGTGTAAAATCGCGGCCATCATCTTTGCGCTCGGCGGGAGTGGCGCGCCTGGCGTCCAGTTCGAGGACGCGATAGGCGATGAAGCGGCTGTAAAAACGGTAGCCCAGCACAAAGATGCACGCTGCTGCGGCCACCAGCCAGACGGCATTGAGTGACTCTCCGCGAGACGTGGCGATCACGCCAAAAGCCAAAGCGCCCAGCCCCGCCACCAGCACCCAGAGAAGTTTCTTGATCATGGTCATGCGCCTTGCCCTCAAACATCCCTTGTAAACAGGCATCCTTTAATTGCGCTTGGTCTCCGGAAGGCGATAACGCACCGATTGTAACGTATGCAATCATGCCAGGTGACCCGGTTGAAGGTGCGAGAGTATCATCACAGTGTTGACCTATCAATCGTAATTCCCAAACGTAGTAATTCCCAAACGGGACTGGCGCCGTAGGACGCGCCAGGCCGGCTTTATCGCGCTCCATTTCGCCAAGCCCTGCGAGTTGCTAGAGGGGATTCCGCGCCGCTTTGCCACGAATAATAGCCAGTGAGCGGAAACCTTATAAATTCCCTTTCACTTTTCGTCGGGTTCTTGCCGCCAAGGTCAAGAGGTCCGGGTCAGAGATGCTCTGTAATTCTGCGGTGAATGAGTCAGGAAAGATTCCTCCAGAAAAACTGCTGCCTCAACGGGGTGCAATTGAGAAGAGTTGCAAAATAATGCACTCATTGTGCAATCCTCTGGCACTGATTGCGCAACATGACACAGTTTCACACCGGGAATTACCTTATTTCGTCAGCCTGTGCCCGATAACGCAAGGGGCGCATCCTTCCAAACATTGCTGGAATCCCCCAATTGAGAAAGCCCCGTCCACCTCTTACCTTAAGCATGTGACCGTTCCTCACGGGCAGACGCAAAGTTGCCCGGCTCAAGGAAAGCTGATGCAGGTTACGGTCAAGTGGGCAGAATCACTTCAAACCTATTGAGGAAAGGGTGACGTTTTCTGACCACGAATCAGAAAGGTTACAAACTTATCCGCACGACTTCAGCACGGAAGCTGGCCAGAATGCTGGAATTTCGACCGACAACACACGTTCAAAATGCATGCGCCGTCCGAGATGGGCGGGAATACAAAGGAGGAGCTCATGAGGAAATTCTTTACAAGATTGTGGCACGGAGCTGAAGGAGCTGACTCGGCTGAATATGCTTTGATGTTCACCCTGATATGCGTGGTCGTCATCGCGGTGCTCCAGATCATGGGCACCACTCTGCGGACCAGCTATGCAAGCGCGACCTCGACTGTAGCGACTGTATCGGGGCAGGCGCCTGTGGGAGTACCTGGCTCTGGCGGCCAACCGCCCTCGGTTGGCGGGTCCGGCTCGGGGAGCGGACCAGGCTCCGCGGGTGGAACCGCATCCGGCGGCGGAAACGGTAATGGAGGCGGCAATAGTAACGGCGGCTGGAACAGCGGCGGCGGAAACGGCGGTGGAGGCAACGGCGGCGGAGACAATGGCGGTGGAAATGGGCATGGACACGGAAATGGTGGTGACCACGGCGGCGCCTCGGGAGGAGGTAACAGTGGCGGCGGGGGCGGCGGTAATGGCTCGGGAACCAATGATGGTCATTCCGACTTTGGGCATGGCCACCTCAATGGCGGCAATTAATCCTGCGAAACACGGGATTTCATCCGTAAACAGGGCCGGGTTTGCGGTAATCGGGTTGTGGAAAGGCGGTGAAGCGGCAGGGACAGAAGGCTTACAGAGGCTACACGTAGTTGGACAGCTCGAGCACCAGGTTCGGCTGGCAGCGTATGGTCTGACGCTGTGATGAATCTGGCGGCAGCATCCTGACAAGGCGGTAAAGAGGGCAGCCTGGTTCCCACCGTTTCAGCCACGTAGAAGACATCGGCAGCAGGAGAGCTATTGTAGGCAACAGATTTCATGGCATCTATACCGCGAGCAAAGGACACCTGACATGGAGCTTCATCCCAAACAGATATTTGAACTCCTAGAAAAGCCTTTGAGTCTGCTGTCGAATCTCATTTTCAGCCTGTCAGACGGCAAGCCCCTCAAGTCGGCAGGCGGGCCAAATGACGGTAATTACAAACCATCCCCGTCGAACCATTCCCCGATAACCTCGAATCCCCTGGTTCCTGCCTGCATTGTGTTGCTAGTTGGATATCTAGTATTGTCTCTGTCCCCGATCCGTGTCTGGCTGACAGAAGCCGACAACCTCCCTACTCTTGCCCAAATGTTCTCGTTTTCGCGAAAAAAACCTGCGCCTTCCCTGCCGAGGAACGCCGAAAACGTCAGCGTTTGGACGAAGGAGCAATCCGGTTTCTATTATTGCCAGGGCGGCACCCTATTCGGCGATGAGCCTGGTGAAATAATGACCCAGTCTGTTGCGCTGACGTCAGGCTACCGCCCGATCGACGGCACTTATTGCGCAAACAACCAGCCGGACCCTGCGCCCGTTCAGGTTGCCGAAAGCCAGCTAGAAGCCCCGGTTCGCAGCGCAGACGTAAAGGTTTGGGGATTAAAAACGCTTGGTTTTTATTACTGCCGCGGCGATGCCCTGTTCGGGGAGAAGCCGGGGGAGTTAATGACCCAAACCGATGCCCTGGCCCGCGGCCTGGAACCTTCCTACCACTCGTGCCCCGGCAGTGACACTAACCTGGCGTCGACAAACGATTTAGCTGCCGGAACGCAAGAGTCATCCGGCCCTGCAAACGGCGCTTCGCTTTCCAGGGATTCGTCATCTCTCATTTCAGAGAAACCCTCAAATGATTCCCAGGCCGGCGCCCACGTCAACGTGTGGGTCAAAAAGGAGTTTGGCTTTTATTACTGCCGCAATGATGTCCTGTTCGGCAAAAAACCGGGAAAACTGATGGCTCAGGCTGATGCTCTTTCAGCAGGCTTCCAACCTTCCGACGGCCAGTGCACTGACGACAAGGGCCAGGCTACCGCCGAAAGGCTTATGCCACGCGTGTTCCCTCCCAAGAACTAGCCTCGGAAGTCACACTTCCCACACACAATCCCGTTCGTGGGACGTGCGCGCTGTACAGCGGTGGCCTCCTGAATACCTGTATTGCATCCCCCCGGCCGGTCTTTTACTCTTCAAAAGCCGATTTTTGACTTTTTTCGCCACCCGTTCCCACCGCACACCTCCCCGAGTCATGTTAACTACAATACAATGAGTATCTTCCTTATAAAACTAGTGGGGTTGCCGTTTTGTAGCCGATAGTTGTAGCACCAATGGGCCATTGCCCAAAAAGTCATTTAACGGTTCAATCTACACCGGGAGGAGGGGATGACAGAAGCGACCAGACCGATTGCCATCATTCCAGGCGATTGCTTCCGCTGGCAGCCTCGGGTTCAATTCATAGACTCCTTCCGGACACGCGAAGCGGCACTTACCTGCGCGTTTGAGCAGGGGTACAACCTTATTGTCGAGCGGCACGAGGCAAGCAAGTCCCTGTTTGACGTGCTCGATGATCCTGAAGGGGCTTGCACGAGCGGTCTCGAGCTCGAATTAATCAAAAAAGAAGAAATTCTGGTGGATCCCTATACCGAGGGGTGGACCAGCCTCATGCTTTCGAGTATGTCGCATTTCACCGGGCGACTTGGCAAAAGTGTTTCAAATCTTTACAGTCGTCATGTTGCCCCGGGCCTACGCCACGCCGCCAGCAGGTATGCGCGAGTGGAACTCCGTGAATCCTTGCGCTACATCTGTGGAAGCCTCAGGCAATACGATATTTCCGGCAATGCCCGGCGGATCGCACTACGTGCAGAAGCCTTCTACCGCTGCGAAATCGTCCCATTCTGCCGGTCGGCGGCCAGCCGCAGCTGGTGGTCTGACCCTGCAATTGCCCTGCGCCGCGCGTGGCGCAGGCACTCCCAAGGGAGTGCCAGTGACGTCACCAAACGCCTTGCTGCAGAAGCTTCAGTCATTTACACCAGCGAAATTACCCCACGGCTGCGCTACACACTCAGCCGTTGCCGCCAGGCCGATATTCAAGGCGCATGCCGCCGCGCCTGGAGGTCCTTGATCCTGAAGGGCATCCGCCTTACCGACCAGGTTGCCACTGTTGTTGCGTCCCTCTATGTCCGGGAAATGGCCCCACGCCTGCGCAGTGCAGCGGCCCGCTACCAGCAGACTGACATCGAAGGCACATTCCTCTGCAGAGTTGCGGCGGTTGCGCCATCTCCGCGATCCAGAATCTCCCGGCTTCACTAAATACCGCGATCAACCCGCGCTTCTACCCTGAACCACCAGACGCCATCTCACAGCCTTACGCCGTCTCTCGATGGCGCAGCCGCCAAAGCGGGCAGGTCGACGTTCACCTACGGCCAGCCTCAACAGACTGAATCTAATGGTGTTGTAGACATCATGAGCCGTGCCGGTGGTTGCTGGCCGATGGTTGTAGTACCATCGTCCAATTGCCATCAGAGGCAACTACTGGTCCAATATTTCGCGGGAGGGAAATATGGGGAACGCAAACAGCACGTTAGCACTACTTTCAAGCTCTGAGTTCAAATGGACAGCACAGATTCAGTACATGGAAACCCTCAATAGCCGCGATGAAGCCATCCACTATGCCACCGAGCACGGCTGCAATCTGATCGTGAAATACGAAAAGAGGACCGGCCCGCAGTTTGACGTCATGCTCGATCCCGAATCGAAGTGGACGTCTCATGCTGGGCCCGGCAAACTCGATTCAGCACGCAATTTGAAGGGACCGAAGTCCGGCGGGCGCAAAAAAAGGGGGCTATTGGGCATGTTTGGGCTCACCAAGCGGACTGATTCTGCCCCAGTAGTCGTTTCATAATTCTCAGGCATCTCATCTCTAAAATTCGCCAGCCGCGCACCGCCAATGTTTGTAAAAATCCCGACGCAGCCTGCACTAGTGAAGTGTCCGCTCTCTTGTAGCAACACCTTCAGCCCTCTTTAACTTGCCTTCAGACTGCATTATCCTGACTCTTTTCCTTGCTCTCCTGCCAATGGCCCGTGTTGCCTTTCACATCCACAGTTGTGCTATCGTGGTGCGTCGGGGCTAGTGTTGCAAGCCAATAACTTACGCATATTTCCAACGAGGTCACAATGCCAGCAAGAGGAAATCGGCCTTTGGGCGGAGTTTCAGTCATCGCTCTCCGGTTGGCCGTGATTTGCTTTTTCTTTTTTGCCTGTCCGTTGTACGCGCAGCGGCCGCCTGACACAATTTATTACAATGGCGTGATCGTCACCATGTGGCCTGCCCATCCAGTGGTTCAAGCTGTGGCAATTCGCGGAGGACAATTTACTATCGTTGGTTCGGACCGCAATGTCCTTCGCACCGCGGGACCGGCCACGGCCAGGGTGGACTTGCACGGGCGATGCGTGCTGCCCGGCCTCATTGACAGCCATTGCCACCCCATCAATGCAGCTCTTGGCGAGCGCGAAAGCCAAGTTCCGCCGCTGCACTCCATCGCAGATATTCAAGCATACGTACGGCACCGAGACGCTGTTCTGCCAGCAAAGGCTGTTATCCTGGTTCCGCACGTTTTCGTAACCCGCCTCAAAGAACGCCGTTACCCCACACGATTGGAACTGGACGTAGCGGCAGCCGACCGCCCGGTGATTGTGGACAACGGTTACGCCGCAGTGTTGAATTCAAACGCTCTCAAAAAACTTGGGATCTCCGCCAACACTCCCCAGCCCGCGGACGGGAAAATCATCAAGGACGCGAGGGGCAGGCCCACGGGCCTTGTCCTGGGCGCCCCAGAGCTGCTGGCGCCACTCAGGGCTGCTCCGCCGGTCACCCTCCAGGACCGCCTTTGGGCGCTCCAAACCATGCTGCATCACTACAATGAGGTGGGCCTCACCAGCATCATTGATCGCGCAGAGAGGCCGCCTGGATTCCGTGCTTATCAGGTTCTCGATCGCCAGGATAAGCTCACTGCCCGCTGTTATGTCACGTACATCATCAGCGCGCAGGGCACGCCGGCGCAGGTGCGTGACTCGATCCTGCAGATCCCTTTCGTCACAGGCTTGGGAGGCGCCTGGTACCGTGTCGGAACGTTGAAGACCTTCACAGACGGTGGCATCTGCATAGGAACAGCCTACCTCCGAGAGCCCTACGGGCCCAACACAGGACTTTATGGCTACCACGATCCAACCTATCGCGGGGTGCTTCGCGTCCCGGAAGCCAACCTCGTCGCCATGGCGAAGACGGCGGACGAACTCGGCTGGCAGATGACGGCGCACAGCACGGGCGGCGGCTCGACCGATCTCCTTCTCCAGGCCTATCAGGCGGCCAACCGCCTGAAGCCGATCCGTGATCTCCGCTTCACGGTCACCCATGGAGATTTCCCCGATCCTCACGCCATCCAAGTGGCCAAAGAGCTGGGCGTTGCATTCGATTGCCAGCCAGCCTGGCTCTACCTCGACGAGCCTGCCATCAAGAACGTGTTTGGCCCTGCGCGCATGGCTAACTTCCTTCCGCTGGCTTCCCTGTTCCGCGCAGGAGTTGTAGTGGCAGGCGGTTCCGACCACATGATTGGCTTTGACCCCAACACCTCGACGAACCCTTACAATCCCTTTCTCGGCATGTGGATAGCCATCACGCGGGAAACTGTGGATGGCGCCATCATCAACCCCTCCCAATGCCTCACCCGTAGGCAGGCCCTTCGGATGTACACGCTGAATGGGGCCTGGCTTTCATTTGACGAGAAGAAGAAGGGCTCCATTGAACCCGGTAAACTGGCGGATATGGTTGTTATTGACCGCAACTTTCTTTCCTGCCCGGTTAACGAGATAAAGGACATACATGCTCTCCGCACCATCGTAGGAGGCAGGGTTGTTTTCGACCGCCTATATTAATTGATATCATCCATCGCTCCCAGCGCCGTGGCCACAAACCATTGAAAATAAATCGAGCGCTCCTCGTTCCACCTTCGTTCTGCGGGCTTTCCACGGTGCTCTGCCCTGAGCTGCCAAATAGAACTCAAAGCCAATATCAGTCAAAGGTGCTGGTACTTTTGGGTGATTGTCCTAAACGGCATTTACTGGTTCAATAGTTCTCGGGAGGGAGACATGGTCAATTCAAATGGCACTATCAAAATTCTTCAAAGTCAACATTTTAAGTGGCCCTTTCAGGTCCAGTACATAGAAAGCCTCGAGACCCGGGACGAAGCCATCCAGTATGCCGGCCGTCACGGCTGCAACCTCATCGTGCAATACAGCAGGCGTCCGGGGCCGCAGTTTGACGTACTGCAGGATCCGGAACAGGTTTGCACCTCCATTGCACAATGCGAGGAAATTGAAATTGATTCGGCTGAATTAATGAAGGCCCAATCAGCCCGGCAAAGCCGGTCCTCACTTTCAGGGTTCGCCAGCCTCATCAGGCGCTTTTCCGGTATGGCCAGTCGCCAGACCGCCAATGGCTAAAAGTCACTTCAACAAACAAACTAACCGTTAGCGCGGACTACTTATCATTGCGTCCGCGCTTCTTCGGTATCGGCTGTCGCTTTTTTCCCATTGGGCTTCGGAATCCGACTTCTGTTTTCCGTGGTTCTCTATTTGCAGTTGGATGTCAGTTTTCCGCTCCCGGCACGCCATGAAGTCGGCGCGCGGGGCCGCCGGAACAGTTTCGATAAACAACGGCTTCCATTCGCCCGGCGTCAGGGCGAGGAGCGCCCTTAAAATACGCCAGGGCCCGCCTCTCAGCCTATGCGTCCCGCCGGCGCCGTTAAACACCAATTCCATTGCGACCGGCAGTTACCGGTAAGTCTTGTCATCAATTCGGCTCAATTCGGCCTGGTTCATCACTCCAATGGTGACGATGGCGAACGTAAAGACCTGGGTGCCCGGCTCCAGATGCCCGGCGATTGTCCTGTCCGGCATTGCAAGGGTGACATGTGCATGAATCCTGCTGTTGATGACGTACCCATTCATGCTCACCAGGTCTGCCGGCTCCACAGGATTGTTTACAAAGGTGTCGCGCGAAGGAAATGTGCGATTGCTCACCTGATGCAACTGATAGCCGCGCACCGAACCCATCGCCGCCAGTATCACCCCATTCCGGATGTGTTCCCGTCTCACCATCTTT
This sequence comes from Terriglobia bacterium, assembly GCA_035277665.1. Classification (GTDB taxonomy): domain Bacteria; phylum Acidobacteriota; class Terriglobia; order UBA7540; family UBA7540; genus SCRD01. The sequence goes on from DATEKC010000097.1 coordinate 12,376, forward strand.
TGCAGGCCCGCAAGCAAGTCGGTCTTGTACTTGAAACGCAGAAGAACTATTCGGTCAAAATGGCCCGTAATCGCGTAGACGTCAGGGATCTTGTCGCTGTTCGGCTTCGAATCGTCGGCAGGGTTCGGTGAAGGACTTACAACGGTCCGGCGAGTTTCCTGCGCGCATAAAACGCCCGCCGTCATTAGGAATAATACCAGTATCATCATTGGGGTCTTCATCGCTTTAGAATCCCTCCTGCTTCATTGATCTATGAGTGCTCGTTGTATTCCGTGCCAGGTAAAGCTTCGGTGGATAATCGCAAGGTGCTGCTGCAATTCCCATAGCACTACCCGACACCGCGCTCTTTTCTAACCCCAATTCCGGGCAGAGCGATGGAATATCCTGCAGTGAGCGCGCACGGCGGTTCACCCCGCCATCAGGCCAGCAATTTCAACCTGGATTGGGGGCGTAAAGCCGCGCGCATAGCCTTCTTCACGAGCCGGCTGTTTCCCAGTTCCGGATTCTTAGTACCTGATACGAGACTTGGGCTGCCAAGCCGTGGTGAAGCTGTTCGGTCTGAAACCAGGGGAAATCTTCCCCGTCGTGGCGTAGCTATAGAGCGCGGCGAGGAAAATGCCGTGCGTCGACGCGCTGACGATGGAAAGAAAGATGAAGTAGATGACCATTATGCAGGCGCCTACCGTGACCCCGGTACCGCCAGCAATAGATCCGCCGAGGAGAGGCAACGCGACCCCCGGTAGCGCCAGCAGCCCAAAGATCAGCCCAAAGCTGAAAGTCCCAACCACTTCCTCGCCCCAGTTTTTCCGGAACAGCTCTGCCGAGCGATGGAGAGCCTCAATGGGTCCGGCGTTTTCAAAGGCGAGGACTGGGATGACAAAAAACGTGGCAAGCGTCCAGGCCAGGCCGACCAGACCTGCCACTAGCCGCCCGATCAGGCTGCTGCGCTCTTCTATCATCCGCAGGATCATGCCTACGGTGGCCGCCACCAATGCCCATTGGAAGATGACGCCCACGCGGTTCCAGGCGGCCCGAAGGCCATCCCGCACGGTGGGATCGCCGCCCTCCAGCCGAATCGAGGCCGCACTCACCAGGGCCGTGTTGAAAAAGATGATCACGAAATAGTTCGCCAGGTAAAACACGAACATGGCGCCGACGATCAGGTTATTACTAGGATGCCAGCCTCCGTGCTCGGCGATAGCCGCCTTGATTTGGGGGTAATAAAAGAAGCCGCTCCCCGCCAGCAGCGAGGCCGTGACCGCCAGGCAGGCAATCGCGGAGAGCACCGGCAGCAGCATCAGTTCCTCATCCTGTCGCAGAATGGCAAAACTCTGCTTCACCAGCTCCCATGTATTGCTGATTTTCCCCATCGATCTTTCTCCTCATCAACGGTTACACCGCAACACGAGCCTCTTGTTTTGTGGTTTATGAACGTTGATTGTCATTGCGGATGATAAATTCGTCACATTCCTTGCTATGTGCACCATTGCCCCGGCTACCCTGCGGGGCCTTGTTGATAATATGCCTCGGGGCCAATCGCGGCGCAAGGCATTTTCTGCGGGTTTAATCCGGACTACGGCACGCTCTCAGTATCCAGGGACGCCTGCTTCGTGATAGCGCTTGCGGGCGGTGCGCAGTTCTTCCTGCTGCTCCCGCAACCCCAGTTTGCGCAGCATCTCCAGGATTGTGGTGTGCGGGTCGTTGGACCAGAAGATTCCGCGGTCGTCATCTTCGTAATAGTTGAACCCCGCTTTCTCTCCATACGTCCGGGAGACCAACTTCCCATTTTCGAGCTTTCCGCTCCAGGGAACAATCGCGTAGCTGAGGTCGATTTCGAGCGCAAGAACGTTGTTCTCAAGAAGCTGACCGGCGCCCCGGCGCATCTCAGGCCGCTCCACGACCTGCGCGACAATCTTGCCCGTGGGCTCAAAAACCGAGGCATTGTTCCGCCAGGTACTGGAAACTATGTAGTAGTGCCCTTCCATCGCACGAGAGACAGGCCGGGACCTTTGCGGAGATTGTGAGGGCCAGGCGACGAGTTCGGCGCCCTGCCGCGCCAGATCTCTCCACCCGGAATCGAATTCCATGTCATAACAGATCTGAATGCCCAACTTTCCAAAATCGCACTTAAAGACCGGCTCATTTTTGCCGGGTGTTGCGCCGTCCTCCGTCGAGCCTGTGCGCTGGTCCACCACCAGGTGTACTTTACGATAAATGCCGGCCATCTCGCCATTTCGATCGAACAGGACCGCGGCGTTTGAACAAAGTCCGGCCGCCTTATCCTCAAGCAGGTATAGCGGGGCCACGATGTAACAATGATACTGCCTGGCCTTGCGCGAAAAGGTTTCCTTTACCGGCCCTTCCAGCGGGAAGGATGAGCCCAGGGCGTCGCGGCCGGGCCGTACTTCCCCTGTAACCGCCATTTCCGGCAGGATTCCCAGATCAATACCCCGGCCATAGCGCGTCTGCGCCTGCGACTGCATGCGGTCAATCAGTTCAGTCAACTCGCGGAGGCGTTGTTCCAGGCCTGGATACTTCACCCAGAAAGGCTGCATCACCGTCCCCACAATCACCTTCCTGGGCAGCCGGCTCGATCTGCTGGTCCATCCCTCCGTGCGGGCGGTACAGCCCAACTCCTTACCGGCTTTTGCTTTGGCAGGCAAAGCAAACCCTCCCCATCCGGCAACAGCCGTCGCGCCCAGGAAACTTCGACGCGTAATCTCTTTTCCAGGCATTCCCGGCCCTCCTTTACAGAAAATTGAGCCTTTGAGCAACCTTCCTACGGCCCCTATCTTAACCAAAGACGGTTTGCGCCGCACCACTGAATGAATACTCTGTATCCCGTCCTATTTAACGGATGCCGGGGTCGTGACGTGGACATCCAGGCGTTGCCACCGACGGATTCCCGGCGCATCTCCTATATCGTGTCTAGAGATATCTACGGTGCCGGCCTCAGGCTTTACATACGAACTGACACGTACAGGTTTTTTCTCCGCCCTTTCAGGTTTTTACCGCGCCACTTTGAGGATACATCACGGATTGATCTATAGCAGTGACGGGGGCACACTGAGCATTAAGAATTCTGCCGTAGGGAAATAAGGGGCGGTTTCAGGGGGTGGGCCGTGGCTACATCTCGCATGTCGTTTCAGACGCTCGAACTTTTTGGCGCGCCTGATGGTTTAACCAACACGCACGTCAGGAAGCAGATTCGGCGGCTTCGACTGTCAAAAGGTTGGACTAAACACGACCTGGAGGAGGCAGCGCGGCTCGCCCCCGATACCCTGGAAGATTTTGAGGCCGGAATCCGCTGCATCACCGTGGATACCCTCCGAAAGCTCATCGAAGCCCTCGAGTCCGACATCACGGAGGTGTGGCCCTCCGCGGATGGGTCAGAAAAAGTCCGGAATACCCCTCTGCCCGGCCAGGCCGACGAAACGCTGCATTTATCCCGGCTGGCGGAGATACACTCCCTCACCGGCGCGGAAGTATCATGCATGTTCGTGGGCAACACCCTGCCCAGCCAAGCTGTTACCGCCGCCGATGGAACGCCTGGGCATGGTCTTCAACTCCTCTCCTCCATCAACCTGGCCAAGGATGAGAATGAATGGCTGTGCCAGAACCTCCGGCAGGGGAATGTCGCGTCTCCGTGGACCGTTTACATTTGCAGAGAGAACGGGCGCAGCTTGTACCTCTGTCTAAAAAACGCCCGCGTGGAGTTCTGGGCTGAAGGCTTCATCCAGAGCTGCCTTTACACCTGGCTTGCATCGACTCCTTTCTGAGCGGGCAGCGCGGCTTGTTTCCAGCGCCGCCAAAAACAAGGGCTCCGCCAGAAACCACATCAAAGTGTTTGAGGCACCTCCCTGCTCGCCGATTTTGCTTCCCTGCAACCCAACGATGTCTGCTAGCATCAAAGTCTTACATTCATTCCAGACTGTGGGGCTGGCGTGCCGCTGGCAGGCCAGGGGGAGCGTCGATGGAAAACGAAAATCAACCTGTCCTCGTGGGGACGGACCAGGTGTTCGGTCCACCCTTGCACCTCTCAAGAGCTAGAGCCGCCATGGCTTTTGCCGTGGCTGCCGTCTCGGATTTCCTGTCAATCTGGCTGGATATCGCCCTGCCCATCCAATGGCTGCTTGATTTGTCAACTGCCGGGGCCCTGTTCCTGATCCTTGGCCGAAGGTGGGCGCTTTTGCCGGGGCTCGTGGCGGAGGCGATTCCGGGAGTAGGAGTTTTCCCCGTATGGGTCCTCGTCGTGCTCTCTATCGTCCTCCACGACGAAATCAAGGTACGCAGAAACGGGTACCGTCTGCTGCCAGACGAGAAGAAAGCGGCAGAGCCCACCTCCGCGCATGGGATCCCGCGGTTCTTCTCTTCCCGGCCAAAATGACAGTTTCTGAAGTGGCTGGTGCTTGTAATCAGGCATTGAGCCGGCTGTAAATGGAATTCCAGGCTAATTTCAAGG
>DATEKC010000098.1:0-4143 GCA_035277665.1 Terriglobia bacterium
GCAGGGCGGGGACCAAAGGCCGACGGTGGGTACCCGCAGTTTGGAGTCCGCGCTTTTGTTCCTTCTGATTGCAGGTGTCACGGTTTTTCCGGGCTGCGTCTTGTTCGTGCATAGGGGCGCTACGGACAACCTTCTCCCGACAGGTCAGCAACCTGACAAGATTCTCTATCAGAAGTCAATTGGCGCCATTGATCACGGCCACTACGATGTCGGGCGGCTGACGCTGCAGGCATTGCTGAATACCTATCCAGACAGCGAATACCTTGCGAAGGCCAAGCTGGCCATCGCGGATTCCTACTTTGAACAAGGCGGGACCGCAGGCCTTACAGAGGCTGAAGCTGAATATAAGGATTTCCAGACCTTTTTCCCTACTGCTCCTGAAGCTCCCATGGCCCAGTACAGGGTGGCCATGTCCCATTTTCGCTTGATGGGGAAGCCCGACCGCGACCTGACGCAGACTCGGTTGGCCCAAGCGGAGTTTAAGGAGTTTCTGCTGAAATATTCCGACAGCGACCTGATGCCGCGTGCGAAGGCCCGGTTGAGGGAGGTTCAGGAAGTGCTGGCCCAAGGCGAATATGAGGTTGCGCGCTTTTATTTTGAAAAGCACGCCAACCCGGCTGCTGAATCCCGGTTTCTGGAAATCGTCAATCATTACCCCTCCTTCAGTGAGGCGGACCATGCGTGCTGGTATCTGGCGCAGACTTACGTGCGTTTGAAGAAGCCGAAGGATGCTGTCCCTTATTATGCCCGCATTCTGACGGACTATCCTCTAAGCCCCATGATTCCCGACGCCAAAAATGAGCTAGCCGCTTTGCATCAACCCATCCCGCAGCCAACCCTCGCAACTTTGGCGAGGGCGCGCGCCGACGCTTTGCATAACAAGAACCTGAGCCTAATGCAGAAAATCATGGGGACATTTTCCAGCGCACCCAATCTCAGCGCGACGCGCCATGGCCCCGTCATCCTCACCAATCCGTCGAATAACCCTGTGATGATGGCAAAAAATCCTCCTGCCGGCGGAAATTCGGTAAACGCAATTTCTATCCAGTCAGTGGACGAATCTGCCTTGAAGAGTGGAAAGTCTGTTGATCCTGCCGGGGCTGCCGACAAATCGGGGGATGATAAAAAAGCAAAGGACTCCAAGGCAAAGTCTCCTGATAGATCTGAGGACGACACGAAAACCGTGGCGGCGCCGAAGAAGAAGTCTGGTCCACTGCATATGTTCAAGAGAGTTCTTAAACCTTTCTGATCTCCTATATTGCTGATTTCCTAACAGTCTCCACAATTGTGTGGCGTGTTTAAGCCCTGTTCCGCCATTGCAATATGTGCGATTTTCGGAAATCCCTTACTTCGGCTGGGAAGTCATGCTGGCGCGTACGTTGACCGCTGTGCAGCGCGGCGATATAGTAGACTGGCCCTAAGCTTTATCAGACGATTTGTTGAGGATCCGCCGTCTGCACCGGGGTTTTCCGTGTCTGTGCTGCGGATTGTGATGCCATAGAATGGGAGTAGAATTGGAAACCGAGATCCCTAAAATATATTCGCCGGACACGATTGAACCTTACTGGGCGCGCATTTGGGTTGAGCAGAAGCTCTACCGGCCGTTTGGTGATCCTTCCCGAGCGCGCTTCAGCCTGGTGATTCCGCCGCCTAACGTTACCGGCTCACTCCACATCGGGCACATGCTGGAGCATACGGAAATTGATATTTTGATGCGTTGGCACCGCATGCGCGGTGGAGATGTCCTGTGGCTCCCTGGGATCGACCACGCGTCCATCGCAACGCAAATGATCGTGGAACAGGAGATTGGTCGCGAGGCCCTGCCAGAACTGGAGGGCCGATCATCGGCATTGACCGCGTGGAGACGTGAAGGGCAGCGGCTACGGCTTGAAATGGGACGGGAGAAATTCCTGGAACGCTGCTGGCATTGGAAGGAACGAAGCGGCGGAAGAATTCGAAAACAGATGGAGCGCCTCGGTGCTTCCGTCGACTGGACGCGCGAGCGTTTCACCATGGATGCTGGCTACTCGCGTTCTGTGTTTGAAGTCTTCTCGCGTCTCTACAAGGAAGGATTGATTTACCGGGACATTTACATCGTGAACTGGTGTCCGCGTTGCGGCACGGCGGTTAGTGATCTGGAAGTAGCGCATGAGGATCGTGCCGGCAAGCTCTGGTACATCCGGTATCCGTATATCAATGGCGGCGGCCATGTGACGGTTGCTACAACGCGTCCGGAAACTCTGCTGGGCGATACGGCCGTGGCCGTGAATCCCTCGGACCACCGATATAGCAGCACGGTGGGACGGCGGCTCGTGCTGCCTTTGCTCGAACGCGTGATTCCCGTGGTCGCTGATGCCGCTGTTGACCCTGGATTTGGAACAGGCGCCGTGAAGGTCACGCCTGCGCACGACGCAAATGACTATGGCATCGCCATCCGCCAGAACCTGCCGCGTGTGAAGATTCTGGACGAAGAAGCGCGCATGACAGAAGCTGCGGGCCCTTACAAGGATTTGGACCGATACGAGGCGCGCGAGCGGGTGCTGGAGGACCTCCGGAAGGCCGGCCTTCTGGAAAAGGAAGAGGACTATGCACTGAGCGTTGGTGTCTGCAGCCGCTGCAAGACTGTGATTGAGCCTATCCTTTCCAGGCAGTGGTTCATGAAGATGTCTTCGCTGGCCAAGCCGGCCATACGTGCCGTGGAGGAAGGCCGCATCAGAATTGTGCCGGAAAACTACCGCAAGATTTATCTGGACTGGATGTACAACATCCATGACTGGTGCATTTCACGCCAACTCTGGTGGGGCCATCGTATTCCCGTGTGGACCTGCAGGCAATGCGGCGAGGTAATAATTTCGGAAGAATCTCCGGAAGCGTGTTCAAAGTGTTCCAGTGGTTCCCTTCAGCCGGAAACTGATGTTCTCGACACGTGGTTCAGTTCTGCTTTGTGGCCGTTCGCGACGCTTGGATGGCCTGAAAATACTGATGATTTGAAGCGCTATTACCCCACGGACTTGATGATTATGGGCTTTGACATCTTGTTTTTCTGGGGTGCACGCATGATCATGATGGGCCTGAAATTCATGGACGACGTGCCGTTCCGCGAGCTTTACATCCATGCACTGGTTCGCGACGCAGAACGCCAGAAAATGTCTAAAACCAAGGGCAATGTGATTGATCCATTGGAGGTGACGGAGAAGTATGGGACGGATGCCGTGCGGTTTGCTTTAGCCATCAGCGCCGCGCCTGGCACCGACATTGCTTTCAGTTATGACAAGATTGAATCTTACCGGGCCTTTGCCAACAAGATTTGGAATGCAGGGCGCTTTATCTTGTTGAATCTGCAGAAGCTGGCGCCCGAGGTTCGCATTCGTATTTCAGCAGCAAGGGAAGCGGCTTTACGGGAAAGCGTTGCGCCTTTGGCTGCAACCGCAACCCTGGAACTCGCGGACCAGTGGATGTTTTCACGCCTGGCAGCAATCACAAAGGAAATTGAAGAAGCCCTTGCGGGCTTCCGCTTCCATGAAGCCAGCTTTAAGGTCTACCACTTCTTCTGGCATGAATTCTGTGACTGGTATCTGGAATGGATCAAGCCGGAAATCACCAGGACCCTGAGCCCGGATGACTCGTGCAATTCCTGGGCTAACCTTCTGCTGGTATTCGAGGCGTTGCTTCGCCTTCTGCACCCTTTTATGCCATTCATCACAGAAGAACTCTGGCACCGTCTTCCCAATCGCGGAGATGAAGTCTCAATATCATTGACGCCATTTACACTCGTGAGCCAAGATGCGTCTGACGCTGATGCGGAAAAGGAATTTGAGAACATCCGCAACCTGGTGGTGGGTGTGCGCAATGCAAAAGCGGAGGCGGGTTTACAGAAAGAGAAGGTGGCGGCGCTCGCGGCGAGTGAGGATGGACCAACGAGCGAACTCTTCAATGTGCACAAGCAGACCATCCTGCGGCTGGCGGGGCTTGAATCGCTGGAGGTGAAGTGGGGCAGGCTTGAAATGGGCACCCACGTGACTTCGGCGTTCGAATTCCAACTGAAATACGAACGGCAAGTTGACCATGATGCCGAACGTTCGCGGTTGACCAAAGAGAGAGACAGACTGGAAATCTCATTGCAACGCGTGAAAAATCAGTTGG
>DATEKC010000099.1:0-12597 GCA_035277665.1 Terriglobia bacterium
CCGCTTCTAGACCGCATGGAGCTGCTGGACCTTCAGGGGTATACAGAAGAAGAAAAAATCGAAATCGCCGTCCGGCACCTGATTCCCAAACAGGCCGAGGAGCACGGCATCAAGCTGGGCGAACAGATCGAGTTTACCCGCGAAGCCATTTCCGCCATCAGCCGCCATTACACCCGCGAGGCCGGCGTGCGCAACCTGGAGCGCGAGGTCGCCACGCTCTGCCGGAAGCAGGCCCGCAGGATTGCCGAAGGGCACTCGGAAAAACTGACCGTGACGCCGGAAAACCTTGCCGAATTTCTCGGGGTGCAGAAATTCCGCATGGAAACCGAATTGATTGAGCGCACCCGGCAGCCGGGCGTCGCGGTGGGACTGGCCTGGACGCCCACAGGAGGCGACATCCTCTTTGTCGAAGTCACCTCCATGAAAGGCGGCAAAAACTTTGCTATGACCGGCCACGTGGGCAAGGTGATGCAGGAGTCCATGCAGGCGGCGCTGGCCTGGGTCCGCGCACACGCCGACGACTACGGCATCGATCCTGACTTCTTCCAGAACCAGGATATCCACATTCACGTTCCTGCCGGCGCCATTCCCAAGGACGGCCCGTCGGCGGGCATCACAATGGCTTCCGCGCTGGTTTCGGCGCTGACACAACGGCCGATTCGCGCCCACGTGGCGATGACGGGCGAAATCACCCTCAGCGGGCAGGTCCTTCCGGTAGGAGGCATCAAGGAAAAGGTCCTGGCCGCGCGCCGGGCCGGCGTAAAAGAAGTGCTGCTGCCCGCGGAAAATGAACCCAACGTGAAAGAAGACCTGCAGGACAACATGCTGGAAGGCGTGCAACTCCGTTACGTCAAGACCATCCGCGAAGCCATTGGTCTGGCGCTTGAGGAGAATGCCGCTCCTGCAGAAGTCCAGGCTTCCACCAGCACCCCGGGGTAAGCGGACCGCCCTGCGGCCAACTCTTTCGCTGCCGCGGGCGCTATCCCGGAGAAAGCCGATTGCATGATTGACTATAACCGTATCCAGCCGCAGCTTCTTGTCGGTACGTCTCCAGAGTCACAGCAGGAAGTGGAGGCGCTGAGGAGAGATGAAGGCGTCACCGCCGTGATGAACCTCCAGACGGACGGAGACCTGCGGACGGTCAGGTTCTTTGCAGAGCCGCTGGAGAAACTCTATGCGGGCAGCAGCGTCGAGATCCGCCGCGTTCCGGTCCGCGATTTCGACGAGTCACACCTTCAAGAGAGGCTGCCGGCATGCGTGGCGGCCCTTCATCAGCTTCTGGAAAAAGGCCATACGGTTTATCTCCACTGCACGGCGGGCGTCAACCGCTCTCCGACCGTCGCTGTCGCCTATCTCCACTGGTGTCGCGGATGGACGCTCGAATCCGCGGTGGAGCACGTCGAGTCCTGCCGGCCCTGCTCACCCAAAGTGGAGGCGATCCGCCAGGCAAGCTGGAAGCCACCCCAGCGGCAACAAGAGGCGCGCCAATCGTCTGCCCTGGATGCCCCCTGAACCCACAGGCAGGCATGCGGGCATCAGCGCTTCTTCAGCGTGACGCCAAGTCCCCGGCCCTGCATGTAAAAGATGGTCTGCAAATCAGGATTGGTGGTCACAGCGTGAACGTAGTCGGGCGCCATGTCAATGTTATGGGCAAGGACCAGTCCCCCCGGCCGCACCAGTGGGAGGACCTTGCGCAGGTAGTCAACGTAACCTTCCTTGTCGGCGTCAATAAAGACCACATCGATCGGCCCTTTCAGTTTCTCCACGTTCTTGTGGGCGTCACCCTCAACTTGGGTGACCAAGTTCGCGACTCCGGCCTCCTCAAAGTGCCGATGCGCCTCGGTGAACCTCTCATGGTTGATTTCGAAAGTGGTCAAATGCCCGCCCGTCGCCGAGAGGGCCAGGCAAAACCAGAGCCCCGAATAGCCGGTGGAAGTTCCAATCTCCGCCACGCGCCTGGCGCCGGCGGCTTCCGTCAGCACCCACAGCGCTTCACCGTCCTCCCTGGGCACGCTGAGATATGTTTCGTTGTCTTTCACCATCTTGTCCAGCTCCGCCAGGACCTTTCTCTCAGCGGCCGTCCTGGCCAGTGGGGGATTCGAATACCGGGCCTGCTGGCACACAGCCGCCAGTGCCGTGGCAAGTAAGATCCCAATGACGATCAACGTCCGCATCATCGCATTTCGCATTTGTGACGCTCCTTCTCCCGCTTCCGGCGTAAATTCGATCCGCCGGCCCATCTTGCGGCAGGGAAAAACTGGCCCTTTGCTCCGAATCAATTCTCCGTTGTCAAATCAGTTCTATCTGCATACAGCGATTCATTACCGGCGTGACTTCATCGAACACGGCCATCATCGATTCCACGAGATCAACTCCATTGGAACTGCGCACTTCATCCTGGTCCATCGCATAGAAAAGCTGAAAACCGGCCCAATCATCCGCAGGCGCTTTCCGCAGCATCCGGGTGATTCCCGAAGTTCCGGCATAGTTCGCTTTCGAGAGATAGAAGGGATCATCACCCCAACTGCCGGCGCGAATCCTGAAACCTTCGCGCACAACCAGCCGCCTCAGCTCCTTTTCCAGCGAACCGCCGGACTTGAGCCCACGCGTCAGCCTGTGCCAGTCCCAGTCGCGCTCAAGTTTGCAGGCAGGGAATTCCCGAGGTGCCTTCAAATATCCGCGCTCCACCTGCAACCCGCACTTGAAAAGACCTTCTTCGATATCAACGGAAAGGAAAAACTTCGAACAGCCGAAGCTGACTTTGTTCGAACGGGGTTTGGCTTCGCGGTTGGCCCGCGGCAAATATCCAATCCAATGCCAGTAAACGCCGCGTCCCCACCGCTCCGTCACAAAGGGCTGGCGGTAGCGCGACTCGAGCCCAAGCTTCAGAATGCGGGTGATCCGCTCGTTATCTTCCAGATTGCCGACGTGTATCCCTCGCCGAAAATCCAGAAATTCCGGCCGAAAGCCGATGGCCGCCGAGGGGACGGCGTGCGCGTGGGTGGAGTAATCAGGTCTTGGTGACATGGAAAAGCTCGTGCCCATTCTATCGCAAACGACAGGGCGAGAGGGCATGGATCCTCGCAGCCACGGGAGGAGGCGACGGCCGTGAGAGATTGTCGGAGAATTCCGGAAGGCCCTCTTGCCGGACGCATGCAGCCAGATTGGAAAAGGTTTGGAAAGTGCCCGCTAGGGTTCTGCCGCGATGGCGTGCGCTGCCGCGAAGGCATGCACCCCAATCGCCATAACCCTCAATCCCTTCGCCCAGCGGGGATGACTATTGTTTTCCAGCCGGTGGGCAAAATAGTTAACAGCGTAGGCGCTGGCGCCAACCATGACGAAGATGCCCGAGTTGCGTGCAAAGGGCCGGACCATAGGGTTCGCTTCATAACACCCGCTGCCGCAGGTGTTAAGCAGATGATAAGTTGTGGCCGCGTCGAATTCCGAGGCAAGGTAAACCGCCGCATCGAGCTTCGTCAGTTTAGGGAGCCGCGGCTTCTTGACGGCCCTTGCCGGTGCCGCAAACAGGACGGTTGTCAGCAAGGCTGCCGCCCATGGAGAACTCTTCATCGAAATATCTCCTTCCCGGAAAAGCAACAATCAGCACACGTAGCGTTTTGCCGGCTTGTCGTCCGGCCTGAAAGCATCTGGAAGCAGATCTTCGACAATGACGAGGACGCAGCCTTCGCCCTTTCGCGGAGCAATCCGCGTCATGGTGATGTGCACAGGCCGCTCGCCGGCAAGCCCTGTCCGGATGGAAGCATCAAAACAACAGCTTGCTGCCGGATCCGATCGCCTCAGCAGCGCGTCAGCCTCGTCCTCAAGGGTTTCGGCCGAGAAGACATCCTCGACTTTGCAGCCGAGAATGTCTTCCGGCTCCTGAAGGGTGCTTTCCAGGTATTTCTGGTTAGCAAACCGCACCCGCATGTCATGAGAAACGATCAGAAACCCGACAGGCGTGTTGTCACGACGTCTCAAGGCGCTTCCCAGCTTTCCAAGCCTGGCTTCCTGCCCCCTGATCTGGTCTTCGAGTTTTCTTACCTGCCATACTTCCTTGGCCAACCATCCACACAGCAGGGGAAACAGGATCGCCACAACTACGAAAGACGAGGACAAACCAATGCCGAAATCAGATGAAAGCGAGATCCCTGCCAGGATGCCCGCCGCCACAGCCGCGGCGGCAAAAACCAGCAGTGACATGTGGGAAATGTCCTGCATGTATTTCTCCCCGGTGCTCGGGAACCTCCACCACTCTGTCTGCCTCAACGGTTGTGCAGCGTTCCGAAACAAGGCCATTCGTCCCTCCATTGGTTGAAAGGCGCAAGCTGGACATCCCGGATCGCGGGGCATGTCTTGCACACTGTTTATCGGTCGGTGGGCGATGCGACTTGAGCGACTTACACAACTTGCTGGAATGAGGTTGAGTAATACTCCAACCTGTTTTCGGAGGAGCGATAGGATAAGAAAGGAGCCGGGTTACAACTTCTTCTCGACGGTATCCTGATGGGTATCGAAGGTGAGGCCTCAGACTTGTTGTTCGGCTCGATGCGGCGTGGGCGCTGGAAGATCTTTCTCAAGCGCATGGTGGGTTATCATATGCCCGGGCCGCCAGGTAATGAGGGCGCAACGCAATGAATGGCGGGACTGAACCAGCCCGAGCGGAAAAGGATGCATCTAATTCGTTATCATTTAGCGCAATGATCTCGGGTAAAAGGCCCGGCGCCTGCGCACAATCCCCGTTAGACGGGGTAAGCTGAGTACCAGAAAATCCTTGGCTTGATTGCAGCACCAGAGAGGGTCCTGACAGTTGGGGTGTTTTCTGCACAACCCCGCCAGTCGAAGCCTCAACTGCCCTGGGAACCAGAGCGACTGAACATGCAACGAGAGAGAAATCAAGACTATGCCTCCAGAGGTTGATCGGCTTTGTCCAAGGTGTGGGCAATTGGTTCCGGCTGGACAGACAGCCTGTCCAGTCTGTACCCGGCCGAAGGGGTTCTTGTGGTCTCTGGAGCGGGAAACCCTGGTTCTGATCAGCCTGGTGCTGCTGGTGATTCTATTTGTCGTGACTGGGTACGCTGTCAAGCGATATCATGCCGCGCAGGCAGCGCTCGGAGGGAGGTGGTATCTGAAGGGTGAAAACGCCCTCCAGGCCAATCGGCCGGAAGAGGCAGTGGACGACTTTCACACCGCTCTCATCTATGCGCGTGACAACACAACCTACCAGATGCGGCTTGCCGAAGCTCTCGTCAAGGCCAGGCGCCAGGCCGAGGCGGGAGTCTATCTTCGATCGCTATGGGTGCGGCAACCGGGGAATGCGAACGTCAACCTGCAGCTTGCCCGTCTGTCCGCCAATGCGCGCAACGTTCCGGAGGCCATCCGCTATTATCACGACGCAATCTTCGGAGTGTGGGAGGGCGGCACGGAAACTCATCGCCGTCTGGTCCGCATTGAGTTATGCAAATTCCTCCTGGGCGAAGGTGAAAAAAACGCTACAGATTCCGAACTCATCGCTCTCCAGTCGGATTTGCCGCACGAAGCCAGCCTTCACACCCAGGTTGGAGTTATGTTTGCGCAAGTGGAGGATTACCCGCACGCTCTCGAGGAATTCGAGCAAGCGCTGAAGATCAATCCCAGGCAACCCGGGGCCGCAGCGGGCGCCGGCGAAGCTGCCTATCAGCTTGCTGATTACGCCCAGGCGCGTCGATATTTCCAAAGGGCCCTCGAAATAAATCCAAGGGACCAGGAAGCGGCCCGAAAGCTCCAAATCAGCAGGCTGGTTCTCCAACTCGACCCATTCCAGAGCCGCCTTTCCGAGAACGAACGCGGCAGGCGAACGGTTGAAGCTTTTCGGCAAGCTCTTTCTCGTCTGAAGAAATGCGCTCAGAGCCAGGGAGCCGATTTGAAACTCAGACAGGAATCAGGTCCGTTTGCGGGCATTTATTCCAGGGTGATAAGCATGCAGCCCAAAGTTACCAGGCAAAAGCTGCAGCGTAACCCGGACCTGATCACCAATGTGATGGACCTGGTCATGCAGATGGAGGAAACAGCCGAACAGGCCTGTGGAACGCCTCCGCCGCCCGATCAGGCGTTGCTGATGATTTCTCATACGCGAGGTGCGATAGAGCGGTGACTGATCCCGTAGCAACCAATTCTGATATTCCGGAAGCCCCATCCGTTCCGTTTCTGCACAAGAACTGGGGCAGACTACGCGAGCGGCTCAAGAAGGTGCACGCACCACGCATTTTTCTTCATGAAGAAGGGCTGTTTCTCCTTCTGGCGGTCATTATCGGACTTTTCTCGGGGCTTTCCGTCGTTTGTTTCCAAATCTCCATCGACTGGACCCGTATCAAGCTTCTGGGGTCCAGCCTGGCGCCGGGTCCGCTTCGCCTCTTTCTGGTTCCCGTACTGGCGGGCCTGGCCGTCGCCGCTCTGGTTATCTATGTCTTTCCGCGCGTCCGGGGCACAGGCGTCAACCAGACCAAGGCTGCCGTCTACATTTATGATGGCTATATTCCCTTCAGCACGGTGATCGGCAAATTCCTGACCTGCACTCTAGCGATTGGGAGCGGGCAATCTCTCGGGCCTGAAGACCCCTCACTCCAGATGGGCGCCGGCATCGCGTCGGCACTCGGAAGACGACTCCATCTCTCACGGGAGAAAGTTCGACTGATTGCTCCCGTAGGTGCCGCAGCAGGACTGGCGGCAGCCTTCAACGCTCCTATTTCGGCGGTGCTCTTCGTCATCGAGGAGGTAATTGGAAAATGGAGTTCCGGAGTTCTGGGCGCCATCATTCTTTCTGCTGTCTCGAGCGTGACGGTACTTCACCTGTTCCTGGGTGAAGAACCCCTTTTCCGCGTCCCTCCCTTTCACCTTGTTCATCCGATCGAACTGTTCTCTTATGCCATATTGGGCGTGATCGGTGGGTTTGCCTCCCTGGCATTTATCCGGCTGGTTTCATATCTGCGGTTGCGGTCGAAAACAATGCCCAAATGGACTCACTATGTTCAACCTGCTGCGGCGGGTCTGCTGATCGGCATCATGGGGATCTGGACGCCGCAGGTGATGGGAGCGGGCTACGACATCATCGATCAGGCCTTGCATGACCAGTTCACCTGGAAACTGCTGGCTCTGCTGGCGGTCTTCAAAATCCTGGCCACCAGCTTTTCATTTTCGAGCGGAACGCCAGGAGGCATGTTCGCCCCTACACTGTTTATCGGGGCCATGATCGGCGGGGCGGTGGGAGGCGTCGAGCATATTTTCTTCCCTCACCTGGGAGGCACGGTCGGCGGTTTCGCGCTGGTGGGGATGGGGGTACTCTTTGCCGGCTTCATGCGTGTGCCCATGACTTCCGTGTTCATGGTGGTGGAATTGAGTGGAAACTATTCCATCATTCTCCCGGTCATGATCTGCAATACCATCGCTTACCTGATCTCGTTGAAGTACCAGCGCGTGCCTCTGTTCGATATGTTTTCCCGCCAGGACGGCACCGACCTGCCTTCGATGGAAGAGCAGCGCGAGCGCTCAGCGCTGCTGGTTGAGGACGCTATGCGTCCACCCGCGGAAATCGTCCTGCACGCGGAGGACACCGTGGCGGATGCCTCAAGGCGTATCAGTGCTACGCTTTTGGAGTTTTTCCTGGTCAACCATCGGAATGGCGACTGGAACAGCGTGACCAAAGAGGAGCTGCGCCAGTTGGCAAAGGAAGGCAAGGGATCAATGCCCCTGGCCAGGGTATTGTCCAGCCCCTTACTTCCCTGGCTGCACCCGGACCAGCCTCTCGATGTCGCCTTGCGGCAGATCGGAGAGTGGCCGCTTCTGCCGGTCATTCACAGGGCCGACTTCAACAACCTTCAGGGGATTATTTCTATCGCTGATATTCTCGCTGCTTATGGAGCCGCCAGCGACGAGGGGGAGCACAGCAAACTGACAGTAGATCCCACTGGCGCACACGCTATTCTTAGTCCTGAAAGCGATCCGAGCTGACACTTCCGGAAGGGTGGCATTGCTGCCCCTGCCGCGGCCCGGCCGGCAAGGCTGCCGGCAGAGTACAACTTTAGGAGGATTGTAGCGCGTGGCGGAATCAACCGCCCGGCCCGTCGTTGGAAAAATATTGATCGAGCGAGTGGAGTTCGCGTTGCAGGTCCTCCACCAGATATTCGAGCAGGTTGCGAATGGACAGCATCCCGAGAAGGTCGCCGTTTTTTGAGACAATGGCCAAATGGCGCATGTGCCGGTCGACCATCTTGTTGAAAGCTTCTTCAGCAGTCATGTCTTCGGGTATGGTCTTGACGGGGGCGGTCATGACGCTTCGGACCTCTGTTGTCTCAGGGTCCAGATTTTGTAGCACCACGCGCAGCATCAGGTCGCGCTCCGTAAAAACTCCGCAGAGGTCCGCCTTCTCACCCTTTTCAATCACCGCGACGGCCCCGACGCCTTCTTTGGCCATCACCCGGACCGCTTCCAGAACCGACTGCCCGGTCTCAACTTTGGCAGGGGGAACATGTGCAATTTTAAGGATGCTCATCGTGCTTTCAGGAGCTGGCGCTCCCGCCTTTCCAGTTGAATTGACTTCCCGTAGATGGAGAAATCGTATGCTGGCAGGGCCCTGAAGTCAAGCGTCATAAAATCTCCAGGGCTGCAAGGCAAGCGGCCTACGCGGAGGTGATTTCCTGGCGGAAAAAGGCGAGACTGGCTGCGCCATCCTGGGCAAGCGATCCCCTGCCCTCGATGGAGATGCCAGCATGGAAGTGGATCCTCTTCACCTGCCTGAAAAACTCGGCATACACGGGGTCTTCCGCCGGGCTCTTTGGCCACAGTCTTCCGTGAGGATTGGCAAAGTGGAAATGGACGATTTCCTTGCGTGCTGTCCAGACGATTTCCGGGTTCTCGTGTTCGACGCGCATATGATAATAGTCAATGATCATTTTGATGTTCGGATGATTAACCTCATGGACCAGTTGCAGAGCTTCCGCACCAGTATTGATAATATTGCTCTCCTGATGCCGCAAAGGTTCGATGGCAATAACGATCTGGTGGCGACGGGCAATTTCGCCCGCCAGTCCCAGGAACTCCCTCATCTGGCTCCAGGCCTTTTCGCGCGAATACCCGGGGGGCACGTTTCGTGATCCCGCGCTGCCCCACACCACAATCGATCCGCCCAGGTCACGGCAGCGCGCCAGCGTCGGGTCAATATATTCCATCAGGGAGTTCATGTTCACGTTGTCACCCACCACGCGCAGGTCCTTCCGGCGGATAAAACTGTTAAAGCACTCGCATCGAATGGGTGAGGCCATCACTTTTGTTTTAAAGGCCTGGAACCCGGCATCGCTCATGCCTGCGACGGAAGCTGCAGGAGGCTCAATGTAATCAAACCCGTATTGGGCAACTGCATCGAGTTCACTCGTAGAAGCGCACACTCCTAACTGAATACCATTGACAGAAGCCAGCGCGGGGATTGCTGTTCCAGCCATGCCGGCTGCCAGCAAAAACTCCCGGCGACTAATATACACTTCACCCTCCTCTCAAAACCGCGGGATCGAGAGAGCCTCCGCAACATTCACTCTATGATTTTCAAACGCCCCAAAATTACTATCCGGATGTGCAGGAACCAGTTCCGCGCAGCGCAACTTCACAGCACGAGCCAGTCCTTGCCCTCCGAATTCCCGGCAACGCCGTTACAGGAGCCGCTTTTCTGCACTTACACATTCTCTGGAATAAAGAACGGTTTCCGGTATCCTCGATCCGCGCTGCGCAGCAGGCGGGTGGCTTCTTCGTCGTTCACGACCTGCACGGCATCGGGATCAAATTCGATGGTTTTGCCCAGGCGATACGATGCGTTGGCCAGGTAGATGAGTGTCGAGGAAATATAACCTTCCTCAATCGGCGCATTCAGCGACGCTTTGTTCCGCGAGCGCACGGCTTCAATGAAATTCAGGAAATGATCACCACCGCCGGAACCATGCGGGCCGGGTTCCGCCGATTCTCCGAGCCACGTCTTGTAACCTTCACTCCCATCGATAGCCATGTAACCCTTCGAACCGTAGAAAATATTCCCGATGGTGTTACTGGATGATGATATGGCCCCCAGTTTGTGCTGCTGGGTTTGCAGCCCGGCTGCCGGAATGCCGTGAGATCCCTTCCCCACGCCGATGCCCGCCTCGTGGTTCGTCATCCAGCCCCGCACCTCGAATTCAATCATCCTGCGGCTTCCGTCCGGCATGTCGAACTGGAACGAACAGTTCAAAACGTTTGGGGTTTGCTGGTCGTCATTAAACATGAATTTGCCGCCCACGGCCGAGACCCTGTTGGGGAATTTGACGCCCAGCCCCCATCTTGCGATGTCGAGCTGGTGAATGCCCTGGTTGCCCAGGTCGCCGCTGCCGTAGTTCCAAAACCAGTGCCAGTTGTAGTGAAAGTGGTTTTTCGAGAAGGGTTGCAAGGGAGCGGGTCCCTGCCACAGATCATAATGGACGCCTGAAGGCACCGGAGCGTTCGGCGTGTGTCCGATTGAAGGCCGCCATTTGTAGCACAGTCCACGGGCCAGGTAAACATCACCCAGCAGACCGTCCCGAAGTTTCTGGACCGCGTCAATAATCCCTTGCTCCGAGCGGCTCTGCGTTCCATGCTGCACGATCCGGTTGTAACGGTTGGCCGCCGTCACCAGTTGCTTGCCCTCCCACCAGTTGTGGCAGCAAGGCTTCTCGCAATAAACGTCCTTGCCGGCTTCGCATCCCCAAACTCCGATCAGCGAATGCCAGTGGTCCGGCGTAGCGATTGAGATGGCGTCAATCGACTTGTCTTCGAGCAGCTTTCGGACGTCATAATAATATTCTGGCTTGGCAAGGCCCATTTTCTCCATGCCCGCAATCCGCTCGCGTCCCACGTTCTCATCCACATCGCAGATTGCCGCAACCTGCACATTGGGGAGCTTTGAGAATCCCCTGACGTGGTCCCAACCTCGTCCCCGGACCCCGCAAACGGCGAGCCGCACGCGTTCATTGGCGCCCAGAACTCTGCCGGGAACGCCAACCAGACCCAGCCCTCCCAATGCTGCAACCCCCACACCGGTCTTGGCGCTTGACCTTAAGAATTCCCGACGGCTGATCTCGGAATCCTGACTCATAATTTCCCCCTTTTAAGAATAAGAATAAATTTGTGTAAGGCGGTCTCAATATATCACAGGATAAGCTGCCGGGCGCCAGGCGACCGCTCCGCGTTTCCCGTTGCTGATGCTGTCAGGGCGTGCTTGCGATCGCTTTATCCTGATCTGCTTCCTGGTGCGATTGGTTTTGACCTGCGTCTATCAATACGGAATGCGTGCATTCCAGTTTTCACTTGCCAGCAGTGTCTTTCGGCTTGTACTCTGAAGAGTTGGAAGTCCACTCATGTTGGAGGCATAGTATGGCAACGACAGAAGCACTTCCCCGTGTGGGGCGGCAGAATCAAAGCGGCCGGATGACGGATCGCGTACGGGAAATCCTGAGCTGGTACGAAAGCGATTCGCCCGGCACCAAAACCAACATTGCTCGACTGTTGAACAGTGGCCGCCTGGCGGGAACAGGGAAGCTGGTCATCCTGCCCGTAGACCAGGGTTTTGAGCACGGGCCAGCGCGGAGTTTTGCCGTCAATCCCGCCGCCTACGATCCCGATTATCACTTTGAACTGGCGTTGGAAGCCGGGTGCAACGCTTACGCTGCTCCGCTGGGATTTCTGGAATCAGCCGCCAGCCGCCACGCAGGAGAGATCCCGCTGATCCTGAAGCTCAACAATCACGACACGCTGCACGATGAAAAAGATCCCCTTTCTTCTGTAACGGGCAGCGTGGATGATGCCCTGCGCCTGGGCTGCGTAGCCATCGGATTCACGATCTATCCCGGATCGTCGGCCTCCAGAATTATGTATGAAGAGTTGCGGGAGCTTGCCAGGGAAGCCAAAAGCAGGGGCCTGGCGGTGGTGGTGTGGTCTTACCCGCGAGGGTCGGACATCAGCAAGGCTGGCGAAACCGGAATTGATGTCGTCGCTTATGCGGCACAGATTGCCGCGCAACTTGGCGCGCACTTCATCAAGGTTAAGCTGCC
This sequence comes from Terriglobia bacterium, assembly GCA_035277665.1. Classification (GTDB taxonomy): domain Bacteria; phylum Acidobacteriota; class Terriglobia; order UBA7540; family UBA7540; genus SCRD01. The sequence continues at coordinate 12,078 of DATEKC010000099.1, forward strand.
CAGCGACCATATCGAGCAGGACGCGGCGCGCAAGGTCTATGAGACCGCGAAGGTGCCCATCAGCACGATGGCGGACCGCGTCCGGCACGTGATTCAGAGTTCCTTTGACGGCCATCGCATCGTCATTTTCTCCGGAGGCGCAAAGGCCGCGGATGCTGCGGTGTTTGATGAAGCGCGAGCCATTCGTGATGGCGGAGGTTTCGGCTCTATTATCGGCCGAAATTCCTTCCAGCGTCCCAGGAATGAGGCTGTGAAGTTCCTTCAAACCGTGATAGGTATCTACGCAGGAGAGATCAAGTAGCTGCAACCCCTGAATTCAGGGTCCAAAGGGCGGGAATTCGTTCCCGCCCTTTTCTTTTTTGTGGAAATTGATATCAGGGCAGCGTACAAACCTTTGGAGGTCCCGTCTCTCCTGATACCCCGGGAGTCAATTGCCACAGCGGCTCGCCCCTGCCATGCGGTCCTAAGGCTTGCCACGGGGCGCTGCCAAATCTAGTTATTCAAATGCTGGCCGCCGCGC
>DATEKC010000100.1:0-2136 GCA_035277665.1 Terriglobia bacterium
GGAACGGTGATTGTGGGAAGCGGCAGCACCAAATCAGAAAAAGCGGCTCCCGCGGGCAAGGCGGTGGCTTCTTTCAGCTGGCAGAAGCCCAGCTTCCCGGGTTCGATTTTTGCCGGGCCATTCCAGGAAGCGGTGTTCGGCGGCGGCAACACGCACGTCTATTTTTCCGCTAACAGGAAGCAGTTCGCGCCGATCTATGGCGATACGGCCATCAAGGAGCAGGAGTATTTCACCTCTCTTTACGGTCCTGCGCCGACTCCGGTGCTGAAGCTGGTGGAACTGCCGGACGACACTGTGCCGGTTTGTTGGGCGCCGGAGATCGCGGCCATCTCAAGCCGCAACATCAGCGAGAAGATCAATTACCGGCTGATGGCTGATTCCGTAGCGCACCAGTGGTGGGGTGGCATTGTGAGCCCTGCCAGCAAAGAAGACTGGTGGATCATGGATGGTGGCGCGCGCTCGGGTGAGATGGATTATGTCCAGCACAGCGCAGGCGAGACTGCGTTTGAAGATGCCACACGCGACATGGCCGTGGGCGCGCTTGCCTATGATACTGTGCCGCTGGCCGACGTGGGCAAGCTGGATACCTTCTCGCCGGAATTTCAGGCGCTGGTCACGGACAAGGGTGGAATGATCTTCCACATGCTGCACTGGGTGATTGGCGACGGGCCTTACTACAAAACCATGAAAGACCTGATGACCCAGTTTGCCTTCAAACCGGTTACCATGTCGGACTTTGAAGATTTAGCGGAAAAGAATTACGGTGACAAGCTGACGTCGTTTTTCACGCAATGGGTGAACGGAACCGGCGCACCGGAATTCAAGATGAAGTACACGGTATACCGCGTGAAGAAGGGCTTCCGCGTGGTGGGCGAGGTCACGCAGGACCTGGACCTGTTCCGCATGCCGCTGGAACTCAAGGTGGATACGGACGGCCAGTCCGAGATGAAACGCATTGACGTGGTGGGAACTGAGTCGCCGTTTTCGGTCGAAACCTTCGGCAAGCCGCGTAAACTCACGCTCGATCCCAACAACTGGGTGCTCAAGAATTCGCCCGACCTGAAGGTGCGGGTGGCGATCCGCCGCGGCCAGGAGCTGACTGCGCAAGGCAGCCTCTCTGAGGCGCTGACTGAGTTCAACAAGGCTCTGGACGTCAACAAGAACAGCTCTCTGGCTCATTACCGGATTGCTGAGGTGTTTTACCTGCAGCGTAATTATCAGTCTGCGGCGAACGAATACCGCGAATCCCTGAACGGAGACGCCGAGCCGCGCTGGACAGAGGTCTGGAGCCACATCATGCTGGGCAAGATATTTGACATTACCGGCCAGCGCTCGCGCGCGGTGAATGAATACCGGCAGGCCATCCAGACGGGCGATAACACCCAGGGCGCTCTTGATGAAGCGCGCAAATACCTGGAGCAGCCTTATCAGAGAGAGCGGGAGAAGAGGAACGGAGTCTAGGGATTTGGTAATTGGGTAAGTTGGTAATTTGGTAATTGAAAATCGGACGGTATTTGGGGCACAAGCGATGTTTGTGCCCCTTTGCATTTTGAAGGGCGGGGTATAATCCTTGGACTCTGGTCCTCTTGAGGTGACCCGTTGGATCCCACTTTGGCGTTGATTGTCATCATTGTTGTTGCGGCCGTGCTCTTGCTCTTCCTGCTGACAACCTATAACGGCCTGGTGCGGATGCGGAACAACCTGCGCAATGCATGGTCGGACATTGATGTCCAGCTCACTCGAAGGCATGACCTGGTTCCGAACCTCGTGGAGTCAGTGAAAGGCTACATGACTCATGAACGCAAGACCCTGGAGGCGGTTACTCAGGCACGCAGCAATGCCATGCAGTCCGGCGCAAATATAGCGATGCGGGGAATGGCTGAGATGGCTCTCACCGGCGCGGTGAACAATTTGCTCGCAAGTGCGGAACGCTATCCGGACCTGAAAGCCTCACAAAATTTCATGCTCCTGCAGGAGCAGTTGACCTCGACGGAAAACCGTATTGCATTTGCCCGGCAGCACTACAACGAGACTGTGCGCCAGTTCAACACCGCTATTGCCGAGTTCCCGCGGAACGTTGTGGCAGGAATGTTCGGATTTGCTACTGCGCCCATGTTTGCCGTGGAAGCAGGGGAG
>DATEKC010000101.1:0-3269 GCA_035277665.1 Terriglobia bacterium
GGCTACCACCGATCTGGGGTAGCCTGACAGCCATGAGGTATGTTCAATGGTGAATTCAAAGCTGCAGAAAATGAGGATCGAGCTGAATATGGAAGCCAGGCTGATGTTCAGTAAGTCGTTGACGCCCACAAAGCGCCACCAGCCTTTTAGCAATCCAAACTCACTAAAAATGACCAGCTTCACTGCCAGCACGAAGGGTAGCGTCTCAAGAAACAGCAGGTGCGTCGGGTGGTCAAAGCCCGTATCGAGACGAAGAACAAAGCTGAGATAATAGCTGCCCACAAGCAGCGCTATCTCAGAGAATAGAATCAGCAGTTTGCGTTGTCTCATGAACAGATTAGCGGGCAGAGCCTTGATGGCGAGTTGACGATGGCTGGAGGCGACGGGTGTAGACATGTTAGTGGCCGCTTCCATCGACCGAAGTTGATGGTTCGTAGTAGTCGTAGCCATATTGGTAATACCGGTAGTTGGCTGAGCGCAGGTCAGCTGCGTTTAGGACAAATTCCAGAACCGGCGCTGCGTGTACTTCATGTAGGAGCTCGAGGCTGCGTTGTACGACTTCGCGAGTGGTGACAGCGGAGCGGCTAACGAAAATTAATCCATCGGCCAGAGTCGAGAGAGAACGGCCATCGGCAAAGGGCAACAGCGGCGCCGAATCAATGACCACAAAGCGGAAGCGCTGCCGCAGTTGCTGGATAACTGCCTGCATGGCTTCCGAGCAAACCAACTGTCCAGCCTGCACGTGTCCGGCGTGTGCCGGCACCACTGTCAGTTCAGCTACCCCGGGTACGGGCACGAGGGTCTGGTCCAAAGTGGCGGCGCCACTTAATACATCGGTCAGTCCGGGGACCTTGGAGATTCCGAAAGCAGCAGCCGCGCGGCCTCTCCTCAGGTCGGCGTCCAGAAGGCAGGTCGAGCCGTGTTGGGCCATGGTCATGGCCAAGTTCACGGCAACCGTAGTCTTCCCTTCGCCCGGGAAGGCTGAGACAACCAGGATCACCTGAGGTGCGCTCCCGTTACTCGATAGCATGATCGAGGTATAAAGCGCACGCACCGCCTCAGCTTCTGGGGAGTGGGGCTGTTGCAGCATGTACCGTATTCCGGGCGCGAATTTCTCTGTGCCCGCCACCACCGGCAAGCGTAAGCCGTTGCCCGGTGGCATAGCGTGTCCCTGAAAGAACATGGGCACCACCCCAACGTTGGACGCACCCAGCCAGTAGCGCACGTCTTCCGGTGTGAAGATGCGGTTGTCCAGTTGTTCCCGGAGGAAAGCTAGGGCAATGCCGCCGAGCAAAGCCACCAAGAACCCGGCCATAAGGTTGAGTGCCCGTTTGGGACGCGTCGGCCAGTTCAGCACTCTGGCTTCATCGACAATCCGAAGAGTGCTCGAATTGGAGGCGGCAGCGATACCAGCCTGCTTGATGCGCGCGTACAGATTGTTGTATAGGTCGGCGTTAGCTTCCGCCTCTTTTTTTAGCGCGTTGTACCTCGCCATCTGATTGACTTGACTTGTAGCGCCCTTAAGCTCGGCATTCATGAGCTGCTCGCGCGCGTGCGCGGCAGCGTAGCTGGTCCGCAAGGAATTCAAAATAGCGGTTTTCTGGCCATCGAGTTGGTTTTGCAGTTCGTCAGCCTGACTGCGAAGTTTCTTTACCGTGGGATGGTTTTGCCCATAAACCACCATGTCCTGCGATAACTGAGCGCGGACGTCAGCCAGTTTGGAGGTCAATCCTTGCACCACGGGATTGCTCCGGATCTCCGGGAGAGCGTCCGGGCTGCCGGATTTTACGCTGTTGAGCAACGCCTCCAGTTGAATACGGTCCGCCTGCGCCTGGGTGAGCTGGCGATCGAGCTCCGCCATTTGCTCGGTGTAAGTGCTCTTGTTTGCGTCCACATCCGCAACGCCGATCTTTTGCTGAAAATTGGCGAGCACGCGATTTGATTCTTCCATCCTGGTTCGCACGTCGTCCAACTGCCGGGAGAGCCAGACAGTAGACTGCATTATCGCGTCATGCTGGGTTTCGAAATTCTGCTCTATGAATGTGGACAGCACCGTATTTGTGACTGCTGCCGCAAGCCGCGGATCATGACTGGCAAAACTCACCTTGATTAACCGGCTGGATGTATCACGTGTCACTTTCAAGCCAGCGTGGAACGAGCCCAGAGCAGCACTCTCAGCCGGAGTCAGCGCGACATCGCTGTGGCGATCGACATTGGCAGCGGCCTGACGCTCGGCCGGCCGGTTTTCGCCGCTGAACTCCGGAACCTGGTCCAGGTGCAGCTTGCGAATCACTGCAATCGCCAGTTTGTCGCTGGTCAGGTTCTTGGCCTGAGTTTCCAGGTACTCGGGGTCTCCAGAACCGACCCGGTCATTAAGCGAGAACGCCTCTCCCGGGGGGTCAACCTCCAGAGTGGCACTGGGTTCATAGATCGGACGGGTAAGAAATGTAACCAGGGTTACTGTTCCCATCACTACAACCGCGAACAAAGCGGACAAGCGCCAATGTTTGTGGATGATTTGCAGCGCTCGAACCCACTCTGCTGGTCTTTCCTTGCTTTGCGGGGGCACAAACGGCGCAATTGTACCTGGCGTTGGTGGCTTCAGCGTCTGGCCGGCTTCCAGGCTATACCCAGCGTTATATCCCGCTCGCCGTAACAACTCGAAATTTTTACTCACTTTCCTTCCCCCTCGGCAAATCTAGCGGGTTCAAAAGAGCCCTTTGGAGCGAAGTTGTATGCACCCGTAACACAAGCCTCGTACGCACGCAGCTCCGCCCTCTCAGTTAGTCGAAAAATCATCTGTAAACGACTGCAATCACACACACTTATCTGCCAACTGACCTTTCGGCCGACAGATCGTCCAGGGGGAGCAACTGCTCAAAGCAAACCCCACCATTCCGTTCTGGCCCACACGCACTACCGTGCCAGTTCCACGCAGCACCAATTGGTGGTCAGAGCGCATCCGGCAGGGAAGCTTTATCTCGATGTGGACTTCTCCGCCCGGCCACGGCGGCCGATCGGGACAAATCACAAACAGGCCACCCGCGCTGATGTCAGAGGTCCAGCCGCGGCACAAGCTCGGCTCCTCGAGTTCACTGGTCCACGTGTACTCGAGTTCGCACCGTAAACGGAAACGTGTCGATCGTCTGCGTTCCACAAGGTTCTCAGTGACGCGGGGGTCTGGCCAGTCTGCATACTAACCGCGAAGCACGAAGTCACCAAGGGACGTAAATACCCTAGACGGCAGTTCTATTGTCTCTAGAAGGATT
>DATEKC010000102.1:0-20653 GCA_035277665.1 Terriglobia bacterium
CTTCACCCTCCCCAGCACTTCCACTCGCCCCAACTCTCTTTCACTCATCTCCATTCGCCCCAATCTGACCTCCTTCCGGAAGTCCTATTAGGGGACATTTCTATCGAGGACAAAAGGGGACATTATCATCGAGGTACAACATTTCAGTCACTTTCTACTCCATGCAAAGCTTGCGATGCCCCTCAACCATGCCGTGTGCCCCTGGCAGCGAGACAATTTGACAGGCTGCGACTCGCGATCTCATTCTCTGGCCGGGCAGGCGGTTTGGGCTTAGAATCGAAGCGTATGCCACGGCTTCGTTTTCGAGATCAGCGTGAGTCTAATCACTTGGAGGCCCGCATGAGCCGGCGGAAATTTCTCAAGACTTCGCTCGGCTCTGGCGGCGCGCTTGCCGGCTTGCCGATGGCTGGCGCAGCGGCAAGTGGCGGCAATTCGCGCTGGCGGACGCACAACGTCGCAAAAATTCCCGAGGGATATCAGGTTGCCGTGGCCGATGTAAACGGCGACGGCCGGCCCGACATCCTGGCGCTCAGCTCCGAACAGAACATTGTTGACTGGTATCAGGACCCGACGTGGCGCACGCGCTCCGTCACAACATCCACTGAGAAAAACATCAGCCTGGCGCCGCTGTTTCGGTCGGGATTTCCAGCACAGGGCGTGGCGCTCGCAAGTGGCTTCAATCTCGACCATACCGAGGACGGAGGCGAAATCTGGTGGGCGCGGCCAGGCGCGTCGCTTGACGCCGAATGGACCGTCACGCTGATCGGCCGGGTTCCCGGCGCGCACCGTCTTCGCTGGGCTGATCTCGGCGGCGACGGGCGGCTCGAACTGGTGGTCGTGCCGATTGTGGGTGCCGGGTCGAGGCCTCCAGAATATTCCGTCCCCGCACAGATCACATGGTTCCAGATGCCCGAGGCGCTGCTCTCAGGCCATGCCGAAAACGCCGGTCGTGAATCAACACAATGGACGCCGCACCTGATCGACGACACGCTGACTCTGGCGCACGGTGTCCACGTGATGGATTGGAACGGCGACGGCAGCGACGAAATTCTCACGGCAAGCGCCCAGGGTGTGAACCTTTTTGAGTCCAAGGGCCGCGGCGCGAATCTCAGTTGGAAGCGTACTCTGCTGACCGCGGGCGACCAGACCGAGAGCTACCACGGCGCCAGCGAAATCGACGTGGGCAAGGTCCAGGGCCGCAGATTCCTGGCCACGATCGAGCCCTGGCACGGCGACAAGGTGGTGGTTTACCCTCAAGTGAAAAACGGATTTGCCAATCGGCAGGTGATTGATTCGAGCTTCAAGAGCGGTCACGCGCTGGTCTGCGCCGACCTTGACGGCGACGGCAACGACGAAATCATCGCCGGATATCGCGGCCCGGGAACTTCGCTCTTTATCTATCACGCAACGGGTAAGGATGGGACCGCCTGGGAACGCCAGACGCTCGATACGGAGATGGCTGCTTCCTGCCTGGCGATTGCAGACATCAATGGCGACGGCCGCCCGGACATCGTCGCCATCGGCTCATCCACCGCCAACGTCAAATGGTATGAGAATTTGGGTTCCTGAAAAACGCCAGGCGGTTTCGAGCTGGAACTATTCGGAGCCGGTGTGCCGTCTGCTCCGGCAGTAATTTACACAATCCGGTCGGGGTCGCTCGTATCGGGCAGTTGCCCGCGATAGCGAAAGACCAGCTTGAGCACGCGCACAAACATTCGCGACTGCTTGCGGACGTACCACTGGTCAGCGGCGCGGCGGTTCCCCAGTGCATAGGTGGGATAAGGGTGAATGGTGTCGGCCATCTTGCGCAGCGTCACTTTATTTCGCATGGCCAGCGCAAATTCCCCGATCATGTCGCCGGCATGGGCGCCCAGAATGCTGGCCCCGTAGATTTTTCCATCAGACTTTCTGGCGAAGACCTTCACCATTCCGATGGTTTCGCTATCGATCACGGCGCGATCGATTTTGCTGAAGGGAAAGCGATAAATTGCAAAGCGCCGCTTCCGGTTTTTCAGATCGCTTTCCGAAGCGCCAACATGCGCAAGCTCGGGGTCAGTGTAAGTACACCAGGGGACGTTGGCCGTATCCATCGACATCGGGAGACGGAGCAGGGCGTTGGTGACCGCCACCTTGGCCATGTGTTCCGACATGTGCGTGAACTGATAGAGGCCCGTCACGTCGCCACAGGCATAGATGTTCCTCGCTGAGGTTCGGCAACGCTGGTCCACGCCGATGCCTCCGCCGCTGGCCTGGACGCCCGCAGCCTCCAGGCCCAGGCCGTCGATATTCGGATGCCGGCCCGCCGCCAAAAGCAGTGCATCGCCCTCCACCGAGTCTTCCGCCGGCGAAGAAACCTGCTGAAACGTCACCCGGACAGTCCCGCCCGAGTGTTCGATTCTCTTCACCGTGCTTCCCAGCAGGAACTGGACGCCTTCGCCCGCAAGGTGCTGAAGCAGGAGCGCGGAGAGTTCGCTATCGTCGCGGCGAAGGATGCATCTTTCTGAATCCAGCACAGTAACTTCGCTCCCCAGGCGGCGGAAGGCCTGTGACATTTCAATTCCCACCGGCCCTGCTCCGAGAACAAGCATTTTGGCTGGCAGCGTTGAAATCGAAAAGACCGTTTCGCTGGTGAGGCAGGGTGTCACCGCGAGCCCCTCGATGGGCGGAATGGCGGGGCGCCCACCGGTGGCGATCACAAAAAATCGGGAGCTGAACCGGCGCCTGCCGCCGCCCGGCCCGATCACCTCAACCTGCCCGGGGCTGATGAACTGCGCCCTGCCTTCGATGACTTCGATACCCATTTTTTCATAGACGGGCGGAGCATCAGCCTCATCGAAAATGGCGGTCTGAATTTTGTGAACGCGCTCCATGACTTTGGAAAAGTCAAACCGGGGTTCCGACGCTTCCAGTCCATATCGATCGGCAGCACGAACGCTTTGGGCAACGGTGGCGGCTTTCAGCAGCGCCTTGCTGGGGACGCATCCCGTCCAGGTGCAATCGCCTCCAAGTCTGCACTCTTCAATCAGGGCGGTCTTCGCGCCCAATGAGGCGGAAAGCCCCGCAGCCGTCAGTCCCGCGGCCCCACCACCGATCACTGCCATGTCAAAATCCATTGGCATTGTCACCCTCCCCGGCCACGGACATATGATGGAATGCCCCAATTGCGAGAACCTATATCATGCCACTCCTTTCGATGCGAATGATGGCTGCTCTATTCATGATGTTCGTTGCTTGCCTACGCGGAGCCTGGAGAGCCTGTCCATTCGCGAACCGCGGTGCGCGCCGGACGCGGCCTTCGAGACAATGCATATGACCCATTGGCCCCACTATCAGAACGGTTCCCCGCTGAGGCATCGCCCAATCACTTCCTGAAGCACCTGCCAGGGAACATACATTCGTGAACCCATGCGAAGAGAAAACACCTTGCCGCTGTCCAGCCAGCGGTAGAAGGTTGACCGTGAAATATGCCCTCCGGTTCTCCTGCGGAGGATCCGCCAGGCAGCTGTGGGAGGCAGCAACTGCGGAAGTGTGTGGATTTCATCCTCTCGCGGAACGTGCCCGGGAATCACTGGTGGATCAAATGCTTTCGAACTGAATCCCATGCTTCAACACCTCGATTGGGAGTGGCCCTGCGTCAATCCAGGCGGTCCGATAGCCGGTGGATCCGGGATTTCGAAGTCAATACGGCCCTATCCGGCGGCCAGGCACGCAAAAAAGATGTGGTCCAGCGTTACGTAGCGCGCCAGAAAGGCCCCGATTCTGTGTTTTGCCTATTTCAATACCGGATCATCCGGGCAAGCCGTGCCGTCGCTTTGGAATTGTTCCCAGATGGCTGTCATACGCTGGCGGTCGCGCTTGCGGCTTCCGCTCTCATCCCTCTCAGTGGGCATGGATCTGGCAGGATCAAGGAGCAGCCCCGAAGGTTGGTGGGAACGGAAAAGAGCAGGTTCCTCCTGCTGGTGCAGATGGTAGGAGCATTTCCCGCTACCTCGTAACGATGCGGGGAAGACACAACCCCTTTCTGAACAGCGTGTGGATGAAAAGGAGAGGCCTTCAGGCGTTCCGGCTGAGCACGTACTGAAGTTGAATCGGCGGGCTTGCGTGATCTGTCTGATATCCTCACATACATCACTCACTTCAAAGCTGACGCCCGAAGTGGCAGTAGAAATAAAACCATGACTCCGTTTTGCATCTTTCATCGTACTCCTCCTTGTGTCTGGGTCGAAAATCAGATCGAAGAGACATCCATAAGCTGGAACTGGTTGCAGACAGGTTTCCGGGGTGCAAGGTAAAAAGGACCCCCCGCATTTTGATTTGCTCAAGATGACTCCTTCACGAACCGGAAAGCTTAATTGAGAAGGACAATCCGGGAAACCCAACCATGGCAGGCGACAACAGAATAAAATCTCCAAACATTTGAAAAGACAGCAGTTGACGAATGCACCCAAATGACGGGTAGGCATGAATATACGACGCGTCAAGTGTAACATAAGTAAACAATAGTGCCGCGAAAGAAGGCTTGCTCATTGACAAAAGCATGTGATACCACTAAGAATTCTCGTGAATTGGTACTGCCTGAATAGCCTATTGAATTGTATCGGGGGAAACTTGGACGGTAACAGCGAGCCCAAAACCTCACTGCCAGCACTGTTTCCCCCCCAAGCAACAGGTGCGTGCCAATGAGACCTTGGCGCAACAAAAAAATCCGGAAGAAATAAAAAGCTTCCGGACTTGCACTTCTATGGTATACTAGCCTATAATTATAGTCATGTCAAGTGAAATCTAATCAGGAGAAGGTCCCCGATGGCTGAGCTCGATGTATCCAAAGTGATTCGCAGAGTACGACAGAAGCTACAAGTGAGCCAGGAAGGGTTATCACGCCTGCTGAATGCCACGAAGGGAGCGGTGCAGCACTGGGAGCGCGGCAGAAACCGACCCGATCTGGCGCGCCTGATGGCTTTGCGGCAGCTTTGTCCCCCTTCCCAGGAACGCAAGGACCTGGACTCCCTTATCCGGGAGTCGCAGGCCCAGGTTTCACCCTATTCGTCGATCAAAACCGGTTTGCGCAACCAGACCGCAAAGAATAAAGACCTTGAGGAGTTGTTCCCGCCGCAGGGACTGGATGTTCTTCGCAAGGAGAATCAACGCCTTCAACGTCAAGTCTCGAAGCTCCAATCGGTCCTGGACCGGAAGACCCAGCAGGTGCAGATTCTGGAAGAACTTGCAAAGGATCTTCAGAGCCAGATCGCAAGCCTTCAGGCCGGCGTGGCGGGTGCGTCCCCGGCCGCTTCCCAGCAGGCGCCCAAACCAGCGGGCCAATAGCGGGTGCGGCTTCACGGTTATTGCTGATAACGGCTGGCGAACCATAGCGAGGCTTCTTCAAGGAAGCAGGCGGCTTGCCGAAGGCGCGCTTTTTGCGAAATGCCCGCCGGCTGTTGGAATTGAAGGAAGCCCCGGGGTCGGCCGGAAGGGCTTGTGTTCCACTCACCTCGCCCTGCCATTGGTGTCGCCCCGCGCCTGACGGCACCCATCTATCATGATGCCGTGGTGTTGATTGCCTGTCATGCCGCTCAATTCTTTGATGCCGACCTTCAGCAGGCTGATTGTCCCGCTGACGTTACAGCCGGAATCATTCCAGCCGCCCCACAGCCGCGGGTAGCGTCTTTTCCAGCCCTTTGTCCCCAGGGCCCTCAAAGGTGCCAGGGCACTGAAAAAGCTGCTGATTAAAAGGAAGAAAGGGCTTATTCCTCACCGCTCATCCGTTTTTTTGTGTCCGGAAAAGAAGCCACAGCGTAAGCAGCAGGATCGTATCAAGAGCGGTTCCGGGCGATCTTCCCGCACCCCTCCAATCAAAGGGCTCCCTCCGCAAAATTTAGGAGTTGAAGTGTGCTTTGTGCGAGCCTATAATCAGCGCCAGAATAGTGGCGTTACGGGCCGACCCGTGGCACCCACCCAGTTGGCGGTCCTCGCCGCTATTAATACTCCCACGATGAGGTTTCACGATGATCAAGGATGACCCTTCGGATTCCGATTCACCCCGTCTCTGGATTCTAACTCTGTTGCTGACTTCCTTTCTTGCAGCTTGTTCTTCCTCCTCCTCGCCTCCCAAGGGCCCTGGAGTGGATTACGAGCAGGCACAGGTGATGTTCAAACAGGGCAATCTGGACCGCGCGCTCAGCCTGACGGACGCAATGGCGGCAGGAGATTCGAGCAGCACTGGCACCCAGAATGCCAGAGTTTTGAGGGCTGTAATTTACAGCGGCCGCATCGACGCCTACAGGGAACTGGCTGACACTTACATGAAGGGTGCAGAGGTGGCCACAATACCTCAGTCGGTCGCTTCCTATAACCGCCGGCGCAGTAACGCACTGCAGTACGGCAGCGAGGCGGCCTTGAGTCTCGGTGAAGTCGTTATGCAAATCACTTCAAAGCACGAGTTCCCCCAAGGATTAACTCTGGTTGCTCCGTGGCCGAGCGTGGATGGCCCGCAGGTTATCGATGCTTTTGCGCGCATCCGCAGGGGAGCCTGGGTGCCTGAAGATGCGCAGGACAGCGCAGCCGTCGATGCTCAGCATAAGGCAATCGCCGGAGTTCTGGCAGAGATGGTTGGCGGCGACAGCAGCGCAGCCCGGACGGCGATGGAGGCCGGCCCCGTCAAGCTGAATGGCCTGGACTTCGCCCTCTTCCTCGAAAAACAGGTGGTGGAGGGAGTGGAACTATTCGGCCCGAAATACCTTGCCAACCCGGGGCAGTCGAAAACGCTTTGTGGTGTGGCAGATCGCATGGTTTTGTCCATTGAAGGAATGCTCAAAGAAAATCCCGACAAAGCCAAAGAGGCGCAATTCAAGAAGCTTCGGAAGCAGATCAAGGACGCCGAACAGTTCAGCTGATAAACCGGCCATTGAGTGCCGCGCATCGGATGAGCTCGGCCTACGCCGCTGTGCAGCTCGGGTTGACCGACCTTCAGGAGTGTCGATTCCCGGAAAGAGCCAGGCAGGCGCATTCCGTCACCATAGGGTGCGCAAGCGCTGCGGAGTGCTCTACACCGAAAATTTGCTGAAGTCTTTTCTTATCAATACGTGTCAAACATTATCAGATGCCTTATTCTGACGCTCCCCGGTGTCCCGAAGCGACACGCAGAACTGTGTTAAATTCTCAGCATGGGCGGCTACGAGCATTTCAACCGGTTTGTAAGTCCCGTCGACCGAGCGGCCGTCCCTTTCAACACCAATCATTCCCAGCAGGAGACTGAGCATGTTTCCGTTTCACGGCGTTGACTTTCTGGAGATTGATGCCTTCCTAAGCGACGAGGAGAAACTGGTCCGAAAGACGGTGCGCGAGTTTGCCGACAAGGAAGTTATCCCGCATATCGATGGCTGGTACCGCGAGGGCAAATTCCCCCTGCACCTGGTCAAAGCGCTGGGCGAAATGGGCTATCTGGGGGCCAATCTCAGCGGTTATGGGTGTGCGGAGATGTCAAACGTGCAATACGGCCTGGTAATGCAGGAACTCGAGCGGGCTGACAGTGGACTCCGCAGCTTTGTTTCGGTGCAGAGCGCGCTGGTCATGTATCCCATCCACGCTTACGGCTCCGAGCAGCAGACACAACGCTGGCTTCCCGCGTTGCAGCAGGGCAACGCCATTGGATGCTTCGGCCTTACAGAGCCGGACTTTGGGTCGAACCCGGCCGCGATGCGCACCCGCGCTGTGAAGGAAGGCGGGGATTACGTTCTGAACGGCGAAAAAACCTGGATCACCAACGGGTCAATCGCAGATGTGGCGCTGGTGTGGGCGCAGACGCAGGAAGGCATTCGTGGGTTCCTGGTGGAAAAGGGCACGCCGGGCTATTCCGCCAAAGACATCAAAGGCAAAATGTCAATGAGGGCTTCCGTCACCTCATCGCTTTCGCTCCAGGACGCCCGCGTGCCTGCCGCGGGCCTGCTTCCCGGCGCCACGGGGCTGAAAGCGGCGCTCGATTGCCTTACTCAGGCCCGTTATGGAATCGGCTGGGGAGCAGTGGGGGCCGCAATGGCCTGCTACAACGAAGCTCTGGAATATGCCAAACTGCGCAAACAGTTCGGGGACAAACCCATTGCCGGGCACCAGCTAGTGCAGGCGCGTTTTGCAGAAATGATTACGGAGATTACCAAGGCGCAGCTGCTGGCGCTGCACGTGGGCCGTTTGAAAGACCTGGGCCGCGCCGACTTCGCCCATGTATCGATGCTGAAGCGTAACAACGTCAAAATCGCTCTCGAGATTGCCCGCGCGGCACGCGACATCCTGGGCGCAAACGGCGTGGCCGACGAGCATCCCATCTTCCGGCACATGTGCAATCTGGAATCGGTTTTCACCTATGAAGGAACGCACAACATCCACACGCTCATCATCGGCGAGCGCGCCACCGGCATCGCAGCGTATAGCTGAGGAGTGGGAGTTCAACGTCGATACACCAAGACTGCTGATTCCGCATCCTATCGACCGGCCAAGGTCGGACATTGCGGAAGTGGCCGGTGCTCTGGACAACCAAGAGAACAGGAGGTCCGGGCCGCGGTACCGGAAGCCATGGCCGGCGCCCTCGCGTATTGGTCACGCCTACTGGGTCTCTTCACCGGTTGACCACCTTCATCCCGCCCGCGGGATAACGTTCGCCGGCGGCGACGCCTTTGGGAGCGACTTCGTCGATCCGCTTCAGGTCTTCCGCGCTGAGGCTGACGTCGAGCGCCGCCAGGTTTTCCTCCAGATGCGGCACGTGGCTGCTTCCGGGGATGGGCACCATGCCTTCTCCCTGGGCCAGCACCCAGGCCAGCGCCAGTTGCGCAGGCTTGCAGCCCTTTGCTCTTGCCATTTCTTGAATGCGCCGCACCAAGGCCAGGTTGCGCTGGAAGTTTTCTCCCTGGAATCGAGGATTATTGCGCCGCCAGTCCCCCGGCTCAAAATCCTCCGGGGTCTTGAACCTGCCGGTCAGGAACCCACGGCCCAACGGGCTGTAAGGCACGAAAGTAATTCCCAGTTCGCGGCAGACGGATATGATTTCGTCTTCCGGATCGCGGCTCCACAGCGAGTATTCGGTTTGCAGCGCGCTGATGGGATGCGTCTGATGCGCCCGCCGAATGGTCGACGGCGCCGCTTCTGAAAGCCCCAGGCAGCGCACTTTGCCTTCTTCCACCAGTCGCGACATAGCTCCCACCGTGTCTTCGATCGGCACGGTATTGTCGACCCGGTGCTGATAGTAGAGATCGATGCTTTCGGTACCCAGCCGTCGCAGGCTGGCGTCGCATGCCCGCTTCACGTATTCGGGCCTGCCATTGATCCCGATAAAGTTCCCGGCGGCGTCGCGCACGTTGGCAAATTTAGTGGCCAGCACCACCTGCTCCCGGCGGCCGCGAAGAGCTTTGCCCACCAGAACTTCGTTTTTCCCGTTCCCGTAAGCGTCGGCCGTATCGAGAAAGTTCATCTCCAGGTCCAGTGCGCGATGGATGACGCTGATGGATTCTTCGTCGTCCCGTGTCCCGTAGAATTCGGACATGCCCATGCATCCCAGGCCCATCGCTGACAATGAAAACGGACTATGCCCCAGCTTTCGAAATTGCATGCTTTACTACCTCCGCATCCGCATTGTCTATGAATATTCAGGATAACACCCGCTTCATGCCTCCTCAAGGCCGGCCAACCGCTTCGCAGCGCACAGTCCAACTTTGCAGTACAACCCTCGCCTCGCAACCTTGCAGGTCTTGCCTTGAAATCAGGCGGCGTCGCTCAAGGAAGCAAAAGGCTCCCCGGAACGGCAGGGGCATTCTTTGGAACCGGCGCCCGGAACATAACGTATCAATCATTAAGCCGTAGGAAATCTCTTCCCGGCCCGTCGACTGCCTGCGGTAGAATGCGTAATAAGAAAGGAGAACGTCTTGGCTACTTCCCCGCCACCCGGCAACCCTGCGCGAAAGCCAGTAGATAAGCACTTTGTCTGGGCGATCCTACTGGTTATAGGATTCATCATTGCTTCGGGAATCTTCATGGTCTGGTTCGGTCTGCGCATCCTTTCCCACGGCATCAAAGTCAATGTCAGTGAGCCTGGCTCGGACACAAAAGTGGTTACCGTCAAGACGCCGATGGGCAACTTCAAAATCGCCAGGGAGCAGAGCGCCGGCGACCTCCATCTGGGGCCCCCCCTTTATCCCGGAGCCACGCGAGCAGAGGATTCCAATGACGACAACTCCCTCTCGCTCACCTTTGACCTGCCCAACGAATCCAACCTTCGAATTGCAGCGGAGAAATTCAACACGCCCGACGAGCTCAGCAAGGTCCAGGAATTTTATAAGATGCAGCTAGGCGATGAAGTCGCCAGCTTCAGCCAGTCCAACCGCGCGGGCAAGGTCGTTCTTGAGATCAAAAGCAACGACCAGGACAAAATTGTGTCGCTTTCTCCTCATGACGGTGGAACCCGCATTACCCTGGTCCGCATTTTCCACGGCCGCGCCGAACCCAATTGAATCTGCGTGAGGCTGTTGTGCCAGCCGTATACATAGATCACGGCCTTCGCGAGCGCGCCGTTCCTGTCGATTGTCCCAATCCGCCCGGCCTGCCGTCCGCAACGCGTTTCGAGCAGTGAATTCTATCTTTCGAGATCAGTTCAGGCTCATTAGCTGCATATCGATTCCCCGCTGTTCCGGTTGCCGATATAATGAGGGGTTTGGGAGGAACCAACAGGGGGACGCGAATGCAGCTTTCATCGTTCAAAAACGAGCCTTTAAGCGACTTCAAGGGAAATCCTGAGCATTTCCGCCAGATGAAGCAGGCTCTTAAAGACATCAAGAAAGAGCTCGGAGCAAAGTATCCAGCCGTGATCGGCTCTGAACGCATCGAAACCAAAACGACTTTCCATTCTTACAATCCGTCGGATAAGACCCGAGTTGTAGGAACATTTCCGAAGGGCGATGCCAGCCTTGCCGCATTGGCCATAGAGAAGGCGGGAAAAGCCTTTGAAAGCTGGAGCCGCACGCCGGCGGAAGCGCGAGCAAAGCTGCTGGTCTCCGTGGCCAAGATTCTTCGAGACAGAAAGTTTCACTTTGCAGCCTGGATGGTGTATGAGGTGGGCAAGTCGTGGGCTGAAGCCGATGCCGACGTGGCCGAGGCCATCGACTTTTGCGAGTTTTACGCCCGGGAGATGATGCGATTGGCGGGCCGCCAGCCGGTCACTCCGGTGCCGGGCGAACGGAACCGTCTGGAATATATTCCGCTGGGCGTGGGCATTGTGATTCCGCCCTGGAATTTCCCGCTGGCCATTCTGGCGGGTATGACGACGGCTTCGGTTGTGGCCGGCAACACGGTGGTGCTGAAGCCCTCGAGCGATTCACCTACGATCGCCTACAAGTTTTTTGAGGCGTTGGAAGAGGCGGGCATGCCTGCCGGGGTGGTGAATTTTCTGCCCGGTTCCGGCTCCACGGTGGGTGACGCTCTGGTTGCGCATCCCCACACGCGTTACATTGCCTTCACCGGATCAAAGGAAGTTGGGCTGCACATCAACGAGCTGGCAGCGAAGCACCAGCCCGGACAGATCTGGATCAAGCGGGTCATTGCAGAGATGGGCGGTAAAGATTCCATTGTTGTTGACAGCGAGACAGACCTGGAATCTGCCGTCGAAGGCGTGGCGGCTTCGGCTTTCGGTTACCAGGGACAGAAATGCTCCGCCTGCTCGCGCGCCATCGTGGTGGAGGCTGTCTATGAGGCCTTCATCGAAAAACTGAAGGAACGGGTTGAGGCCATCAAGGTGGACGATCCGGCAGACCCTGCAACCTACATGGGGCCGGTGATCAACAGCCGCGCCAAAGAATCCATTCTGGAATACATCAAGATCGGCAAAGCCGAGGGCCGCCTGGTCGCGGGAGGAAAGGAAGCTTCCGGGCCCGGCCATTTCATTGCCCCCACTGTGATTGCCGACGTTCCACCCGATGGGCGCATCTCGCAGGAGGAAATATTCGGTCCGGTGCTGGCCGTGCTGAAAGCGGCTGACTTTGATGAAGCCCTTCGGATTGCCAACAACACCGAATACGGCCTTACGGGCGCCGTCTATACCAAGAACCGGGCAAAAATTGAGAAGGCCGCGGAGCGCTTCCACGTGGGCAATCTCTACTTCAATCGCAAATGCACGGGAGCGCTGGTGGGTGGACATCCCTTCGGCGGATTCAATATGTCAGGAACGGATTCCAAAGCCGGCGGGCGCGATTATCTGCTACTGTTTACTCAGGCCAAATCCATCTCGGAAAAACAGAGCACGTAGCCGCTGCCTTCTGTCCTTCCGCCGGTCGAAAGCTGATCGCTGGCAGCGGTTGATGAACTATGGCGTGCGGAAGATGAAAGCGCGAAACGGCGTTGCCACGACGCGGTTCCATGCGCTTTCTGACTCCTGAGGACCGCTTTCATAACTTTAAAGATCTCCAGGACGTTCTATTTCGAGCCCGGCAGGTCAACTCCAAAATCCCACACGGAGATGTTGAGTTTCTGGTCGAGCATCTCACCCAGCGCATACTCGCCGGAATCGAGCGGCTGCAACGGCTTCAATTCGTAGACGCTCGCCGCCAGTTGCTTCCGCTCGAGGGGAATGTCCGTCCTTTTTTCCCCGGACTTCCCCAGGCCGATCCCGGACTGAATTTTCTCGACCACCCGCGAGTCCTTTTTCTTGTTCAGCGGCACCAGCAGCGCGCGCATGGGCCAGTTGTCCGTATCCTCGACGTAAAACACCGGGTCCGGCGAGGTAATCCGCACGGCGGCTTTGTCGCCCGGCAGCACCACCAGTGCCTGTTTTTTGAGCAGTGGTCCGGGCATCACCATGATCAGCGCAATACGCTTCTTGTCGGTGACCACATTGGCGGGATCCTGGATCAGAGGGATCACCCTCGTTCCGTCATAAGCAAACACACCGTCGTTGCCGGGCAGCCGGACGCCCGGCTTGATCTGGTAGCCGCTGTTGGTGGGAATCTCAAACCGCCGGTTCTGGAGCTCCTCTGCAGCTTTGAGTTGTTTGGCCTGTTCCGCTTTCGTGGATGCTTCAATTCGCTGGGTGGCTTCAAAATCCACCAGCGACTTGGGGATCTCTTCCCACGCCCCGCGGTCCAGGCTGTAGTAGCGCACGCGGTCGCCCTGCACTTCATAACTTTTCACCAGCTCATAACTTCCGTTTTTCAAATAGAGCTTGATGGCCGCGGCCTCGAGGGTCAGAGGGCACAACATCAGGCCCGCCAGCACCATCATGACCATCGTCCGGAAAGCTCTCGCGCGCATCCTGCACCTCATCTGTTTAGATGTTAGCGCGGCGTCCCCTGTGGTATCAAACAGCCCATCCGGTTTGTAACTCGCTGCATGGTTTTTTCGGACGCATTTTCACGCCCCCGCTTCTTCACTTGCCAAAACGCCGCCGGGCTGTTAAAAAGGCGGCTATGTCAAATCAGATCCCCTTGCGGAGCGGAAAGGGCGCCGCACGCCGGACCTTTCTCAGAGAATTTACCGCCGCGGGTGCGCTGGCCTCACTGAACGCAGCGCCGGCGTTCTCATCGGTGTTGCCACAAGCAACCGGAGGAGACGATCGCCACTACTGGGTCGAGGTCCTGACCCGCGTGGCGGGTCCCGTCCTGCGGGCGCTCAGCCAGCGGAAGTTGAAGGCGTTGATGCCGGTTGAAGCGCCGCACGGCGACGTTGCAGACCGCCGCCGATTCACTTATCTGGAAGCAACCGGGCGGCTGCTTTGTGGTATTTCGCCGTGGCTGGAGTCCGGACCGGCTGAGGGGCCGGAAGGCAGGTTGAGGCATCAGTATATCGACTGGGCCCGTGCCGCAATCCAGGCGGCCACAGACCCCGAGTCTCCCGACTACATGAATTTCAACCAGGGCTCCCAGCCCGTCGTGGACGCGGCGTTCCTGGCCCAATCGGTACTGCGCGCGCCCACTCAACTTTGGGAGAAGCTGGACACGAAAACCCGGCGCAATTTGGTGAAGGCATTGCAATCCACGCGGGTCATCCGTCCGGGATTCAACAACTGGCTCCTGTTCAGCGCCATGATTGAGGCTGCGCTGTGCTTGATGGGCGAGTGGTGGGATAGGATGCGCGTCGATTATGCGCTGCGCGAGCACCAAAGCTGGTATTTGGGCGATGGCATGTATGGAGACGGCCCGCAGTTCCACTGGGACTATTACAACAGCTACGTCATCCAGCCGATGCTGCTCGACGTGCTGGACACCGTCTCAAAGCATTCCAATGATTGGGACGCGATGCGGCCGGCCGTTCTGGCGCGTGCGCAGCGCTACGCGGCCATCCAGGAACGGCTCATCAGCCCCGAGGGAACCTATCCCGCCATCGGCAGGTCGCTGGCCTATCGATTCGGGGCCTTTCATCTGCTAGCCGGCATCGCGCTGCGGCGGCAGCTTCCGGAGGGCCTCTCGCCGGAACAGGTCCGGTGCGCTCTGACGGCGGTGATGCGCCGGATGATCGAAGCGCCGGGAACTTTTGACGAGCACGGCTGGCTGACGGTGGGATTCTGCGGACATCAGCCCGCCATCGGAGAAGGATATATTTCCACGGGCAGTTGCTATCTCTGTTCGGCTGCGTGGCTTCCACTGGGCCTTCCGCCGGACGACCCGTTCTGGAAAAACCCGCCGCAGCCGTGGACTCAGCAGAAAGTCTGGAGCGGCAGGAACGTGCCGGCCGATCACGCCCTGGGGAAAGCCGGTGGCATGCCCGGCTGCCGGGCATAGTGCTGGTATTCTTATGCGGAACTCCGCTGGCGCATGAATCGCGGTTTGCGGTTGTGCGGAGCAGGCGAGAAAAGAAGAGGAGCTAAACCAATGGAATATTCAATCAGCCGGCGTCGATTTCTGGGAGTGGCAGCCGCCGCAGCGATGTTGCCTTCGGTAGGCGTTTCCGCATCGGAGACTTCGCTTCCCAAGCCAACGCCGTGGCCGGGCGACCGCAGCGCCGCCGTCAGCCTGACCTTCGACGACGCGATGCAGTCACAGCTCGATAACGCCGGCCCGATTCTTAAGAAGCACGGCCTGAACGGCACATTCTTTGCCGTGACCGGCCCCTCAAGCACATGGCGCGAGCGCCCGGACGGCTGGAAGCGTCTCGCCGCGGAAGGAAATGAAATTGCCAGCCACACCGTTCACCACCCCTGCATGCTGAAGGCGATCGAACCCCATTCGCAGGACTACACTCCCGAAATGATGCTGAAGGAAATGCAGGAAAGCTCTGAGGCGATCATCTCCCGGCTGGGCATCCAGCGGGGCCTGACGTTCGCCTATCCCTGCGGCGACATGACTTTCGGCGGCGAGGCCGACCTGGCCCGCAATCAGGCGCGCTACATGGACTACGTGGCGCAGTTTTATTTTGCCGCGCGCACCTACAACAGTTGGGCGCCTGTCGTGGCGGAAGACATCAACCCGCTCACCGTGCCGGTGCTGGGCTGGACGGTTGGGAAGGATTTTCCCAGCCTGCTGGCCCAGCTCGAACCCGCCCGCCAGGGCCATAATTGGGGCGTATTCGTTTTTCACGGTGTCGGCGGGCAGTGGCTTTCGGTTACCAACCAGGCGTTTGACGAGCTGGCCGGATTTCTGGCGCAACATAGCGAGATATGGACAGCTACTTTTGGCGACGTCGTCCGCTATATTCAGGAATCAAAGGTGCTGAAGGTCGAGGCGGGTGAGTCATCCGACCAGTCCTCCGCCTTCGCGCTCTCCTGGCCGCTGGATTCAAAAATCTACGACGTGCCGCTAACGCTTAAGTGGACCCTGCCTGCCGCGTGGAGTTCCTGCGCGGCGCAGGCGGACGACAAGCCGCTCAAATGTTCCATCAAGCCGAGCAACGGAGCGAAGGCCGCGCTGGTCGATGTTCCCGCGCAGACAAAAACCCTGCAGTTTGTGAAAGCATGAGAAACCGGTGCTGCCGCCTCGGCCGCCCGCTCCAGAAACAGTATCCCAGAACCTGCGATGCGAAGACTGCCCCTGCATGAGGCAGCCGAGGCAGCACATCACTTCTTCCGTTCGACGACCCACTCACAATGCGCATCGCCGCGCACCATGTTCTTTTTGAGTTTGAAAGTAAAATTCGGATTCAAACTTTCGACTGCCGCATCTCCCCATCTCTGATGCCCCACGCTGCAGATGTCAACGTCCAGGCCCAACTCCGCCCATCTCTTGTGCCAGGGGCACCGGGTCGTTGTTCCTACGCATCGGTCTTTGGTCGCTTCGGCCACCTCAAACACAAACTCCGGCCCCATTGAGGCTCGAGCCAGAAGGTGCGTTGCCTCTTCGATTTCCGGAGCCGTTTTGGTGGGCAATCCGAGAGAATCGGCAAAAGGCTTTGCACCCTTGCCTGCTTCATGCCAGAACGATCCATTGAAGGCTTCAAATTTGTCTTGTCCTGCTGCCTTACTAAAGGCGGCTGAAATGGCACTGTACGCGCCGGTCAATCCTTTCGTGGCCATCTCCCATCGGGTTTTCTCAGGAATCCGTTCCATTTTGTCAGACATCGAGGTCGCCTCCTTTTGCGGACGTTTTCTTGTTGATGCCCTGCTCACAGATGAGCGTAGACCATTCAGATTTTCTTATTTGCATCAGGGGTAATTGGATTGTACACCCGGCGAGCTCTGGTCAAACCAGTTTTTTCACACCGGCCCAAGAGCAAGCCGGGAGGATGGGGAGATGGTCGTCGCCCGTGCAGGCAACATTGTCTTTGGGCCGTCGATCAGCCGTTATCCCCAACGTGGATCATGGCTTTGATGACGCCGTCGCGATAGCCGGAAACCATTTCGAAAGCCGCGGCGGATTCACTCAGAGGAAAATGGTGGGTCAGCAGGGGATCGATGTCGATCCGGCCGCTGGAAACCAGTTCGATGGCGGGCGCGATGCAGTGGTTCTGCCGCCGCACGTTTTTGATGGTCAGTTCCTTGCGCCGCAGGGTGTGGGCTGGAAAGCTGACGTCGTCGAATTCCGGAATGCCTACCATCACCAGCGTTCCGCCTGGCTTCAGCAGATCGACGGCCTGGTCCAATGTTTCCTGCTCGCCCGCGCACTCAAACACAACGTCCATTCCATCCGGCTCAGTTTCGAAAATGGCCCTCACCACATCAGCCTGGCGGGGATTGCCGGTCCAGGCTGCGCCCAGTTGCGCCGCCATCTTCAACCGCGCATCGATCAAGTCCGTCATGTACGCCCTGCAATCCGCCGCCGCGCGGCACGCCAGTAGAATGCTCAAGCCGATGGGCCCCGAACCCAGGATGGCAATTGTTGCGCCTGTTTCAATTTGCGCGAGCCTCTGCGCGTGGACACCGATCGAAAGCGGCTCGATCATGGCGGCCTGCGCGGCCGACATGGATTCCGGAATGGGGTGGCAGCACTCCTGGGGCAGCACCACGTATTCCGCCAGCCCTCCGGACAATTCGCCCGGGTTGCCCAGAAAGAGCTGGTTGCGGCAGGTGTTGGCACGCCCCGCACGGCACTGGTCGCAGTGGCCGCAGGCCACCAGCGGATCGATGGCCACGCGCCGGCCGGGCTGCAACCCGCGCACTTCCGCGCCCGTCTGCTCCACCGTCCCGGCGCACTCGTGGCCCACCACGAACGGATACTTCACCACCGCCGCGCCAATGCGCCCCGTCCGGTAATAGTGCACGTCGGAGCCGCACACGCCCACCGCGTCAATGCGCAGCAGGACGTCTCGCGGACCATTCAGTTTCGGTTCCGGGACTTCGCCGATTTCGATCTGGCGCAACCGCGTCAGCAAGGCGGCTTCCATAGATGGTCCATCGCTTCCCTCAGTTCGGCAGCGACCATATCTGCGTTGCCATGTTATCTCCGCAGACCTGCATCTCAAGGCTTTGCGGTTTGCTCTCCGGCCCGGCGGCAGTGAGGCACTGCAGGTTGCCGTTGTTGACGAGGTCCCCTTTCAGCGTATAGCGCCAGTGCTGCGCGCTCACGGAACTGCAGGCCTGCATCGCCGGCTGGCCGTTCGCAACCGCCAGGCATTCGCCGCCGGAAGATTGCAGAGTGCCTTCCGGAGCCACCGTCCATCTCTCCGCATCTGTGCCGGCGCAGGGCTCCACGGTCCCCGGAGCGGCCAGGCAGCGCGTGTAACCATCAATACTGCGTTGCCGCCTCGTCGCGGTGATCATGGTGATCGTTCCCGTGCGCCCCGGTTCGCCGCATTCGGAAGAAGGATGAACGCGCCACAGGGCGGCGTCGTGCGACGCTATTTCCGCCTGCAAAGTTGACGCAGCCGATTGCTCCTTGCCGCTCCAGAGGTCCTTAGCATCGAGTTGGCATCCTGACGCCGCAAAGCCCAAATCTGCCGGCGTCACGCTGACGCTCACCGGCGCGTCGCCGTGGTTCATCACCGCAACGGCGTCATCACCGCTGGAAAGGCGTTTGAAAAGTACGTCTATCTGCGGAGTGCGCCGCACCAGTGTAGCCATTTTGCCCAGCGGGTCCTGGTCAATCGCGATCACGTCCTTGTTGCCGACAATGGCAACCGCTTCATGGCTGAGCTTCCCTACCTCCGAGCTCAGGATCAGCGGCGCGGACATCATCGACCACAAGGTCATCTGGGTGCGGCTTTCCGGCAGGCTCATGCCGATGTCGCCGGCGATGATGAAGTCCGCATCATTCCAGTTGCCGGGCTTCTGGAATCGGCCCAGCGGCTGGTTATAGGAATAGTTCCACACCATGCTCTGGTATCGTGTGAGCTGGGGGAACCGGCGGCGGAATTGCGCGGGAAGCGGGTGCGCATGATAGTTCGAGATGTCGGTGCCTTCACGCCACAACTGGCCGTACTTTCCCACCCAGCTCAGCACGTCGTACCACTGCGGAGTACCCTGGAAGTAGGCAGGCGCGGACTCCGAAAAGGCGATGGGCCGGTCCACCTGCTGCAAAGCCGCATGCTCGGCCGCGTAGGCCATGCGATAAGCCTGTTCTTCACTTTCACCGGGCGGCACGTAAACGTTGCAACCGTCCAGCTTGAGGTAATCAACGCCCCAGGAGGCAAACAGCCGGGCATCCTCGAGAAAGTGGGCTTGCCCGCCGCCCTGTGGCTGGCCGCTGCCTGCAAACCGGCCGCAGGTTTCAGAACCGGAATCTTCGTAGATGCCGAACTTCAGCCCCATTCCGTGGATGGCATCGGCCACAGGTTTCATGCTGTTCGGGAAGCGCTTTGGGTCTGGCTGCAAGTCGCCTTTTGCGTCGCGGTCCTTCTGCATCCAGCAGTCATCGATGGTAACGGTGTCATAGCCGAGGCGTGAGAGGCCGGTCGAAACCAGGGCGCGGGCGTTATCCAGAATGGTATCGGCCGTGAAGCCGCACTGGTAATGCGCCCAGTCATTCCATCCCATGGGTGGAGTGGGGGCCAGGGGTTTGTTTCCAGCAGCGGCCGCGAATGATGGGACCACGGCGCCAAAAGCGAAGGCGAGAAAAATGAAGAAAACGGGAATAACCAACTGCAAAGGGCCTTGGCCGTTGTGCCCGGCCTCGTCCATCGGAACTCTCTTCTTTTGCAACACGAGCGCACCTCCCGCGCAACCACAGAGATGAAATGAATGGCGATACACCAGTACAACTGCGCGGCAGGCCGTTGTCAAGCTATTCTCCGCCGCACACCCGATCTGAAACGCATTTGTGATGATTCCGGCCGGCTGTCCTACGGCTCTGGATTGCCCGATGCGCCTTCGCGCAGGCGCTTATAGGCAGAGGGATAACGATTCGGCAGGCCATAGACGGGATTCCATTCGGCGCGGGTCTTTCTCAACGCCGTTACATCAAGCTCGCCCAGCAGGACTCCCGGTTGATCGCCGAGCTGGCTGACGGTCCGGCCCTCGTAATTAATAATCGAGCTGGTTCCCGAATTGCGGGGCTCGGCGTAGTTCGCGCGCACGATGTAGAGCTGGTTTTCGAGGGCCGTGGTCTCAAACAGATGGATCAGCAGCGGGCGTGAAAAATCGTTCGTGCAGTAAGGAATAAAGACAATTTCCGCTCCGCCCAGGGCGAGTTCCAGGGTCGATTCAGGATGCTGCACGTCATAGCAGATCTCGATGCCTACTTTCACGCGCACGCCGTCCACATCGATGTCCCATACCGGAAAGCCGTCGCCGTGCTGCACGCCGGATGCAACCATCCAGTTCTGCAGGTGGACTTTGCTGTAGGTGCCCACGATCCTGCCCGCGGGATTCATCAGAACGGCGGTGTTGAATAATTTCCCGCCCCGGTTCTCATCCATGCCGAAAACGATCCAGACGCCATACTTTTGGGCCAGCGCCGCAAAGCGCTCCGTGGAGGGCCCCGGAATCGGCTCCGCCGCTGCCAGAATCCTTTCGCGCGCAGCAACCAGCCGGTCGTCGTACAACGATTCACCCGGTTGCAGGTCCACCCGTGGATAACCCTGCACGGCCACTTCAGGCGTCAAAATGATCTTGGCACCCTGGGCCGCGGCCTGCCGGACCCCTTCTTCCGCCTGCTTCAGGTTGTAGGATTTGTCGAGGACCCGCGCATTCATTTGGATGATGCCCACCCGGATGACCTGGTCATGGCCGGGCGGCGCCGTCACCTGAAACGCCGCCGCGCCTTCCATCTCACCCGTGGCCGCAAGCATCGCCACCATCAAGGCCGCAGCGGCAACCCAAAAG